>JAEZGJ010000041.1 GCA_023416965.1 Pseudomonadota bacterium | reverse complement strand
GACCGGCTCGTGGCCGAGGGCCGTGAGAGCGGCCGCCGTGCGCGATGCCTCGGGCTCCGGCCGCGTCACGAGGACGCGCATCAGGCCGGCCCGAAGAAGCCGGCTCCGGCGCGCCCCTTCAGTTCGGCACCGGCGTCGCGGCCGAGGGCGACGGCGTCGGCGGCCGTGCCGGAACGCGCCGCCACGTGGCTCTCGCTGCCGTCGGGGCGGAGGATCTCGCCGGTGAAGGACAGGCCCTCGCCGTCGAGAGAGGCGAGGCCGGCAATGGGCGTGCGGCAGGAGCCGTCGAGGACGGCGAGGAAGGCACGTTCGGCGGCAAGCGCCAGGGCGGTGGGCCGATGGTCGAGCGGCGCGAGCCGGTCGCGGGTGCGGCTGTCGTCGAGCCGCGTCTCGATGCCGATGGCGCCCTGACCGACGGCCGGCAGGAAGCGGTCGGCGGCGACGATCTCCGTCACCTCGTGGGCGATGCCCAGCCGGTTGAGGCCGGCCATGGCGAGCATCGTGCCCGCGACTTCCCCCGCATTGAGCTTCGCAAGCCTGGTCTGCACGTTGCCGCGGAAGGTGACGACCTCGAGGTCGGGGCGCTCGCGGCGGATCTGCGCCTGGCGGCGGAGGGACGAGGATCCGACCACCGCGCCCTTCGGCAGGCCGGCGAGGGTGGGGGCGACGCGGCCGATGAAGCCGTCGCGCACGTCCTCGCGCTTCAGGAAGCAGACGAGCCCCAGCCCCTCCGGCAGGACCGTCGGCATGTCCTTGGAGGAATGGACCGCGAGATCGATGCGGCCGTCGATGAGCTGCTCCTCGATCTCTTTGGTGAAGAGCCCCTTGCCGCCGGCCTCCGACAGCGGCCGGTCGAGAATCGCGTCCCCCGTGGTCTTGATGATCTGCACCTCGATGTCGTCCTCGGAGACGCCATGCGCCGAAGCGAGGAGCCGTCGCACCAGATGGGCCTGGGCCAGCGCCAGGGCGGAGCCTCGGGTGCCGATGCGGAGGAAGGGCGATTGCGCCATGGGAATGTCCGGTGATACGCGGGACCCGGATCATAGCGAGGGATCGGCGGACAGGAAGACCCGTCGCGCCGCCCGCGCAGGGGAACAGGCCTTCATGCTGGTGCTCGGGATCGAGACCACCTGCGACGAGACGGCGGCGGCGGTGGTGCGGGTCGATGCCGAAGGGCGCGGCGCGATCCTGTCCAACGTGGTGCGCAGCCAGATCGAGGACCATGCCCCCTATGGCGGCGTGGTGCCGGAAATTGCGGCGCGCGCCCATGTGGAGATCGTCGACCGGGTGACGGCCGAGGCGCTGCGCACGGCCGGCGTCCAGGCGGGGGAACTCGACGCGGTGGCGGCGGCCGGCGGGCCGGGCCTCGTCGGCGGCGTGCTCGTCGGGCTCACCACGGCCAAGGCCATGGCGCTGGTGCTGGGCAAGCCGCTGGTGGCGGTGAACCACCTGGAAGCCCATGCGCTCACCGCACGGCTCACCGATGCCGTCGCCTTTCCCTATCTGCTGCTGCTCGTCTCCGGCGGCCATACCCAGCTTCTCGCGGTCCGCGGCGTCGGCGACTATGCCAAGCTCGGCACCACGATCGACGACGCCATCGGCGAGGCCTTCGACAAGGTCGCCAAGCTCCTCGGCCTGCCCTACCCGGGCGGCCCCGAGGTGGAGCGACGGGCGCTCGCCGGCAACGGCCGCCGCTTCGCCTTTCCGCGGCCGTTGCAGGGCCGGGCGGAGCCGGATTTCTCGCTTTCCGGCCTCAAGACGGCGGTCCGGCTGGCGGCGGAGGACCTCCGGGACGCCTCGGGAAGGCTCTCCGCGGCGGATGTCGCCGATCTCTGCGCCTCGTTCCAGGCGGCGGTGGCGGACATGGTGGCGGACCGCTGCAAGCAGGCGATCCGGCTGTTCCGCGCCCGCCACGGCGAGCCGACCGCGCTGGTCGTCGCCGGCGGAGTCGGCGCCAATCAGGCGCTGAAGGCGGTCCTCCAGCGAACGGCGGATACGGCCGGCCTGCCGCTGGTGGTGCCGCCGCCGAAACTGTGCACCGACAACGGCGCGATGATCGCCTGGGCCGGGGCGGAGAGGCTGATGGCCGGGTTCAGCGACCCGCTCGACATCGCGCCGCGGGCGCGCTGGCCTCTCGACGCCGGTGCGGCAACGATCGGCTCGGGGCGGCTCGGGGCCAAGGCATGAGGTTCGACGCATGAGGTTCGGGCAAGGGGCGGCGCGATGACGACGGAAACCAGCGTGGCGGTGCTCGGGGCTGGCGCCTTCGGCACGGCTCTCGCCAATGTGGCGGCGCGGGCTGGCCGGCGCGTCATCCTCTTCGCGCGGGATGCCGCCGTGGTGGCGGAGATCAACGGCCGCCGGACCAATGCTGCAAGGCTCCCCGGCGCGCAGATCCACGAGCGGGTGACGGCCACCTCGTCGCTGTCCGAGGCGGCGAGCGCGGCCATGATCCTCGTCGTCGTGCCGGCCCAGTCCCTGCGGCCTGTGCTGGCCGAGGCCGCACCCCATATCCGGCCGGGAACGCCGCTCGTCGTCTGCGCCAAGGGCATCGAGCGGGGAACCGGCAGCTTCCTCTCCGACGTGGTGGCGGCGGAGGTGCCGGCCGCCGTGCCCGCCATGCTCTCAGGGCCGAGCTTTGCCGCCGATATCGACCGCGGCCTGCCGACGGCGGTGACGGTGGCGGCGAGCGACGAGGCGGTGGCGCGGCACATCGCCGCGACGCTGGGCTCCCCGGCCTTCCGCCTCTATCACTCCACCGACCTGCGCGGCGTCGAGATCGGCGGCGCGACTAAGAACGTGCTGGCGATCGCCGCAGGCATCGTCGCCGGCCGCAAGCTCGGCGCCAGCGCCACGGCGGCCATCACCGCCCGCGGTTTTGCCGAGCTGACGCGGTTCGGCACCCGGTTCGGTGCAAGTCCGCAGACGCTGATGGGCCTGTCGGGCCTCGGCGACCTCATCCTCAGCTGCTCCAGCCTGCAGTCGCGCAATTTCGCCCTCGGCCACGCCCTCGGCGAGGGCAAGGGGCTGGAACTGGTCTCCGGCAAGGGAGCGCTTGCGGAAGGCGCGCTCACCGCAGAGATATTGGTGGAGAAGGCCCGCGAAGCCGGCATCGACATGCCGATCGCCGAAGCCGTCGATGCCGTTCTCGGCGGGATCATCGACGTCGACCAGGCGATCGTGCAGCTGATGGCGCGGCCGCAGCGGGCGGAGTAAGGCGATAGGCAACAACGAGAGGCGAGGCACCGGGCGATGACCAATTTCTTCGACAAGCTGGCGCGAGGCGTCGAGGCCGCCACCAAGGCCATGGGGTCCGATCTCGTCGCCGAGACCCATCCCTTTGACCTCAAACATTCGGTTGTCTTCCCAGTCGCCAAGCTGATGAAGCGGCGCACAGGCGGCGAGCCGATCGTCGTCATCGAGCTCTCGGATGGGCGCACCACCATGACCCTGGCCGAGTTCGACCGCTTCGTCACCGAGCTCGACGCCTTCCGCAAGCTCATCCCCTCGGTCGCCACCGGCCCGAAGATCGAGGGCCAGTGATGGCGCACTGGCTCTACAAGTCCGAGCCCTTCAAATGGTCCTGGGACCAGCAGGTGGCGGCGGGCGAGAAGGGGACGTTCTGGGACGGCGTGCGCAATCACGCCGCCAAGCTCAACCTGATGCGGATGAAGGCCGGCGACCGCGGCTTCTTCTACCATTCCAACGAGGGCAAGGAGATCGTCGGCATCGTCGAGGTGATCCGCGAGGCCTATCCGGACCCGACGGCGGAGGCGGGCGATCCCTGGGTCGTGGTCGACGTCAAGGCGGTGAAGCCGCTGAAGACCCCGGTCAGCCTCGAGGCGGTGAAACATGCGCCGGATCTGGCGCAGATGGCGCTGCTGAAACTGTCGCGGCTCTCGGTCCAGCCGGTGACGGACGCCGAATGGGCCACCGTCTGCCGGATGGGCGGCATCGACCCCTGAGCGCCGGCATCCATTCCGCGCGGAGCACGGTCCCGGCGCGGCGCTTCGCAAGCGCCCACCCGCCCGCTATCATCGGCGAAACGCCGTTTCGTCCCTCCTCGAGGCTCGACCCATGTCCCAGTCCACCGCGCCGCGCGGCCCGCTCGCCGGCATCCGCATCCTCGACCTGACCTCGGTCATCCTCGGGCCCTATGCGACCATGCTGCTCGGCGACATGGGCGCCGAGGTGATCAAGGTCGAGAGCCCGGCCGACGGCGGCGACATCATGCGCAAGCCCGGCGCCTGGCCGGAGGCGGCGGGGCCGGGCATGGGCCCGCTCTACATGATGTACAACAAGAACAAGAAGTCGGTGGCCCTCGACCTGAAGCGCCCCGAGGACCAGGAAGCCTGCATCGCGCTCGCCAGATCCTGCGACGTCGTCTGCTCCAACATGAGGATGGACACCGCCGCCCGCCTGAAGATGGACTACGACAGCCTCAAGAGCCGGCTGCCGAACCTCATCTACATCCATGCCGCCGGCTTCGGCGCCGACGGGCCCTATGCCGGGCGTCCCGCCTATGACGACCTGATCCAGGGCGTCTCGGGCGGCGCCGACATCCTGCCGCGCGTCGACGGCAATCCGGCGCCGCGCTACCTGCCCACCCTCGCCGCCGACAAGACGGTGGGCCTGTTCATGGTGCAGGCGGTGCTGGCCGCCCTGTTCCACAAGCAGCGCACCGGCGAAGGCCAGTTCGTCGAGGTGCCGATGTTCGAGTGCTACACGCATTTCGTCATGCACGAGAACCTCTACGGCCACGTCTATGACCCGGCGCCGGCCGGCACCGGCTTCGGCTATGGCCGCATCCACAATCCCGACCGCCGGCCCTACCAGTCGAAGGACGGCTGGATCGGCATCGTGCCCTACAGCGACCGGAACTGGTCCGACTTCTTCGCCCTGGCCGGACGGCCGGAGCTCAATTCCGACCCGAAATTCGCGACCTACGAAGCGCGCATGCGCAACATCCAGGAGCTCTACTCCATGATGGACGCGCTGGTCGCCACCCGCACCAATGCCGACTGGGAGAAGGTGCTGAGCGAGAAGGCCATTCCCTTCGCGCCGATCAACCGCTTCGACGACCTGATGGAGGACCCGCACCTGAAGGCCGTCGGATTCTTCCAGAAGCGCGCCCATCCCGACGGCTACACCTGGGTCGACATGAAGCACCCGGTAAACTACGCGGCCTCCCCCGCCTCCACCCGCCTGTCGCCGCCGCGGCTGGGTCAGGATACGGAAGAGGTGCTGCGCGAGGCCGGCGTCGAGCTGCCGAAGGCGGCGGAGTAGCCAACTTTCCGGGCACAGCCCCGTTATGCCCCACCCTCCCCCTTCCCTCGCTGGCGCGAGGAGAGAGGGACTACCGCGTTGCTTGCGACGCCAGGCGATGCGCCTGGCGCGGCCGAAGAGGCGGTATCGGGACGTCGAAGTCCCCCTCTCCTGCGAGCCTTGCGAGCAGGGGAAGGTACGGGTGGCGCTCTTCCTCCCTTACGCCAGCGAGCGATAGACCTCCGCCTCGAAATCCCGGAACAGCTTGACCGCCCGCGGATCGAAGAAGGGCACGATCTGGGTGAGGAACACCCCGGCAAGGCCGGTCTTCGGATCGATCCAGTAGAAGGTGTTGGCGAACCCTGCCCAGGACAGCGAGCCGGCCGGCCGGCCTTCCGGGGTCGGCTCGCGGTTCTGCTGGAAGCCGAGGGTCCAGCCGGCGGGCCGGCCACGGAAGAAGTCGGCGCTCCTGAGGCCCATGGGAGACATCAGCCCGAGGGCCGGCACCGAGAGCTGCGGGATCTGGTCGGTCGACAGCCCGGCAATGCTCTCCGCGCCGAGAATGCGGGTGCCGCCGAACGTCCCGCCGGCGAGGATCATGCGCAGGAAGGTCAGGTAGTCGCCCGCCGTCGCATAGAGCCCGCCGCCGCCGGAGGCGAATTCCGGCTCCTGCACCACCACCATCTCGGTCGGCACATAGGTGCCGTCCTCGGTGACGCCGTGGACGGTGGCGCGGCGCGCCATCTGGCCCTCGCCGAGGCGGAACATGGTGTCGGCCATGCCGAGGGGGCCGGTGATGCGCTCACGGAAGACGGTCTCCAGCGGCTTGCCCGTGACGATCTCGACGATGCGGCCGGCCCAGTCGGTGGAGATGCCGTAGATGAAGGCCTCGCCCGGCTCGCCCACCAGCGGCGCCTCCAGCGAGGCGAGCTTTCCCGTGTTGGTGGCGGGAAGGCCCGTCGCCTTCATGTATTTGCGCAGGGCCGAGGAGGCGAAATCGTAGGTGTAACCGGCCGTGTGGGTGAGGAGGTGGCGCACCGTCACGGCCTTCGCCGGCACCCGCGTCAGCGGCCGGCCCTCGGCGTCGAAATCGTGGAGCAGCGCCGCCTCGCCGATGGCGGGGGCGTAGGTGGCCGCGGGCGCGTCGAGGTCGACCCTGCCCTCCTCGACGAGTTGCAGCAGCGCCACCGTGGTGATCGCCTTGGTCATGGAGGCGATCCAGGCCACCGTGTCCGGGGTCATGGGCGCATCGGCACCGAGGCGCCTTGTGCCGAAGCCGCCCTGGTAGAGCAGGCCCTCGCGGTTTCCCACCATGGCGACCACGCCGGGCACCTCGCCGGCATCGGCAGCCTGGCGGAGGATCGTGTCGAGAGCGGCTGTCATGGCATGTCGTCCGGTCGGCGGGAGGGGCGGCCACATTCGGCGGCGGCCCGGCCGGGGTCAATTCGGCCGAAGCGCCAGCCCGCGCGGGCGACCAAAGTGTGAGGCGCGCCGGCTTGAGCCGCCGGCTTCCGCCGACGTATGGTCGGCCCGATGAGGGACAAGGGGCCGGACAAGGCGCCATCCCGGGGAAACGACAGAGTCGCCGGCCGTGTTGCCGCCGGCGGCCACGGAGAGGGGACAGCCATGTCGGACAAGCTCTATCCCGTCAGCGCGGACTGGGCCTCGCGCGCCTATGTCGACGACGCCAAGTACAAGGCCATGTACGAGGCCTCGGTGAAGGCGCCGGAGGTCTTCTGGGGCGAGCACGGCAAGCGCATCGACTGGATGAAGCCCTATACGCGGGTGAAGAACACCTCCTACGACCCGCACAACGTGTCGATCCGCTGGTTCGAGGACGGCACGACCAACGTCTCCTATAACTGCGTCGACCGGCACCTCGCCAGGCGCGGCGACCAGGTAGCGATCATCTGGGAGGGCGACGACCCGAAGGACGACGCGAGGATCACCTACCGCCAGCTCCACGCCCAGGTGATGAAATGGGCCAACGTCCTGAAGTCGCAGGGCGTGAAGAAGGGCGACCGGGTCACGATCTACCTGCCGATGATCCCGGAGGCCGCCTATGCCATGCTGGCCTGCACCCGCATCGGCGCCATCCATTCCATCGTCTTCGGCGGCTTCTCCCCCGACAGCCTCGCCGGCCGCATCGAGGATGCCGCGACCTCCGTCGTCATCACCGCCGACGAGGGCCTGCGCGGGGGCCGCAAGGTGCCGCTGAAGGTCAACGTCGACGCTGCCGTGGAGAAGATCCCGGGCGTGGTGAAGAGCGTCGTGGTGGTGAAGCGCACGGGATCGGCGGTCGCCATGAAGGAGGGCCGCGATCACTACTATGCCGACCTCGCCGCGACCGTGCCGGACGAGTGCGCGCCGGAGGAAATGAACGCCGAGGATCCGCTGTTCATCCTCTACACGTCGGGTTCGACGGGCAAGCCGAAGGGCGTGCTGCATTCCACAGGCGGCTATCTCGTCTATGCCTCGATGACGCACCAGTACGTCTTCGACTACAAGGACGGCGACATCTACTGGTGCACGGCCGATGTCGGCTGGGTCACCGGCCACAGCTACATCGTCTACGGACCGCTCGCCAACGGCGCGACGACGCTGATGTTCGAGGGCATCCCGACCTATCCCTCCATCTCCCGCTTCTGGGACGTGGTGGACAAGCACAAGGTCAACACCTTCTACACCGCCCCCACCGCCATACGCTCGCTGATGGGCGCCGGCGAGGAGCCGGTGAAGAAGACGTCGCGCGCCTCGCTGCGCCTGCTCGGCTCGGTCGGCGAGCCGATCAATCCGGAGGCTTGGGAATGGTATCACCGCGTGGTCGGCGAGGGCCGTTGCCCCATCGTCGACACCTGGTGGCAGACCGAGACCGGCGGCATCCTCATCACACCGCTCCCCGGCGCCACGGCCCTGAAGCCCGGCTCGGCGACGCGCCCGTTCTTCGGCGTGCAGCCGGAGATCGTCGACGCCGAGGGCAAGGTGCTTGAAGGCGCCTGCGAGGGCAATCTCGTCATCTCCGATTCCTGGCCGGGCCAGATGCGCACCGTGTTCGGCGACCACGAGCGCTTCGTGCAGACCTATTTCTCCACCTATGCCGGCAAGTATTTCACCGGCGACGGCTGCCGGCGCGATGCCGACGGCTATTATTGGATCACCGGCCGCGTCGACGACGTCATAAACGTCTCCGGCCACCGCATGGGCACGGCGGAGGTGGAATCGGCCCTCGTCGCCCATCCCAAGGTCTCGGAAGCCGCGGTGGTCGGCTATCCGCACGACATCAAGGGCCAGGGCATCTATGCCTATGTGACGCTGATGGGCGGCGAGGAGCCGAGCGAGGACCTGCGCAAGGAGCTCGTCGCCTGGGTGCGCAAGGAGATCGGCCCGATCGCATCGCCGGACCTCATCCAGTTCTCGCCGGGCCTGCCGAAGACGCGCTCGGGCAAGATCATGCGCCGCATCCTGCGCAAGATCGCCGAGGACGAATTCGGCGCGCTGGGCGACACCTCGACGCTGGCCGATCCGGCCGTCGTGGACGACCTCATCAGCAACCGGCAGAACCGCAGGGGCGCCTGACCCGTGAGGAGGGCGCCGGCCCTGCTGGCGGCAGCCCTCTCCCTCGCGCCCTTCACCTCGCTCGCCTGCACGCCCGAGCGGGTCGAGGAGGTCTCCGGGCTGCGCGCGGAAGCGCCCCTGACTGTCGTCGCCGTCGACGGACGCCGCTTCCGCTTGGCGGCCTTGTCCGGCGAGGCGACGGTGCCGGCCGGTCGCGTCACCCGGATCGCGCTCCTGGGACCCGCCGACCGACACGAACGCATTCCGGCCCTGGCGCTCGGCACCGCTGGTCCTGTCGAGGCCGATCTCCTGCGCCGCGGTCTCGCCCGCCTCACCGCCACCCGCCTCGTCCCCCGCGACTGCTGGCGCCTTCTCGAGGCCGCGGAGACGGAAGCGGCTACCGCCAGGCGTGGCATCTGGGCCACGCCTGAGGCACTTCTTGATACAAATGACGTCGCGGCTCTGGCGGCAGCCGACGGTCGCTTCGTCGTCGCCACCGGCCGCGTGCGCAGCGTCAGGACGGTGAATCGCATCACCTACGTCAATTTCGGGCCGCCCCGGGCGGGGGCGCTGACGGTGACGATCCACGAACGCGACATGCCGGCCTTTCGGGAGTTCGGGCTTGAACCCGCCGCAATCCGTGGGCACATGCTGCGGGTGCGCGGGGTCGTCACGATCCGGCGCGGCCCCTTCATCGCGGCGGCGATGCCGGAGGCCATCACCATCGCGGAGGCACCCGGCCGGGGTGCAAGGTAGCCCAGGACCGTGTCTCGGTTCGCCGGAGCAGCGTATCAGCATTGGCCGTCGCCACGTGCGGCGACGCTGGCGCTCGCGCTCGTCCTGACGGGTTGCGCCACGGCACCGGACACCACGGCCCCCGTTCCCGAACCTGTCCCGACCGAAACGCGACTGCCGCCGCTGACCAGCCGCGACCACGGCCGCATTCTCACTGCCTTCGGCGGCGAATACAGCGCCCCCGGCATCGAGCGGCTTGCGACCGAGGTCCTCGACCGGCTGGCCGCTGCCTCCGACCGCCCCGACCAGCGCTACCGGCTGACCGTCCTCAACTCGCCGACCATCAACGCCTTCGCGCTGCCCTCGGGCCACCTCTACATCACCCGCGGCATGCTGGCGCTGATCAACGACATGAGCGAATTCGCCGCCGTGCTCGGCCACGAAATGGCGCATGTCTCGGCCCGCCACGCCAACCAGCGCGAGGACCAGGTGCGCACCAGCGAACTGGTCGCTGTGATGCGGGCGCGCCTGCTCAACGACATGGCCGGTGCCGAGGCGCGGCGGGAGGCGGCACGGGTGTCGCTCGCCAGCTTCTCGCGCAGCCAGGAACTGGAGGCCGACACGATCGGCGTCGCCCTCATCGCCAAGGCCGGCTTCGACCCCTACGGCGCCTCGCGCTTCCTCGAGACGATGGACCGCAACGCGGCGCTGCGCACCCCGAGCCAGGCCTCCGGCGGCGGGCCGGACTTCCTCGCCTCCCACCCCTCGACGCCGGAGCGCATCCGCCAGGCGGTGCTCGCCGCCCGCCAGCACATGGCGCCCGACGGCCGCCCGCGCGACCGCGAGCGCTACCTGCGCGCCATCGACGGCATCACCTTCGGCGAGGATCCGCGCCAGGGCGTCGTTCGAGGGAGGAGCTTCATCCACCCGCGCCTCGGATTCACCGTCACGGCGCCGGAAGGCTTCACGCTGGAGAATTCGCGTCAGGCGGTCACCGGCCTCGGCCCCAACGAGATGGCGATCCGCCTCGACGTCGTCCGCGTGCCGGCGAGCCAGGCGCTGACCTCCTATCTCTCCTCCGGCTGGATCGATGGGCTTGCGCCGGAGACGGTGGAGGCGGTGACGATCAACGGCTTCCAGGCCGCCACGGCCGTCGCCCGCGGCAGCGACTGGTCGTTCCGCATCTTCGTCGTCCGTTTCGGCAGCGAGGTCTACCGGATCATCTATGCGGCGCGCGACCTCAATGCCGAGGTCGACGGCTCCTTCCGTGCCTCGATGGAGACCTTCCGACGCCTGACCAGCGCCGAGGCCGCCGTGAAGCCCGCCCGGGTGAGAACCATGCGCGCCGGGGAGGGCGATACCGCCCTGACCTTCGCCCGGCGCATGCAGGTGCCGGACCGCGCGGAGGAGCGATTCCGCGTCCTCAACGGGCTCGGCGACGGGGAGCAGCCGCGGGGCGGCGAACTCGTCAAGGTCATCGCCGAGTAGAAACTACCATACAAGTGCCGCCGGACTCTTGCATCGGCGCGCGCCTTGGCCTTTGCTCCTCGCCCGACCGAGGAAACGCCAAAGGGCAAGACCATGACGCTCAAGACCTTCGACCTGACCGGCCGCCGCGCCCTGATCACCGGATCAGGCAGCGGCATCGGGCTCGCCTATGCCGAGGGCCTGGCGGGCGCCGGCTGCGAGATCGTCCTCAACGGCCGCGACGAGAGCAAGCTCGCCAAGGCCGAGGCGGCGCTGAGGGCCCGCGGCTTCCGGGTCACGTCCAGCGCCTTCGACGTCACCGACCCCGCCGCGGTGAAGGCCGGCGTCGACGCCATCGAGAAGGACATCGGCCCCATCGACATCCTCGTCAACAATGCCGGCATGACCATCCGCCAGCCGCTGGAGGACTTTCCGGAAGACGCCTGGCGGCGGGTGATGGCGACCAATATCGACAGCGTGTTCTACGTCTCCAAGGCGGTGGCGAAGCACATGCTGCCGCGCGGCTACGGCAAGATCATCAACACCTGTTCGGTGATGAGCGAACTCGGCCGGCCCTCCATCGCGCCCTATACCGCCTCCAAGGGCGCGGTGAAGATGATGACGCGGCAGATGGCGGTGGAATGGGGCCGGCGCGGCATCCGCTCCAACGGCATCGCGCCGGGCTATTTCAAGACCGAGCTGACCGACGCGCTGGTGAAGGACGAGAAGTTCTCCTCCTGGCTCGAGGGCCGCACGCCTCTCGGGCGCTGGGGCGACGTGTCGGAGCTGCAGGGCGCCTGCGTCTTCCTGGCCGCGCCCGCGTCCGACTACGTCACCGGCCACGTCCTCTTCGTCGACGGCGGCCTGACCGCCTCCGTCTGAGACGTCAGCGCACCACCATCACCGCGTGCCGCGACAGCCGCGGCAGGATCCTGGCGAAATCGGCGATGCGGATGGCGACGCAGCCCGCCGTCGGGGTGAAGCCGTCGCGCGCGCCGTGCCAGAAAATGGCGCTGCCACGGTGGCGGCGCACGGGCGCGTCGTTCCAGCCGAGTTCGACGATGGTGTCGTAGAGGTGGTCGGCGCGGGCAAGGCGCTCCTCGGCCGGGCCCGGCGGGCGGCGGATCAGCCGGTTGTAGCGCCGGTCGTCAGCATCGTCGCACCAGGCGTCCTCCGGGCCGATGGCGCGCACCGGGCGCAGCACGCGCGGGCGCGCGAGCCGGTCGGCGCGGAAGAACAC
>JAEZGJ010000254.1 GCA_023416965.1 Pseudomonadota bacterium | reverse complement strand
GGTCCATCAGGCCGCCGCCCTGGCCGCCGGCGCCGCCCTGGCCGCGCTGGGCCATTTCCGCGAGCTGGCCGAGAAGGCCGCCGGTGCCACCCTGCTGCCGCCCGCCGGAAAGGACCGAGGTCAGAATCCTGGAAATGTCCGTCAAAGCTTCCTCCCTGAAGTGCCGCCCCGATCTATGCATCGGTCCCCGTGCAGCAAGTGCGACAAGGTGGCCGATTTCGTGGCGGCCCCTCAGGGGCGAAGAGCCCTCGCCGCCCGTGCCAAGGCGGTGATCCGGTCGTAGTCGCCGGCCGCCAGCGCATCGTCGGGCACGATCCAGGAGCCGCCGACGGCCCCCACATTGGCGAGGGCGAGATAGGTCGGCGCCCTGGCCGCGTCGATGCCGCCGGTGGGGCAGAAGACGAGGCCCGGCAGGGGGCCGGAAAGGCTCTTCAGGAAGGCCGCGCCGCCCGAGGGCTCCGCGGGGAAGAACTTGAGCGCCGTGAAGCCGCGGGCGGCGAGCGCCATGGCCTCCGTCACCGTGGCGCAGCCCGGCAGGACCGGGATGGGCACGGCGGCGAGCGCATCGGCCAGCGCCGGCGGCGTGCCGGGCGAGACGAGGAAGCGCGCTCCGGCGGCCGTCGCGACCTGGATGTCCTCGATCCGGGTGATCGTGCCCGCCCCGACCAGGGCCTCAGGCACGTCGCGCGCGATGGCGCGGATCGCGTCCGCCGCCTGCGGCGTTCGCAGCGTCACCTCGATGACCGAGAGGCCGCCCGCCGCCAGCGCCCGCGCCAGCGGCACCGCCTGCCGCACGTCGCGGATGGTCAGCACCGGGATGACCGGCGCGAGGGCGAGGAGCGGACGGGCGTCGGGGAGCATGGCTGTGTCTCTCGGTCTGTCGGAGACACCTAGCACCTGCCCGGCCACGCGGAAACGGCGGACGGCGTCAGCGTGTCGTCGACGGATCGTAGAAGAAGCGCTCGCGCAGGATCTCCTCCCCCCGCCAGGTCTGCAGCGCCACCTCGTCGAAGCGGCGGGTGGAGCCGTCGGGCAGGGTGAAGTCGAAGATCCAGTGGATCGCCACATGGTCGCCGTCGACCAGCAGGATCTCGACCTTGTGGGTGTGGACCGAGGCGACCCGGGCCAGCGCCGCCTTCTCGTGGGCGATCAGCACCGCCTTCCCGACCCGCGGCGGCGCCAGGTTCTCCTGCATCGAGGCGTCCTCGGCATAGAAGGTCTCGATGGCTCCTACATGATCGCCGGATTCCACCATGGCGACGAAGCGGGCGACGGTCTCGCGTAAGGGCATGCGGGGTCCTCCCTGTGGACTTGCCGGCTTACGCCCCCGATGCGCAGGATCGCGGCAGGAGCGCGCCGTCAGTCGCGGTTGGCGAGACCGTTGGCGACGCGCTGCGCGCGGATGCTGTCGCGCTCGGCGACGATCTTCTGGCGGAAGCGCTCCATCCCCTCGCGCACCGAGCGGCTCGCCTGCGGATAGCGGTCGGGCGGCGTGAAGGCGTCGGGATGGACGGCATCATAGGCCATGACCGCCCTGAGCGTGCGGTCGAGGGCAGGGATGTCGCCGAAGGCATATTCGTTGACCGGCCGGCCGACGACCTCCGACAGCGAGGCGAAGGCCGCGGCGTCCCGGTCCCGCGGCAGTTCGGGCCGCGCCGCCAGATGGGTGCGGTAGCGGAGCTGCCCGAGATAGAAGACGAAGACGGCCTCGTCCCGCCGCCCCGCGCGGAAGAGATCGGCCGCGCGGCGGTAGTAGCCCGCAGGGTGGTCGCCCTCGAGCCCGGCAAGGAGTCGCGCCTCGTCGGCGGCGACGGCGGAGCTCGCCAGCGCGGCGGCGGCGAGAGCCAAGGCGGAGCGGCGGGAGAGGACGGAAGGCATGGCAAACGGCTCCGGTGGATGATGCGGAGAAGGTCGCATTCCCTCGTTTCGCCTTCATCGCGCCGGGGGCGGACCCGTATATCCGCCCGCACGCGGCTGCAGCGGCAGGAGCGGCCGGTCCTTCAGCGTCTCCAGCACGATGGAAGAGCGCACCCGCGCCACGCTCTCGTGGGGCAGCAGCACCTCGTTGACGAGGGTCGACAGCCCCTTGAGGTCGCGCACCACGAGCTTCAGGAGATAGTCTGCGTCGCCCGTCATGGCGTGGGCCTCCTGCACCTCCGGCATGGCGCGGACGAGGTCGCCGAACCGCCTGGCGTTGAGCCCCGAATGGGTGGCGAGCGAGACGAAGATGTAGACCGTGACGCCGAAGCCGAGCCGGGCGGCGTCGAGGTCGGCGCGGTAGCGGCGGATGAGCCCCTCCTCCTCCAGCCGCTGGCGACGGCGCGACACCTGGCTCGCCGACAGCCGGACGATGTCGGCGAGTTGCTGGTTGGTCCGTGCGCCATCCTCCTGGAGCGCGTCCAGCAGGCGCAGGTCGAAGCCGTCGACGGAGACACTTTCGTTCATCTCAACATCACATCATGCACCGGACGTGCATACAACCGGTGGATCTGCGCCTCCTTCTCACGCTCCGTGCGCTGAATCCGCACGATAATCGAGCTTCCTACGACACCACCAGAGGATGACGCCATGGGCCCGTTCCCCCACGAAGCTCCGCCCGCCGAGATCAGCGCCCACAACCCCATGGGCACCGATGGCTTCGAGTTCGTCGAGTTCGCCCATCCCGACCCGGCCGCCCTGAAGCAGGTGCTCTCCCTGATGGGATTTCAGGCCGTCGCCCGCCACCGTTCGAAGGACGTCACCCTCTTCCGCCAGGGCGACGTGAACTACGTGGTCAATGCCGAACCCGACAGCTTCGCCGCCGCCTTCGCCGCCGAGCACGGCCCCTGCGCCTGCGCCATGGCCTTCCGGGTCAAGGACGCGAAATACGCCTATGAACGGGCGCTCTCGCTCGGCGCCGAGCCCTATATCGGCAAGGTCGGCCCGATGGAGCTTTCCATCCCCGCGGTGAAGGGCATCGGCGGTTCGCTGCTCTATTTCGTCGACCGCTACGGCGACAAAGGTTCGATCTACGACGTCGATTTCGTCTGGACGGGCGAGCGCGACCCGCACCCCGAACAGGCCGGCCTCTACTACCTCGACCACCTCACCCACAACGTCCATCGCGGGCGCATGGACCACTGGGCCGGCTGGTACGAGAAGCTGTTCAACTTCCGCGAGATCCGCTTCTTCAACATCGAGGGCAAGCTCACCGGCCTCATCTCCCGCGCCCTCACCAGCCCCTGCGGCAAGATCCGCATCCCGATCAACGAGAGCCTCGACGACAAGAGCCAGATCGAGGAATACCTCAAGGAGTACAAGGGCGAGGGCATCCAGCACATCGCCTGCGGCTCGCGCGACATCTACGCCACCGTCGAGGCGCTGCGCGCCAACGGCCTGCCCTTCATGCCCTCGCCGCCCGCCACCTATTACGAGAAGGTCGATGCCCGCGTGCCCGGCCACGGCGAGCCGGTGGAGCGGATGAAGGCCAACGGCATCCTCATAGACGGCGAGGGCGCCGTGGCGCTGGGCGAGAAGGAGGGGCGCATGTCGCGCGTCCTGCTGCAGATCTTCTCGGGCACGGTGCTCGGGCCGATCTTCTTCGAGTTTATCCAGCGCAAGGGTGACGACGGCTTCGGCGAGGGCAATTTCCGCGCCCTGTTTGAATCCATCGAGGAGGACCAGATCCGCCGCGGCGTCATCGGCGGCAAGGCGGCGTGAGGCACGCGTGAGCCGTCATGGCCGGGCTCGTCCCGGCCATCCGCGGCCTGAACCCGACGTCGAGACGATCCACCTTGGACGCCCGGTACGGGGCCGGGAATGACGCCATGCGGCGGAATCGGGTCTCCCCGGCACCGCCAGCTGCCCCTTATGCCGCGAGTCGCCCCTCGGTCACGGCGTGGCAGGCGACGGTCCCGTATTCGTCCGTCACCGAGGCAGGCACTTCCGCGCGGCAACGGCCATTGGCGAGCGGGCAGCGCGGGTTGAACGGGCAGCCGGCCGGCGGGGTGATCGGGTTCGGGATTTCGCCCAGCACCGGCTTGCGCGCCCTCCCCGTCATGTCGAGGTCCGGCACCGCGTCGAGCAGCATGCGCGTATAGGGATGGCGGGGCGCGGCGAAGAGCTGCCGGCCCGGCGCGACCTCGACGAGGCGGCCGAGATACATGACGCCGATCCGCGTCGCCATGTGCCGGACCACCGCGAGATTGTGCGAGATGAAGAGATAGGTCAGCCCGAACTCGTCCTGCAGGTCCCGCATCAGGTTGAGGATCTGCGCCTGGACCGACACGTCGAGCGCCGAGGTCGGCTCGTCGCAGACGATGAACTCGGGGCGCGAGGCGAGCGCCCGGGCGATGGCGACGCGCTGGCGCTGGCCGCCGGAGAATTCGTGCGGATACTTGGCGCCATCGGCCGGGTCGAGGCCGACGGTCCTGAGGAGGCGCCCGACCTCGGCCTCGATCTCGCGGGCGTCCCGCATCAGGCCGAAGGCGCGGATCGGCTCTGCGACGATCCGGTCCACCCGCCAGCGCGGATTGAGCGAGGCATAGGGCGACTGGAAGATCATCTGGATCTTGCGCCGCACCTCCGTCCGTCGCGCAGCATCACCGGCCTTCGCCATGTCGACGCCGTCGATCACGACCGAGCCGGCGGAGGGCTCGAGCAGGCCCACCACCATGTTGGCGACGGTGGACTTGCCCGACCCGGATTCGCCCACCAGCGCGAAGGTCTCGCGCCGGCCGATGGTGAAGGACACGTCCTGCACGGCGCGCAGGAGACGGCGCTCCTCGCGCTCCAGCACCCGGTTGAGCCAGGGCTTGGACACGTCGAAGGTGCGCGAGAGGTTGCGGACCGTGACCAGGGGCTCGCTCATGCCGCCTTCTCCTCGCCTTCGGCATAGAGCCAGCAGGCGACCTGCGAACCGCCGACCGGCAGCGGGTCCGGCCGCTCCACGTGACAGCGGGCGAAGGCTTTCGGGCAGCGCGGGTTGAAGGCGCAGCCCTGCGGGATGGCCGTCAGCCGCGGCATCGAGCCTGGGATCTGCACCAGCCGGTCGGAGGTCGCGTCGAGGGAGGGGATCGAGCCCATCAGCCCCTCCGTATAGGGATGGCGGGCCCGCTTGATGACGTCCTGCACCGGGCCGATCTCGGCGATGCGCCCGGCATACATGACGGCCACGCGATCGGCCGTCTCGGCGATGACGCCCATGTCGTGGGTGATCAGCATGACGGCCGTGCCATGTTCCTTGCAGAGGGTCTTGAGCAGCGTGATGATCTGCGCCTGCACGGAGACGTCGAGCGCCGTGGTCGGCTCGTCGGCGATCACGAGTTCCGGCTCGGCGCAGAGCGCCAGGGCCAGCACGACGCGCTGGCGCATACCGCCGGAGAACTGGTGCGGATAGGCGTCGATGCGCTTCTCCGGCGCGGGGATGCCCACCTCGGTGAGCAGCCCTATGGCCCGCGCCCGCGCCTGCGACGTGGTCAGGCGCGTATGGGTCTGGATGGTCTCGATGAGCTGCTCGCCCACCGTGTAGAGCGGGTTGAGCGAGGTCAGCGGGTCCTGGAACACCATGCCGATGCGCTTGCCGCGGATCTTGCGCATCGCCTCCGGGGCGAGGTTGTCGATGCGCTCGCCCTTGAGCAGGATCTCCCCGCCGGCGATGCGTCCCGGCGGCTCGAGGAGGCCGATGACGGCCGCTCCGGTCATCGACTTGCCGGCACCGGATTCGCCGACGACGCCGACCACCTCGCCGGGCGCGATGTCGAAGGAAATGCGGGCGACGGCGGTCAGCACGCCGCGGCGGGTGGGGAACTGCACGACGAGGTCGCGGACGGAGAGGACGGGTGTGGTCATCGGTCCCTCACCTCAGCTTCGGATTGAGGGCATCGCGCAGCCAGTCGCCGAGCAGGTTGATCGAGAGCGCCAGCAGGACGAGGGCCAGCGCGGGGAAGAACAGGATCCACCACTCGCCGGAGAACAGATATTGCTGGCCGAAGCGGATCAGCGTGCCGAGCGAGGGCTGGGTCGCCGGCACGCCGACGCCGAGGAAGGAGAGCGTCGCCTCCTCGATGATGGCCAGCGCCAGGTTGATGGTGGCGATCACCAGGACAGGCCCGGTCACGTTGGGCAGGATGTGCCGCGCCATGATGAAGAGCGGCGGACGTCCCATGACGCGGGCGGCCTGCACATATTCCTTGTTGCGCTCGACCATGGTGGAGCCGCGCACCGTGCGCGCATATTGCGCCCAGTTCGACAGGCCGATGGCGACGATCAGCACCCAGATCGCCATCTGCTCGTGCTGCGAGGGCGGGATGAGGCCGCGCGCCACGCCGAAGAACAGCAGCGCGATGAGGATGGCCGGGAAGGAGAGCTGGATGTCGGCGACGCGCATGATGACGGCGTCGGTCCGGCCGCCGACATAGCCCGCGAGGAGGCCGAGCCCGACCCCCATCACCACCGAGAAGGCCACGGAGGAGAAGCCGACGAAGAGGGAGACGCGGGACCCGTAGAGGATGGCGGAGAACAGGTCGCGCCCCTGGTTGTCGGTCCCGAGGAGGTAGACGGTGTTGGAGCCCATGCCCGCCTCGCCGGGCTTCGTATAGGCGTCGAGGAGGTTGAGCGCGGCCGGGTCGAAGGCGTCCTGCGGCGCGATCCAGTTCGCGCCGAGCGAGGCTCCGAGCAGGATCACCGTCATGGCGGCGGCGATCATCGCCACCGGCGAATGGCGGAAGCTCCAGGCGAGGTCGGACTGCCAGGCGCGGGCGAGGCGGGCCTTGAGCGTGAGGCGCGGCTTGGGGGCGTGGTCGATGGCGGTCATGGCACGCGCCTCAATGGGCCGAGGCCGGACCCGCGCCGCGCAGGCGCGGATCGAGCGCGAAATAGAGGAGGTCGACAACGAGGTTGGTGACCACGAAGACGAAGGCCACGAACATCAGGTAGGCGGCCATGACGGGGATGTCGACGAACTGCACCGCCTGGACGAAGAGCGCGCCGAGGCCCGGCCACTGAAACACGCTCTCGGTGACGATGGCGAAGGCGATGACGCCGCCGAGCTGGAGGCCGGCAATGGTCATCACCGGCACCATCGTGTTCTTCAGCGCATGGCGGAACCAGATGACCCGCTCCGGCACGCCGCGGGCGCGGGCGAACTTCACGTAGTCGGTGCGCATGGTCTCCAGCATTTCCGACCGCACGAGCCGCATGATCAGGGTGAGTT
>JAEZGJ010000241.1 GCA_023416965.1 Pseudomonadota bacterium | reverse complement strand
GCGCACGTTGTAGGGCGCCCCCGGCTCATAGGCCGGGGAGGGTGCAGGGGCAGCTTTCGGCATGGGTGAGCCCTTAGATCGCGAACATGGAGACGTTCTGGATGAACGGGATGCGCAGGGCGCTATCCGAGGTCATGTTGACCCGGAGACGCGCGCTTCCCGTCGCGGACGCAAGATCGAACTCGCTCGTGATCGTGTACCGGCCCGGCTTGGTGATGTCGGCCTCGACCGTCGTCCCCGTGGGGGTGAAGACATCGGTCCCCACCACGACGCGGTTCTGTGTCGTGTTGTGCGCCGGGTCGTAGTTATCGACCACGGTCTCGATGACGAAAATGTCGGTCGTAAAGCCGAAGTTCATCACCTTGGAAATCGCGGTGAAGTCCGTTCGGTGGCGCTGCGTGATCCCGCGGGCCTTGGACGACATTTCGATGGCCGGGGCAAGGTCCGGCGTCCCGACGAAGACCGCGCGCAGGCGGATAAGAGCCGGTAGGCCGCACATCGGGTTGTCGTCGTAGGGCTTGAAGTCGTACCAGTCCGTGTCGCCCGATGGCTGGAACTGCCAGATGATCGAGCAGCCGGGCGGCACCCAGTTCGGGTAGATCAGGTGGACCTGCGTCATCCCGTTTTCGAGTGTGAGCGGGTCCATCTCGATGACCGTCCGGTTGGACCGGAACGCCGCGGCATTGACGCGGAAGTGGAAGTCTTCCTCCGGCGAGCCCTGGAACCAGGCCCCATCCGTCGACCAGAACAAGGTCCCCTGCGCGTACTGCGAGCCTGTGACGGTCGCGAGGGCATGATTGCCGGTCGTGACCGTGACCCACGCGTAGCGACGACCGGCCTGCAGGTAGCGGGGCGTGAAGTTGAACTTCACCCAGCCGACGGCGATCTCGTTTGCCGGACGGCTAGCGGTGGCGATGATCCGGTCGAAGCGCGGGGCGCCGGTCGCATCGGTCTCGCAGAGGTGGAGATGGACCGTTCCTTCGACCGCCGCCCTCGTGAAGTTGAGGTCGATTGAGGTCAGGATCAGGGCCTGCGCGTTGAGCCACGTCTGCGCATAGACCGAGCCGTTCACGCCGAAGGTCTCGGTCACGTACTCCCAGTAGGTTTCCGACCAGGAGTAGTGGTTGACCTGCTGGACCGCGTAGCCCTGATGGCCGACGCTCTCCGGCGCCTGGTTCCAGTTGACGATCTCGCCCACGGTGACCGTGGGGTTCCACGTCTGGATGATCGAGAGGTCGAGTTCCGCAGTCGGGCTCGTGATGATGCCGAGGTTCTGGAACGTCTCGCCGGCGACCTGAAACTGTTCCCCAACACGGGTCGCGCCGACCTGCCCCCACTCGCCAGCGTTTTCGCAGATCGCGATCGTCGGGCCGTACTCGACAGAGGAGCGCGAGATCGTGCGCTGGACCGCCGTCTGGACGGTGTGAACCAGCTGCGAGATGTTCTTGAACGAGCCGGAGCCCTCGACGGTGATGCGGTTCACCTCCGTCCAGTCCGGCAGCAGCATATCGCCGGTGATCTTGATGAGCGGATCGGCCTCATTGAGGACCTCAAGCCGCTCGTCCCGCTCGGCAGCGAAGGCGAAGCGCACGCCCTCACGGACGCGGGCGAGCCAGGAGCCGTGCGTGGTCTCCCACTGGTCCTTTACCAGGCCAGGGTCATAGAAATAGGCGCGCATGTCGTCGGGCAGGGAGAGGTAGCGGCGAGTGCGGGCCGCGTCCTTCTGCAACTGCATGATGACCTCGGGCCGCGGGATGCGCTTCATCAGCGCCGCAAGGGCCGCAAGGTCGGTCTGGAGGGTTTTGACCGACTGGAAGGCGACGATCATCTGGCCTTCAAGCACGCGGACGCGGCCCTCGACCTCGTAGAGGGTCTTCACACGCCAGTCCTGACCGCTCTCGACCTCCACAATACCGGCGCTCGAGAGAAGGACGAAGGCGATGCAGCAGTCGTTGGCCGCGATGACAGGCTTCAGCGGGGTCGGGGAGGCGATACCCTGCTGGACGACGATCTCGACATTGCGGTGGACCGTCTTCGGGGTCTGGACCTCGACCGTCGTCTCCTCCTCCGCGTCGATCTCGACCATGCGCGGGGCGGTGTTGGTTTCGGTGATGCCGCGCGCCAGGAGAGCGATGTAGCGGGTGTCACCAACCACGACCGGAAGATGCGGGGTGACAGAGATGTCAATGGGGGCGTCGAGGTCGTAGAAGGTGTCGGCCTTGAAGTAGCGCCCGGGGGACACCCGCGCGGTCGTGCCGGTCGGCGTCGCGATCGTGAACTCGGCCCAGTGAGAGGGGTAGGCGATCGCCCCTGAATTGATCGCGTCGACACCCTCCTGCGCGTTGGCACCAATGGCGTCGAGGTCGACCGGATCAATGACCTCGGCCTCGGCGAAAATGGTCTTCTTCATGGGGAAGGCCTCAGAGCTTGAAGCGCGGTACGTACTCACCCAGGAAGTGTGAGCCGTCGAGGAGTGGCGCATCACCAAGGGTGAGCGGCCGGTGATGGGCGAAGTCGGCGCGCACCTGCGTCTCCGGCGTCTTGGCGACGCGGAGGGCATGGAGCGCGCGAAGAATGGGCTCTCGGGATGGCGTCTTGACCGGATGTCGGCCAAGGACACCGCGCCCGGCGACGAGGGCGCGAGGCGGCTTTACTGTGCTCGTCCGAACCAGGTAGCGCGCGACGAAGGCTTTGTGCCCGATGGGCGTTCGCCCGAGAACGCCTCGCCCCAGCACGAACGGCCGGGGATACGAGATGACGTCGAGGATCTCGGCGTCGACATAGGCGAGGAAGTCAATCGCCGCCTGACGGGTGCCCTTGATCCGCGCAAGGCGGATCGCGTTGGCGATCATCAGGCGCTTCCGCGCCGTCAGCCAGTCGGAATACCAGAGGTCGACCGACTGATGCGCGGCCAGCCAGGGAAGGAATTGGGCCGGCGTCGTAGCCGGGTCCATCATCTGCCGGAGCGGGACCGGCAGTGCATCCGACATCCCGGCGGCCAGCGCCTTCTCGAAGGCCGTCGAGGAGCGCGGGAGCAGATCGCCGACAGCGCTCATCCCTGGACCTCAACCTTCACGTGGACGGCGGTGCAGACAGGCACCGCGTAGGGGTGCGCGGCGATGTCCGCCGCCGGGGATGCACGAGTGACGCGCAGGACCGAAGGGCCATAGGCGGCCCCTGAGATGAACTCGGCCGGCACCTCGGCGCCGATGGCGGTACGCTCGGCCGTGGCGGCGATGATGCGGGCCACCGCCTCCTGCCGAACCGTCTCCGGGTCGGGCCCGCGGGCGACGGTGATCGTGATGTCGACGGCGTAAGTGGTGCGGGTGGCCTCCAGGACGACCACAGCGGTCGCCTCTGGCTTCACGGACGTTCCGGTGACCGCGGCGCGGACCAGCACCATCTCCTCCGTCGTCGGGAGACGGCCGCCGGGCCCACAGATGACGATGTCGACGTCGCCGCGACGGCCGTGGATGGCGCGACCGATGACAGCCGCGTCGTGCATCAGCGGCCACGCTGTCCAGGCGTGGTAGAGGTAGGCATCCCGCGACCCTGCGCTCGGCCGGTCGAAGGAGAGGAGGTAGCGCCGCAGGAGGGCGGCGTCGCTCTCCATGACCGCCGGGTTGTCACCCGCAACGGGGATGATCGTCAGGCGCTGCACATTGGCCCGGGCAACGACATTGTCGAGGTCGGCGCCGGTTGCCGATGAGGCGAAAACAGCTTTGACGGCATCGTTCACGCGGGCGCGATCGAGAAGCCGAAGGAATGACCAGGTCGTGCCGATGATGACCGCCGGATCTGTTTCCAGCATCTCGACATCGTAGGCGGGCAGGCTTGGATCCTGCTCGCGCGCGGTGGTCCATACCTCGAGAAACCGCGCCTTGAAGGCGTCGATCATGGCCTCGCTGTCGAGGGTTTCGATGACATCCGGGAACGGGATCCGAGACAGATCAATCGTGGTCGCTGAATAGCTCATCGAGCCCCCTGCCCCACTGTGATGACCCGCCGGGCACCGTCCACGCGATAGTCCTCGAGGTGGCCGCGAGGCCGCCATTCGCCTTCGATCTCACAGCGGTAGCGGCCAAGCCGGTCCACGCTGAGGCTGTTGATTTTCGTCACCCGAAAGCGGGGCTCCCAGAGCTCGATGGCCACGAAGACCGCGAGCTTGAAGCGCAGGAGCGTCGGAGTCGTGAGGCTCTCGCCGAGGAGGCGCGGCACATGCGAGCCGAACCACTCGCGCATGACCCGCTCGCCGAAGCCGGTGGTGAAGATCACCTCCAGCGACTGCTGGACATGCGGCCAGCCCGACAGCAGGCGTCCGGTGCGACGGTCGATACCGGCGCCGGGGACATTCGCAGCGATCGCCATGGAGGCCTCAGGTCGGGGCGCCGGTCTTTCCACCGCCCGGCTCAACGCCATCATGGGTGTGGTCAGAGCCGATGTTCTTGCCGTTGTGCTTGACGGTCCCGCCGGTGATCTCGATGCCGCCAGCGACCAGCTTGACCGTCACGGAGCCGAAGGTCATGACGTTCTCGGAGCCGCTATGGCTGGGGCTCGCGTTCTGGTTCGACCAGGTATAGGGCACGCCAACCGCCTGCTGCGGGTCGCCAGACGGCGAGACCGCCATCATCTGCTGACCGACACTCGGCGGGGTGTGGATTTTCAGCGCCCCGGCCTGCTGGGCGTAGGGGATCCATGGTCCCTTGACCGGCTTGCCGTCGCTATCGCGGCCGACCTCCATCCGGAACAGCTGCTTGGCCGGATCGACATCGGTCACCACGCCCTGGCGGATCATGCCTGAGAGCTTGCGCTCCATCTCGGCCATGCGCTGGACGAGGATTTCGAGCTCCTTCACGGCACCGGCTCCGGCGGCAGGGCATCGGCGCCGCCCGTCCCCGGCTGGCCGTCGATGTCGAGGCCCGGCATAGGCGGCGGTGCCTCCTCGGCGGAGAGGCCGATCATTTCGGCGGTGGCCGGCCCGACGCCGAGCAGCACGGCGGCGCGCCTCCAGGCGGGCAGATCCGCGCCGACAATGACGCTGCGGACTAGCGGCTCTTGAGTGGCGAGGCCAGGGTCGGTTTTCATGGCGTCGAGGAAGCGCGCGTAGAGGTCGCCACCCTCCAGGTCGGCGCCGGGCGCCGGATCCTGGGCCGCGTCGAGTGTGAACACGATCTGCCGGGCCGCGAACTTCGCGCCCTCTTTGCTGTTCGCGCCGCGGCGGCTGATGACCTTCGAACAGCTCATGGCCATGTCGCGGAAGAGGCCCGGCCAGAGATCATCGGCCGCAAGGCGGGCGATTATCTGGCGATGCATCAGGTCGAGCGTCCATTCGAGGCCCTCATCAGTCTGCGGAATGGTGATCTCGACCTCGTCCTCACCGTCCTCGACCGTGCGCTTCACGAAGGTGGCAACCGCGATCTCGATGATGAGGTCGATGGATCGCGGGGCCAGAAGGAACTCCAGCCCACGGGGCTCGGCCTCCGTGTCGTCAGTCTGCACCACGATCACCGGCACCGGCGCGCCGTCGATGAGCTCGTCCAGCGGTCGGATGGCGCTGTCGAGCACGTTCGCGCCGGCGAAAGTGTGACTGATGAGCGCCTGTATGGCCGAGGTGCGGAGCGCGAGAGCGGCGATGCTCATGGCTGCGGCTCCGGCGTGAGTGTCAGCGACAGGTCGTTCAGTTCCGAAGACCGCGACATGGCGACGGACATCAAGGGTTGGCCCGGCATCTCCAGGAGCCGAACGGCATCACCCTCGCGGATGTCATAGCCAAGCGCCGAGACTGTCGCGGCGGAGAGCCACAGCGTACGCGTCGCGGTGACGACGACCGTGTTGCCCTTGAAGCCGGCCCCGGATCCGTGGCGCTGGCCCTGGAGGGCCCCGTCGTCGGGCGCGTCGGAATAGATGCCCCGAACCTCGACGACCGCACGGGACGGGTCCGGTGCGGCGACGGACAGGCGGGCGGGAACGGTCCGTGGAATGATCTCCACCCGCGTCCCCATGACCTGCGTCGTCACCGCATCGGCGCCCGTTACCAGACGATCGAAGAGGCCCATGGCGTCAGGCGATGCCGTTGAGGCGGACGATGATCGTGGTCTCGCCGGAACCGGCTGCCTTGACCGCGGCGCCGACCTTGGTGTTGCCGGACGCCGTGGTGGTCAGCTCCTTGGCGGTGTTGTCCCAGTAGAGCGCCGCCCCCTGAGCGGGGGTGTCGGTGCTCTTCTTCGGGAGCGTGAACACACCCTCCGGAACGCCGACGAAACCGTCGCCCTCGGCGGCCGAGTGCTGGGCGACGACCAGAAGGGCGCCGATGAGATAGGCGGTGCCGGAGACGACACCGCCGGTGGGGGCGACCAGGTCAAGATAGTGACCCGGCTGGACGAAATTCTTCATGACGAGGCTCCGTCAGAGGGTGAAAGGACGAGGCCGCCCGAAGGCGGCGACAAGGGAGGCAAAGACCGGCCACGCTGGCGTGGCCGGGTCGGATCAGTTGCCGGGGTTCTTCCAGGCACCGCGGTAGTCGACGGCGCCGCAGCCGAAATCGTGCTCGAGGCTCATCGACACGCCCTGGACGCCGAAAGGCGTTTCCATGCGCATGCGCGGGGCCGAGTAGCCCTCCAGGAGACCCCACTCGAAGACCGCGGCCTCCTCAGGCGAGGCGAAGACGTACCAGGCATTGCCGGTGATCTTCGCCGTCACCTCCAGTGACAGCGATCCGGAGAACGGGTTGACGTTGCCGGCCTGCTGCGCCTGGACGGGGGCGAGGATCTGCTGCGCCTCGGTCTCCTTCGCGGGACCGACGAGCATGATGGAGCCGGTCAGCTCCATCTCGGCGCCGTCGAGCGTCTTGCGCTCCCGCAGCGCCTTGCGGGCGGCGGAGAGGGCCGCGATGTCGACGACGCTGCCTGCGGTCGCTTTGGTCTTGTCGGTGGTGTTGAACAGCTGGCGACCCGTCTCCAGAAGCGTCGGACCGTCGCTGTTGTTGCCGCCGAAGGCCATGGCGTAGAAGGTGCGATCCTCGAACCGCGCGACCGCATTGGAGCGGTCGGAGAGGACCTGCGCCAGGGCGTTGAGGCTGTCGTTCACCAGCATCTGCCGGGAGAAGTCGACGCGCACGCCATAGGCCTTGACCGCCGTCTTCTCCTTGGCGGCGCCGAAGGTGCCGGCCTTGATCTCGCCGCCGTCGGGATTGACCGGCTGCAGATCCGGGAAGTCACCGGTGCGGATCACCTCATGGTCGCGGAAGTCGACATAGGTGCGCTGGCGAGCAATCCGGCGATAGGTCGGCCGCGCCTGCGCATAACGGGCAGCGAGCGACTGGTTGATGGCGCCCGAGAAGAGGATCGGGAAGTCCGACGCGGTGTGGAAGGCGCGCTGGAGGATGTCCTCGCGGGCGGCGAACGAGAACGGCACGCGCCGAACACCGAGTCGCTCCGCCGCGAGCTCGACCAGCGAGAAGTCCATGAACTGGCGGGCAGCCGCCGAAGGCTCGGTACGGGAGCCCGTGGTCGGCGCCAGGCGGAGAACGATCGCCTCCTGCATGGCGGCGCGACGGGTCTCGGTCTCGTCCTGGACGACCTGGACGGCCGAGGTGCGGGTGCGATCCGCCTGGCCGGCGAGATGGTCGAAGGCCGAGGTACGGAAGGCCTCGACAGTGGTGCCGGCCTCGATCGCGGCGCGCGTCTGCGCCTGGTCGATGCCGGCGCGGGCACCGATGTCCATGATGGCGGCCATGCGGGCGCGCTCGGCAGCGATGTCACCAGCCGGCGGGGCATCGGGCGCCGCAGCGGCGGCGGGCACAGGAGCAGTGGCCGCGGGCGGGGTCGCCGACGGCTCGGTGCGGGTGGCGGCCGGATCCTGCGCGGCCGGATTCTCAAGAGGCATGATGCCCTCCTCGGTTTGGGCTGCGCGAGCCCGGGAAATGATGACGGGGAAGCGGTCAGCCGGCTCCTCGGCGCGGGTCTGCGCCTTGGGATCGGCCGGGACGGTGACGAAGCTCACTTCGAAGGGGGTCCAGCGGGTGATGCGCCACTGTTCGATCTCACCCTTCCGCTCGGCCTCGGTGATCTCGACCTCGTTGACGAAGTAGCCGACCGACAGGTTGCGAATGATCTTGTCGGAGACCATGCCCCACATGCGGTCGGCGGCCTCATCGAGGCCGGCCTTGGGGAAGCGCAGAACGGCACGGCCTTCCGTTCCCTCGATCCAGGCGCGCTCGATCACCGCGACCTGGGCGCGGGTGGAATAGCGGTTGTGACTGTCGAGAACGGGACCGCCGGCATTGAGGCGGGTCAGGTCGACAGCCTCACGGCTGACGATGAGCGTCTCGTCATAGGGAATGCGATCCCACCCGACCCAGCGCTGCCGGCGGACGGTGGCGCCGGTCGTCCAGGTCACCTCGATCGTGCGCTGCTCGGCGTCCACCGTCGAAACGACGGCTCGCCTTTCCATGGCGGGCAGCTCCGCGGCTTCCGTCTGCCGGTTGGGCATGGCGGTCAGTTCCCCTCTTGTGTCTGAGGATCGGCGGGCTGCGGCTGAGCAATGCCCGTCTGGGTGACGCGCCGGGGATCGATGTCGAGCACGATCCCCTTGGCGTCGAGCTCCTTGAAGAAGGCCTCGGTGTCGGCGATGACCTTGCGCCAGTCCTGACCCCAGGCCTCGATGAACTGCTGCGGCGACATGCGGCCGGCGCGGACCGCGGCGACATCCGCCTCGAGGTCCTTCTTCGGGTCGAGGGTCTCGACCGCCGGCATGACGTAATCGAACCGCCAGGTCGCCTTGTCGCGCAACACGCCCGCGAGGATCGCCGTCTCGATGAAGCGCTGCCCCACGGGGCGGAGCAGCTTCGGCACGACGGTGAGCCACTGCTTCTGCTCGACCAGGCGCCGCGAGATGATGCGGCCGGCCCGCAGCGAGGAGTAATTCGCTTGTCTGAGGTCGCCGGTCATCTCGTCATAGGTGGCGCCGAGGCCGGCCGAGACCGCCATCATCGTGGCGATGTTCACCTGTTCGAACTGCCCCGCCCCGCTCGGCTGGGCGAAGACCACGTCCTCGCCAGCGTCCAGGTAGGAGATCATGCCCGGCCGCATCTCCTCGATGACCCGCTTCGGGTTCGAGGCGTCGGCTCGGGTTGAGGCCAGCGACCGTGCCGCGTCAGAGGACTTCACGAAAGCCCCGAAGCAGGCCTCGACGCGCGCCTTGACGATCATGGCGTCGCGGAGATCCGCGAGATCCTTCGCGTCCATCAACACTGGCGCGAAGATCGGCACGCCGCGGACCTGACCGGCGCGCAGCGGATGATAGAGGTGTGCCACGTCGGCCTTCGCCACGAAGCGCGATTCCAGCGGCAGGCCCGACATCGTGCCCGACAGCCACTCGGACGGGTGCTCCGTATGAAGCCAGTAGCCCTCGCGGATGCCCCACTCGCCGAGCACGACGCCGAGGCGCGACCGGCGGCCATCTGTGTTGATATCGCGCAGGTGGTCGATGTGATCGCCTTCCAGCACCTGCAGCGCGAGAGGAACGCGGCGGCGGCCGTCCATGCGGCGCGTTACGAAGCGCACGACGCTGTCGCCGCCCTCGAGCATGGACCGCACCGCCAGAGCTGTCTGGCCGTGGAAGTCCAGTTCGCCCTCGATGTCCGAGGTCTCGGCCCACTCGCGGAAGGCCTCGTCGAGGATCCTGTCGTCACGGTCCTTGCCGGTGGCGGCCTTCATCGTGATGCCGGTGCCAACGATCTGGGCCGTCAGCACGTCGAGCGCCCGGGCCCCGATGAACGAGTTGCGCGCAAGGTCCCGCGAGCGGTCGCGCAGGTCGCCCAAAGCACCGGCCATCGCCGTGTTCGCGGAGCCGCGGCGAGCGTCCCAGCCGGCGGTGCGGCGGTCGCGTCGCGCGCCGTCATAGGCGCGGGTGGCATCGAGCGCCGCAATGGCACGCGCGCGGTCGAGCGCCGCCTTCGGAGCAACCCAGGCCAGCGCCCTCAGGAAGCGGGACATCAGCGGTGATGCTCCACGAAGGTCGAGCGGAGGCGTTCACGGCCCGAAGCTTCGTCCTCCATGTCGGCGAGAACGCTCTTCATCTCCTCGAGGCTACGATACTCGACTTCGCGTTTGTCCCGGCCATAGCCGTAAGCGACCTTGCGCGCGCCGGTGCGGATCGCCGCCTTGAGAGCGGCAATGGCATCGGCGAGAGCGGACATCGTGCGTCACTTTCAGCGGTTGAGCCAGGACGAGGTGCGATCCCGGTCAATCCAGCCCGCTCGGGCCTGATTTTCCGGGTTTTCCGCTACTTCAGCGGGCTTTTCGGTCGGTTTGGGCGCAAATGACGCGGTCTTGAACAGGTCCGTGACCGTCAAATCCGAAGGCACGCCGCGGCGAAGCGCCAGGAGACGCCATTCGTCGTCGGTCATGGTCGACAGGCCGAGATATTCGGCGAGGGCCATGTTGTAGACGCGACAATCGAGAAGATGGTTGTCCTTCTCGGTCGGCTTGACGTCCCAGGCGCGGTGAACGCGGCCCTTGAGGCGCTTCTCGGCGAGATATTCCGACGTGATCTGCCGAAAATAGACCTCGTCCAGCCAGTCGCCGAAGTGGCAATAGCCCTCCGGATCGACGGGCTGCCCCGATGCGATCCCCTCACGCCGCAGATCGGCATAGAAGGCGCCCTTCATCGGCCAGGTGCCGACCGCCCAGAGCTTCGCGCCCTGGCGGATCTTGCGCCCGTCGAGGTCGATGTCGACCGGGACCGGCGTGCCAATGGCCGGGCGGCCCCAACCGTCCTCACCTTTCAGCGCGAGGATGAGATCGCGTCCCGTGTCGGGGTGCATCTGCTGATGCCGCCGGACGAAGGAATAGACGACGTGGCTGCGATAACCGGAATCGATGCCGAGGGCGTCGATCCGGCGCTTGCCGCCGAAGGCGTCCGGGAAGGTCCGTTCGACCGTCTCCTGTCGGAGCCTGGTGAAGACCTCGCCATCGGGCGATGCGGTGTCGCCGTCCAGATACTGGGCGTCGATCACGAAGCTCTGGCGATCCGCACCGAAGGCGATGATCTCCAGCCAGATGCCGCGCATCTGCACGTCGGCGGCGGCCACCAGGATGAGGCCGCGCGGCGGGATATGCCCCCGCTTCCATGTCGCCGACCGGCGCTCCATCAGCCGCACGTGATCGGGCGCGTCACCCTTGATCTCGTAGCTGCGACCCCGGACGAGGTTGGCGAAGTCCTTTGTCTTCCGTTCCGACCCGCGCGACTTCAGGAAGTCAGCGACGATATCGTCCATCGACAGGAACTTCGAGGAGAAGGCGTCGATGTGGAAGCTCGGCTCGCGGCCAGGATCCGGCTTGGTGATCTCCCAACCGGTCGCGCCGGCCTGGTCGATCGCAAGGATCCGCTCGGCCTCCGTCATCGGATAGCCGCAGCACGGGTTCACGTGCCGCGTGTTGTGCGGATAGTCCTCGGAGAACTGGTAGTTCTCGAAGTCGAGGCGCACCCGCTTGCCGCATTGCGGACAGGGTACCTTGTAGAAGCGCTGGTCGCCGGCCTCGAAGGCGGCGTCGATCTCGCTCTCTCCGGCGATTTCCGGCGTGCCGAGCTGGAAAATCTTGTAATTGCGGCTCTTCCGGAAAACCGTGAAGCGCCCCATGAACAGCTCGTGCGGATCGGAGCCTGTAGACAGCTCCGCCCACTTGTCGACCTCGTCCTTCACGCCATAGCGGATCGTCTTCGACGACAGATCCATCGCCGCATTGGCGTTGGCGAGGAAGACGAAGCCCCCGCGGCGGTTCTTCTTGAAGAAAGTCGAGGAGCCCTCTCCCGCCTTCGATGTCGCCGGCGCCAGCGGCCGGTCCTGCGGCTTCATCCGCCGCTGCCACGCGTCGATCGCCGGCTGGATCTTCTGCGCGTTGAAGTCGCGCAGGGCGTCGATGCCGGGTAAGCCGATCATCACGTTCGCCGGGTGGCGGTCGACCAGGTAGAGCACCCAGGCAATGGCGACGACGGATGCGCCGACCTGCTGGCTCTTGCGCAGCGTCACCACCGTCGAGGGGTGGTCCGGCGAGAGGCAGTCGAGGATCTCGACCAAGTATGGCGTCGTGGCCGGGTCCCACGTCTGGCCGGCACGCTCCCCGTCGGTCAGGACAAGGTTTTTCGTGGCCCAGACCGAGGGCTTCAGAGGCGGCGGCGGACGGAGGGCATCCGCCATCCGCGAGGCGATGAGCCTCAGCGGGTGAGGATGAGCATTCACGTGGTCGGTTCCGGCTCGCCCGGTTCCTCGGTGTCCTCGACCGGCGCGCCGGCGGCGAGCTGGGCCATCTGGTCAGCGAGGCGGTTCCGCCACCCGACGGCGATGGCCTTCAGCGCGATCTGCAGGCCGCGTGTGCCGTCCCGGGCGAGTGCCGCGGCCAGCTGGTCGGCAGTCGACGGCAGCTGGTCGATGACGCGGGTCAGCTCGGCGGCGACCTGAGTGGCGGCATCGGCGACACGGACGGTGCGGACGAGCTCGCCCTTCAGCTCCTCGACTTCGAGGCGGCGCTTGGTCGCCTCGTAGCGGGTCTTCTCGGTAAGCGCCGCGTTGTAGTCGGAGCCGCCATCGCTACGGCTCTCACGGCCGGCGACAGTTGCTGCTCCCTGGACGCGGGAGGCGTTGTCGGTGCGGCCCCTCAGGTGGTCATAGGCGGCGAGGTCGACGGTCGAGACGCGGCCACGGGTGTCGCGGCTGACCGGCAGGCTGTGGTCCTCGACCAGCCGGGCGACTGCCTTGGAAACCGCCTTGACCGACACGCCGTCACGCTCCGCGATCTGTTTCAGCGACCAGCGCGGGCCGGTGCTGTGAACCTCCGCGGACATGCTGTGTACCTTGTGAACCCGCCCTATGAACCCTGTGAACCCAGATTTTTGAGCAACCTTCCTTCCCGGAAGTCGGGCGCTTATTGCCCGCATTGGGGAGGGGGTCGGGGAAGGACCCAGGCACGGGGGTGCCCTCCCCTACCTCCGCGGCGACCGCGTCCGCAGCGCGCCGGCGGAGCTCGCCCCCGACAGCAGCCGCCCCAGCTCATGCGAGAGCCGCGGCATCAGGTCGGTCGCGACCACCGTCTTGAACGCCGCAACCGAGGCGCCCTCGAGCATCTCCTTTGGGATGAAGAGGCCCGACTTCTGTTTCTTGATCTTGAGGCGGGGGTCACCCACCCGCTTGAAGACGTGCCCGCCCAGCTTCGGCACGGCGCGGCGCTTCGACCACACCCAGCCGGACTTGATGAACGTGCCGGCATAGGTCGTGCGCCGGTTCCACGGCGCGGCGGTGACACCGACCCTCGTCTCACGGGCCTTGAAGTACTTCAGGCTGACGTTGCCGCCCTTGGACTGCAGCGTGATGCCAAGCCCGTCACCCGGCAGCAGTTTGATCGCCCGGCGCATCACGCCATAGCGAAGGCCGGTCTGCTTCACGAGCGCGCGCGCCACCTGCGTCCGGGCCTTAGCTCCCGTGTGGGCCGAGGCCCGGCGCATTGCAGCCTGCGCACCACCGGCACCGACCGCCGTCAGCTGGTTGCCAAAGCGCACCAGCACGTCGTCGGCCATGCTGATCCGGACGATGCTCACATCACAGCCTCCACAGGCGGATAAGCGAAAGCCCCGAACGCTTCGCAGCGCCGGGGCTTCATCAGGTCGAGATCAACCACCCCGACTATGTGTCAAGGGAAAGTCGCAGTCAACGAACCCGCTTCTGACCCGTTTTCCATGGCTTTTCAACGCCTTGTGGCATGAGGAGGCGATGATTTGAGAGCGCACCGCAAGCGTTCATCCATGACGCAAGATACTCCAGCGAACACCACCAGACTGCATAGGTGTGCCGTGCCCTCGCGACGAAGGCGGGATCAGGGTCGAACACCACCTTGCGATAGGCGCCAAGCCGCGGGCGGCGGAGCCGCACATCGAGCCCCTCTTCCTCGCAGGCCCTCGTCTCATACGCGATCGGTCCGCCCCGTCCGGAGATCCTGATCCGCCTCTGAACCGTGACGAACCATGCCGGCTGCCCGCGACCGCCATCTCCCCTCGCATAGCCCTTCTCGATCGGATCCTCGTGCCAGTCAGGCCGCTCGATATCCCAGCCGCCCGCCGTGCGGCGCCGGCGCGCGAGCCCCGCATAGGTCAGGACGAGGCTGCGCGGGTTGATCCGGTTCGCCTGAAGATATTGCGAGGCGCGCCAGTCAGCAGCAGGCCGCTCGGCCTCTCCCATCATCAGAACCTCCGCCTGGTCAGAGAGGCAGTCGTCAGCGTCATAGGCCGGCGACGACGCCTCGACGGCGAGAGCGCTGCAGGCGCGGCTGAACAGCACCGCATCTGGATGGACAACGCCCGCGACCCGCGTGGCCGGCACCGAGCCGTCGCCCACCATCATCGACCAATCCATAGCCCCATAGCCCGCCGGGAACAGCGGCGAGGCACCCATGCCCATGGCCGACAGCACGGCCGCCCGCGCGGCGACATGGCCATCCATCTCGGCGCTGTTCGCCTTAGGCCACTCCTCCTGCACCGCCCAGGCGGCAAACTCCTCGATACCGACCTCTTTCATCGCCCTTCCTTCCGTCTATGGGAGGGTAGGGAGGCAAATTGAACCACCATCCCGTTCCCTCCCGTAAAATCGCCTTCGCTAAGCCTTTGGACCTGTTAGGTTTTTCTCTCGTTATGGGAGGGTAGGGAGGATAGGGAGGGAAAATGTCGCGCCACGCATAGAGAGCACTTGCTGCGTCAGAGAGAATGATCCCCCTGCCCCCTCTCTCACGCGTGACGCGCGGATTTGCCTCCCTATCCTCCCTACCCTCCCGTTGCCTGCCTTAAGCCCTTGATTTCCCTTGCACCCTTCATGGGAGGGAACGGCATGCGGGAGGCGCGTTTGCCTCCCTACCCTCCCGCGATCAGTCGCCGTGGGTGCGCGAGGGCGCCGGCCCGAGGAACTCCGGGTGCACGCGAATGCCCTGATAGGCACTGATGGAGGACTTGATCTTGGTGAAGCCGAGCCGCTCGGCGACCTTCGGCATGCGCTTCGAAAAGGTCTCGGCGCGCCAAGCGGTGTGGCCGTTGAGGCGGCACCAATTCTCGTAGACCGTATAGAGCCGCCCGGTCTCGACAGTGTCAGTGTGGTCGCGGGTGATGATGAGGGCACCCCGCGCGAAGGAGCCGAGGATGTCGCTCTCGTCGCGATACTCCTTTGTCGCCCCCCTCACCTCGCCCGGCGGCTGCAGGCCGTGGTCGAGATAGGCGATCGCCCCCTCCACCAGCCAGGCGAGGATGCCGGCGCGCTCTTCCCAGAGCTTCGCCGTGAGCCCCTTGTCGACCTCCTCTTCAGGGATCTGCACATCGAACGGCACCAGCAGCACGCGGCGCCAGATGCCGTCGTCGTCCCCGCGGATCTCCGGCTTGCGGTTGCAGCTGACGACGAGCTTGAAGGTCGGATAGACCTCGATGAATTCCTGATTGAGCCGGCGCACGAGGATCGGCTCGCCGCCGGTCAGCGCCTTGATGAGGCTCTCATCGAACGGCATGCCCTGTTTCGGCTCGGCCGTGCGCACGAAGCGCGCCGCGGGCAAACGCACCAGGTCGGGCGTGGCCTCGCCGCCCTTCCGCCGATCATCGCCAACCAGCGTGGCGATGGGCACGGTGGTCCCATAGTCGCCGAGGACCTTGGCCACCACATCCACCAGGGTGGATTTGCCGTTCCTGCCCTCCCCATGGAAGATCACGAAAACCTGCTCACGGGTCAGGGCGGTGAGGCAATAGCCGAGATAGCGCTGGACGAAGGCCCGTACGGCGGCATTCGGCAAGATGCGCCCGATGAAGCGCTCGAATTCGGGTAGTGGCGCATCAGGCGACCACTGGACCGGCGCAAGCTTGGTGATGAAGTCTTCCCTCCGGTGCGGATGAAGCTCAGCAACATGCCCCTCGCGAAAGCGGGGATCATCCGGATCCGATTCCTCGTCCTCGGTCCGGCTGAAGCGAAACCGAAGCGTGCCGTTCTCGCAGTTGAGCGCCAGCGGCTCGGTGTCGAACTCGACCATGGCCCGTGAGAGATAGGGAGCGGCCTCTTTCAACATGCCTTCGATCTTGCCGCTATTGCCGGCCGTCACGGCGAACCGGCGCCGGCCTGCCCGGCGGGCCGTAAGACGCGCCTCCGCAAGGTCCGCCTCCTTGATGAGCCGCTTCAGCAGCACGATCCGCGCCTTCTCGTCCGGCGATTTCTCGGCTTTCGCCTCCAGGGCTTCCAGTTCGTCGCGGCAGCCGGTGGCAGCCGACATCGCCGCCTCTTCCTGCGGGGTCGGCTTCAGGGCGAAGGCCTCATGGCCGATTGCCTCGACGACCTGGTGAGCCAACGGCCGGGAGACCTTCCCCTCGATGTCTTCTTCCCAGCGGCGGTCGTCCCACACGAAATAGCCGATGCGCTGGGCATAGCTGAGGTTCTCACCGCATCGGATCCTGAGGCGCATCGAGTTGCCGATGTCGTTCTGCGGCTGCTCGGCGCAACGCTCGACCAGCGCCCAGTCCTCTTCGGACAGAGCGGGAGCCTCCCCGATCGGCTCGCCATCATCGGGAGCGAAGGGCGGAAACGCGGAATCGTCATGGGGTGCGAGAGGGGCATCATGGCCCGGGATCGGCTGGGAGAGCGCCTCGTCCAGGGCCGCGGCCGCCAGTTCGGGGCCGAGGCCGTGGGGCTTGTCGGGGTCACTCATGCCTTCACCCGTTCGGATCGCCATGCCCGGATAGGCACCTCATCCGGCACCAGAGGCGGGCTATCGACGCGCCAGAGCGCATCGCCCGACGCGAGCGCGTCACGACCCTTGTCGGTGAGCGCGCGGCCAATCGTGAGCAGACCGCGGTTGATCAGCACCCGCATCACCTGGTCCGACACGACATCGGCGGCGCCGTCGCGGATGAAGCAGAGGTTTTTCCAGAGGATGTCGGGCCCGATCATGGCCGGCCCCTGCCTGAGCGTTGCCGGGCTGCGTGCTCCAGCTTCGCCACGGTCATGATCAGCGGCTTCAGATCGGCTGGCGCACCGTCATAGGAGCGCCCGCTCTTGCCATTCAGGCGTGGCAGCAAGCCCTTCGGGATTAGCTGCCAGTTCGACGGATCACAGTTGAGCCTGTCGCCATCGAGCGACTTCAGCACGTACCCTTTTGGCACCGGGCCGTTCTGTTGCTCCCAGAGCCAGCGATGCTTGTGAACCCGCCAGGTCGACGCGCCTGTCCAGGGATTGCGCCGATCGGTCACGATCCAGATATAGCCGTCGGCCCCAAGAGACTCGTGGCCGGGCCCGCGCGTGTTGTGCGGGGCTCTGCCCTTTTTGAACTGGTTCTTGCGGGCATTCGGGTGCCGGCCGCCCCTGCCCTCTTCAAAGCACCGGCCCTTGTTCGACGGGGCATGTCCGCTCTCGAACCGACCATTACGGCCTGTCTTCCACCTCATGCGCTTGCGAAGTGAGATCAGCTGGCCAGCTGTGACATCGGCTCGACCGAACGCCGCGTGGAAGAGATGAAGCCAGTCTTCGGTCGGCAAGGCCACATTCTCGTGCAGCCAGGCGATCTCCTGCGTCGAGAACCGCCGGTGGCGACCGGCGAGGCGCCCGCCGCCGCGGCCGACCTTCCATCCCTTGCGCTTGCGAAGAGAGTGGAGGTTAGCCGCCGTCACGTCCTCGCCGCGGGAGGCG
>JAEZGJ010000179.1 GCA_023416965.1 Pseudomonadota bacterium | reverse complement strand
ACCATGATCCCCCGAGAATCGCGGCGGTGACGGCGCGACGACCGCCAGCCTGCGATAGCTCATAGGGCGGGCGCGGTTAACTCCCCGTTAAGCAAGCCGACGGTTTCCTGGAGCCGCCGTGGCCCGGCGGCAACGCCCTCAGGTGTCGCGGGCGCGGGTCTTCTCGACGAGGTCGCGATAGGCCGGGGTGCCGATGCCGACCTGCCCCCAGATGGCCCTGCGCCGCCCGCCGGGGGCAATGAGGTCGTATTGCTCGTCTGCGGCCCAGAGCGCGACGATCTGGCGGGGGAAGAGGTGGCCGTCGGGATCGAAGGCGGCGGCGCTCCCGCCCTCGGCCGCGGCCAGCGCGCGAAACAGGTCGGCGGCGGGGGTGTCGGCACAGTCGAGCCCGAGCAGGACGGCGCGGTGAACCGTCGGCAGCGGCGCGACACCGATGAAGCGGACGCGGCCGGCCTCGTCATAATCGACCTGGATCGTGTCCTCGGCGAAGGAATCGGATTCGGCATGGGTCTCGCCGGCCGCGAGGTCGGCCGAGGCGGCGGCGGCGCGCAGCGCCTGCCGGGCCGCACCGAGCTTGAGCGGCCCGAGGCCGTCATGGGGAACGAGTTGCAGCCTGATCATGAACGCCCTGCCGGAATTGCCCGCCCTGCATCCCCGCCCATTGCGGCGGCGCTGTGACCTTCCCTTGAACGGCAACCCTTCGCACAGGCCGGGACTGTGGGAAATGGGCAACAGCGACAGCGGGAAGGCGCCGAAAAGCGCGGGTTCTCGCGGCTTCGTGATTGCGGCTTTTTCGCGAACAGGTCACGTCTAGCATCCGGGTTAACCACGACTCAGCGCAGGGCAACGCAGTGATGCAGAACGACTTCGAGAGTGCCGCGTCCTCCCCCACCGCCACCTCCGCAGAGCCGCTGCGGCTGTCGCGCAGGTTCTTCGTGCTGGCCGCTCCCGCCATCCTCACCACGGCCTGCACCACGGCCGGCGGCGGTATGGGCTCCTACGGGACCGTCACGGAAGGTCGCGTGACGCTTCCCGCCATGGACACGTCCGGCGTCAATCCGCGTTGGCTGCGCCAGACAGTGGCCTATAGCGGCGGCGAGGCGCCGGGCACGGTGGTCGTGCGGCCCTCCGAGCGGCACCTTTATTTCGTCACCGGCCGCGGCACGGCGATCCGCTACGGCGTCGGCGTCGGCCGTCAGGGCGCGCTCTGGCACGGCCGCGCGGTGATCGGGCGCAAGGGCTCCTGGCCGAACTGGACGCCGACGGCGAACATGATCCGCTACGACCCCCGCAACGCCCGCTATGCCGGCGGCATGCCCGGCGGCATCAACAATCCGCTCGGCGCCCGCGCGCTCTACCTCTATCGCGGCAACCGGGACACGATGTACCGCCTGCACGGCACCAACGTGCCCTCGTCTATCGGAACGGCGGTCTCCTCGGGCTGCATCCGCCTCTTCAACCACGACATCATCGACCTGCACGACCGCGTGCGGATCGGAACACCGGTCGTCGTGCTGGCCGGCTGACGCTACAGGGAAGCCCGCGGGGCGGGGGCGATGCGCTCCCTCCCCCCTTATCCGGCTTGCCAATCGGCCCCTCGCGCCGTTACAACCCCTCCAGCATGGTTCGTGAGCCCGAGGGTGGCGAGTCGCGACTGGCGCCGGTGAACAGGATCCGGCTCCGCGGCTTCCCCGTCCGACACGCGCTCCGTTCAGGTTTCTCCCGGAGCCCAGACGACCGTGCCCCTGCGCCGCATCTGTCTTGCGGCACGTCACGTTCACGGGTGTACGGCATGCCGGCATCGACGGTTATCGGGTCAGGACGAACGAGCGGTTCCACCGCTTTCGCTCGCCGCCCCGCCGTCTGCCTTCCGTCCGGCCCTACCCCCTTCCTTTCCACAGCATTGACGGCCGTGCGCCGGCGCCATGTCGGCGCCGCCCCGGCATTTCTCGCCGAGCGGGGCCCTGTCGGGCCGGCGCAAGCGGCCGTCCCAACACACAAGAGCTCATCCGATGGCCAACAAGATGCTCATCGATGCCGCCCACCCGGAAGAGACCCGGGTCGTGGTGGTCCGTGGTAATCGCGTCGAGGAATTCGATTTCGAAAGCCAGTCCCGCAAGCAGCTGCGCGGCAATATCTACCTCGCCAAGGTGACACGGGTCGAACCGTCGCTGCAGGCAGCCTTCATCGAATATGGCGGCAACCGCCACGGCTTTCTCGCCTTCTCCGAGATCCATCCCGACTATTACCAGATCCCGGTCGCTGACCGCGAGGCGCTGCTCGCCGACGAGGCGCGCCAGCACCGCGAGGAGGACGACGAGGACAATGGCCGCGGCCGGCGCTCCGAGCGTCCCGGCAAGGGCGGCAACGGCCGCCGCAGGCGCCGCAACGAGCGCCGTCCCCGCAACGAGGCCGCCGAGGCGAAGACCTCGGAGAGCGTGACCGGCGAGGCCGAACTCGAGACCGAGACCGAAGCCGAGGCCGGCGCCACCGAAGGGGCTACCGGGACCGCAGGCGAGGCCCCGACCGCCGAGGCCGCCGCCATCGCCGAAGCCTCGGAGGCCGTGGAGGCCGCCCCCGCCGAGGCCAGTGACGCCGCTCCCGCCGACGATGCCGCCGAGAGCGAGGCTTCGGGACGCGACGACGACGAGGACGAGGAAGACGGCGAGGACGAGGACGGCAACGGTGACGAGGAGAACGGCGAGGGCCCCCGCGAGGAGGACCAGGTCGAATCCGTCGGCGCGGGTGACGCCTACGAGGACATGCCCGACCGCACGTTCCGTCCGCGCAAGCAGTACAAGATCCAGGAAGTGATCAAGCGCCGGCAGGTCATGCTGGTGCAGGTCGTCAAGGAAGAGCGCGGCAACAAGGGCGCGGCGCTGACCACCTATCTCTCGCTCGCCGGCCGCTATTCGGTGCTGATGCCCAACACGGCGCGCGGCGGCGGCATTTCCCGCAAGATCACCAACGCGGTCGACCGCAAGCGGCTGAAGGCCATCGCCGGCGACCTCGAGGTTCCGGACGGCATGGGCGTGATCCTGCGCACGGCCGGCGCCAACCGCACCAAGACCGAGGTGAAGCGCGACTTCGAATACCTCCTGCGCATGTGGGAGACGGTGCGCGAGACCACCCTCAAGTCGCACGCCCCGACGCTGGTCTACGAAGAGGGCTCGCTGATCAAGCGCTCCATCCGCGACCTCTACAACAAGGACATCGACGAGGTCCTGGTCGCCGGCGAGGAGGGCTACAAGGAGGCCAAGGACTTCATGCGCATGCTCATGCCGAGCCATGCGAAGAACGTGAAGCCCTATCGCGAGCCGCAGCCGCTCTTCGCCCGCTCGGGCGTGGAGGCGCAGCTCGACGCGATGTTCTCCAACACGGTCCAGCTGAAGTCCGGCGGCTATATCGTCATCAACCCGACGGAAGCGCTGGTCGCCATCGACGTGAACTCGGGGCGCTCGACCCGCGAGCACAATATCGAGGACACGGCGCTGCGGACCAACCTAGAGGCGGCCGACGAGGTCGCCCGCCAGCTGCGCCTGCGCGATCTTGCGGGCCTCATCGTCGTCGACTTCATCGACATGGACGAGGGCCGCAACAACCGCGCCGTCGAGAAGCGCATGAAGGATGCGTTGAAGAACGACAGGGCGCGCATCCAGGTCGGCCGCATCTCGCATTTCGGCCTTCTCGAGATGAGCCGCCAGCGCATCCGCACCGGTGTGCTGGAAAGCTCCACCGAGACCTGCCCGACCTGCGGCGGCCTCGGCCACGTCCGCTCCGTCTCCTCGGTGGCGCTGCACCTGCTGCGCTCGGTCGAGGAGCAGTTGCTGCGGGCGGCGACGCACGACGTCATTGTGCGCACGCGCACGGCCGTGGCGCTCTACGTGCTCAACAACAAGCGCGCGCATCTGCACGAGCTGGAGACCCGCTTCCGGGTGAGCGTCGACATCAGCGCCGACGAGACCATTACCGGCCAGCACATGTTCGCCATCGAGAAGGGCGCCCAGGTGCATACGCCGGAAACGGCCTACAAGCCGCCGGCCGCCCTGCCCGTCCCGGTCGAGCCCGAGGACCTCGTCGAGGAGGAGTTCGAGGAGGACGAGGAGACCGCCGAGGCCGAGGCGGAAGCCGAGGCCGGCGAG
>JAEZGJ010000021.1 GCA_023416965.1 Pseudomonadota bacterium | reverse complement strand
GCCCGGCGCCGAACTCATCCTTCCCCGCATCGCGCTCGGCCGCGTCACCTGCGCCCTCGCCCGCGGCCGAACCCGACCGGAGACGCCATGACCGTCCATTTCATCGGCGCCGGACCCGGGGCCGCCGACCTCATCACCCTGCGCGGCCGCGACCTCATCGCCCGCTCGCCGGTCTGCCTCTTCGCCGGCTCGCTGATCCCGCGCGAGATCCTGTCCTGGTGCCCGCCGGGAGCGCGCATCGTCGACACCGCGCCGCTCGACCTCGACGCCATCGTCGCCGAGATGGCTGCCGCCCATGCCGCCGGCCAGGAAGTGGCGCGGCTCCATTCCGGCGACCTCTCGGTATGGAGCGCCATGGGCGAGCAGCTGCGTCGGCTCGACGCGGCCGGCATCCCCTATACGGTGACGCCGGGCGTGCCCGCCTTCGCCGCCGCCGCGGCGGCGCTGGGGCGCGAACTCACGCTGCCGGAGGTGGCGCAGTCGGTGGTGCTGACGCGCACCTCGGGCCGCGCCTCGGCCATGCCGCCCGGCGAAACGCTGGCCGCATTCGGGGCGACGGGAGCGACGCTCGCCATCCACCTGTCGATCCACGTCATCGACCGCGTCGTCGAGGAACTGACGCCCTTCTACGGCGCCGATTGCCCGGTGGCCGTTGTGTTCCGCGCCTGCTGGCCGGACGAGAGACTGCTGCGCGGAACCCTCGCCACCATCGCCGGCGAGGTGGCGGCGGCCGGGCTTGAGCGCACGGCCTTGATCCTCGTCGGCCCCGCCCTCGCCGCTCGCGACTTCCGCGAGAGCGCGCTCTACTCGACCGGCTACGACCGCCGTTTCCGGCAGAGCGCATCGTGACCGCTCCGGGCCTCCTCGTCGGCGCGCCGCGCTCCGGCTCCGGCAAGACCACGGTGACCCTCGGCATCCAGCGGGCGCTGAAGAGCCGCGGCCTCGCCGTGCGCGGCGTCAAATGCGGGCCGGACTATATCGACCCCGCCTTCCATGCGGCGGCGACGGGAGCGCCGAGCTGCAACCTCGACAGTTTCGCCATGCCCGCGGCGCTCGTCGCGGCTCTCGCGGAGGAGGCGGCGACGGGCAGCGACGTCGTCGTCGCCGAGGGGTCGATGGGGCTCTTCGACGGCGTGCGCGCCGCGGCCGGGCAGACCGGTGCCAGCGCCGACATCGCGGCGCGGCTCGGATGGCCGGTCGTGCTGGTCATCGACGTCTCTGGCCAGGCGCAGTCGGCCGCAGCGGTGGCGCTGGGGATGCGGAGCTACGATCCGCGCATCACGGTCGCCGGCGTCATCCTCAACAAGGTGGCGAGCGAGCGGCACCTGAGGCTGGTGCGCGCGGGGATGGAGCGCATCGGCATGACCGTGTTCGGCGCCTTGCCACGGGAGGCCGGGCTGATCCTGCCCGAGCGCCATCTCGGCCTCGTCCAGGCCGGCGAGACCGCAGACCTCCACGACCGCCTCGACAGGCTTGGCGAGGCCGTGGCGGCCCATGTCGACCTCGACGCGCTGCTGGCGACCGCCCGCACGGCCTCCGGGGCCAAAGGCACCCCGCCCATCCCGCCGCTGCCGCCGCCCGGCCGCCGCGTGGCGGTGGCGCGCGATGCGGCCTTCTCCTTCATCTATCCCCATGTCGAGGCCGGCTGGCGCTCCGCCGGCACCGTCGTCGTGCCCTTCTCGCCGCTTGCCGACGAGCCGCCGCCGGAGGACTGCGATGCCTGCTGGCTGCCGGGCGGCTATCCGGAGCTCCATGCGCCGCGCCTCGCTTCGGCCGGCAGGTTCCTGGCGGGCTTGCGCGCCTTCGCGGCGACACGGCCCGTCCACGGCGAGTGCGGCGGCTACATGGTGCTGGGCGAGGCGCTGGTCGATGCCGAGGGCACCGCCCATGCCATGGCGGGGCTGCTGCCGGTGACGACGAGCTTCGCCAAACGGAAGATGTCGCTCGGCTACCGGCTGGTGACGACGGAGGCGGCGAGCGCGCTGGGGCCCGCGGGCACGGTGCTCTCCGGCCATGAGTTCCACTACGCGACCATCGCCGCGGCGGCGTCCGAAAGCGCGCTCGGCACGGCGCGGGACGCGGAGGGCGCGGTGCTCGGGCCGGTCGGCCAAATCCGCGGCCACGTCTCCGGCTCGTTCTTCCACGCCATCGCGCGGCTGCCGGGGTGAGCTAGGTCCTGCGGCGCAGGAGGTAGGTGTCCATGATCCAGCCGATAGCGGCCCGACGCTCGGCCCTGAGCGCGAGAATGGACTCGCGGATGTTGGCGAGCGGACCGGCCATCAGCACCTCGTCGGGCGTGCCGAGATAGGCGCCCCACCAGATGTCCAGGCCCGCGGGGTCGATGGCGGCGAGGCCGGAGCCGTCGTCGAGCATGACAACGGTCGAATCGATCTCGGCGGGAAGCCCGGCGCCGATCCGCCGGCCCGTCGTGACGCGGACCGGCTCGCCGATGCGGTTGAGGGCGATGCGGTGGGCGGCGGCGAGGGCCTGCGGCGCGCTGATGCCGGGGATGACCTCGAGATGGAAGGCGAGACCCTCCGCCGCCACGGCGTCGAGGATGCGAATGGCGCTGTCGTAGAGGGCCGGGTCGCCCCAGACCAGCATGGCGCCCCGGCCGCCCTCGGGCAGGTCGCGGCCGATGGCTTCGAGGAGGAGCCGGGTACGGGCGGCGTGCCAGTCGGCGACCGCCTCCCGGTAGTCGCCTCCGGAGGCGCGGCGCGGATCGGCGATGCGCACGAGGCGCCAGTCGGGGCGCGCGGCGTGGCGGGCGAGGATGGCCTCGCGCACCGCGACGAGCTGGTCGGCGGCCCGGCCCTTTTCCAGGACGAAGAAGACGTCCGCCGCGGCGATGGCCTCCACCGCCTGCAGTGTGAGGTGGCCGGGATGGCCGGCGCCGATGCCGACGAGGGTGATGGTGCGCATGGCCTCTCCGTGCCCTAACGGGGCCGGGCCGGCAAGGCGCCGGGCGGCCGGCCGGGTTGACTTCAGGGGCTACCATACTAGCTTGCCGCGGCTGCCGGAGACGAAGGGCGCCCGGGAGAGGCGGCCATCCGCAGCGGGAGGCCCCATGACCCCGTCGCGGCTGCCATCGCCGTCGAGCCGCATCTGCGCGCCGGACCGGCTCTTCCCCCTAGACCCCACGGCGAGGGCCATCGCGCGTCGCCTGTACGACAGCGTTGCGGACCTGCCGATCATCTCGCCGCACGGGCACACCGACCCGCGCTGGTATGCGGAGGACGCGCCCTTTCCCGATCCGGCCAAGCTCTTCGTGGTGCCCGACCACTACGTCTTCCGCATGCTGCACGCGCAGGGCGTCAGGATGGAGGATCTCGGCGTGCCGACCAAGGACGGCACGCCGGTGGAGCCCGATCCGCGGGCGATCTGGCGACGGTTCGCGGCGCATTATCACCTGTTCCGGGGCACGCCGACGCGGCTTTGGCTCGACCACGCCTTCGCCGCCCTGTTCGGCATTGACGAGCGGCTGTCGGCCGCCAATGCCGATGCCATCTACGACCGGATCACTGCGGCGCTGGCGCTGCCGGCCTACCGGCCGCGGGCGCTGTTCGAGACTTTCGGCATCGAGGTGATCGCCACCACGGAGGGCGCGCTCGACGACCTGCGCTGGCATCAGGCCATCGCCGCCTCGGGCTGGGGCGGGCGGGTGGTGACGACCTATCGGCCGGATGCCGTGGTCGATCCCGATTTCGAGGGGTTCCGGGCCAATGTCGCCCGGCTCGGCGAGATCACCGGCGAGGACACGGCGACCTGGGCCGGATATCTCGCCGCGCATCGCAGGAGACGGGCCTTCTTCAAGGTCCACGGCGCCACGGCCTCCGACCATGGGCATCCCTTCGCCACCACGGCGAACCTGACCCCGGCGGAGGCCGAGGCGCTGTTCGGGAAGGTGCTGGCCGGCGCGGCGAGTGCGGAGGAGCGGGACCTCTTCCGCGGCCAGATGCTGACCGAGATGGCGAAGATGAGCCTCGACGACGGGCTGGTGCTGCAGATCCATCCGGGCTCGCGGCGCAACCACAATGCCGGGATCTTCGCCCGCTTCGGCCGCGACATGGGTGCCGATATTCCCGGCCCCACTGACTATGTCGGGGCGCTGAAACCTCTCCTGGACGCGGTCGGCAACGAGCCCTCGCTCACCATCATCCTCTTCACCCTCGACGAGACCGCCTACTCGCGGGAACTCGCGCCGCTCGCCGGACACTATCCGGCGCTCAGGCTCGGTCCGCCCTGGTGGTTCTTCGATTCGGTGGAGGGGATGAAGCGCTTCAAGAGCCAAGCGATCGAGACGGCGGGCTTCTACAACACCGTCGGCTTCAACGATGACACCCGCGCCTTTCCCTCCATCCCCGCCCGGCATGACGTGGCGCGGCGGGTCGACTGCGCGCATCTGGCCGAACTCGTCTGCGACGGGCGGCTGGACGAGGACGAGGCGCAGGACCTGGCGGTGGACCTCGCCTACCGGCTGGCGAAGGAGGCCTATCGGCTGTGAGGGGCGGCCCCCGCTCGACCGCGCCGCCTTTTCACCTCCCCTCGGCGGGGAGAGGTGAAGGTGGTGCCCGCGCCACCGGCGGTCTTACTGCAGGGATCCCGCCCCCTCAGAAGCTCGTCCGCGACCTGATCGCCGCGGAGATCGTGCCCTCGTCGAGATAGTCGAGTTCGCCGCCCACCGGCACGCCGTGGGCGAGGCGGGTGACCGCGACCCCCGTGCCGGCGAGGAGATCGGTGACGTAATGGGCCGTGGTCTGGCCGTCGGCGGTGGCGTTGACCGCGAGGATGACCTCGCGCACGCCGCCGTCGCGCACTCTGGTGACCAGGCTCTCGATGTTGAGGTCCTGCGGCCCGACGCCGTCGAGCGGCGAGAGCGTGCCGCCGAGCACGTGGTATTTGGCGTTGATGGCGCCTGCGCGCTCCAGCGCCCAGAGGTCGGAGACGTCCTCCACCACCACAATCACCCCGCCGTCGCGGCGCGGGTCGGTGCAGACCGTGCACGGGTCGGAGGTGTCGACATTGCCGCAGGTCGAGCAGATGACGATCTTGTCCAGCGCCTCTGTCATGGCGGCGGAGAGCGGCTGCATCAGGCTCTCCCGCTTCTTGACGAGATGCAGTGCGGCGCGGCGCGCCGAACGGGGCCCGAGGCCCGGCAGCTTGGCGAGGAGCTGGATCAGCCGCTCGATCTCGGGGCCCGCGACCCTCTTGGACATGGATGGTTCTTTCTCAGGTCTTGCGGCGGTCTTCGGTCCAGTCGCTCTGCCGCACGGCCTCCAGCGGCACCTCGGCGCCGAGACCCTCGACGAAGGCGACGCCCTGGTCGGGATAGAGGCAGACCTCGTGGGGAAAGCGGTTGCCGAAGGCCCAGATGACGAGGTCGGTCGTGCCGGTGTTCTCGAAACAATGGGGGTCAGGGTCGCCGGCCCGGTAGCAGAAGGCCTCCCCGGCCGTCGCGGGAACCCGCTCCTCGCCGTGGATGAGGGTTCCCTCGCCGGCCATGACGACGAGAATCTCCTCCTGGAACAGGTGCCGGTGTCGGCGCGAGGAGCGCATGCCCGGCTTCACCGTCTGGACCAGGAGACCGATCGTGTCGCTGCCGAGGGTGCGGCCGATATCGGTCATGGTGCCGCCGATCCCCGCCTCGAAGGCATAGGCGAAGGGGGTGATGTCGGCGATGGCGACGCGGCGCGGCGGCACGGGCGCCTCAGAACGGCAGTTTCATGCCGGGCGGCAGCGGCAGGCCGCCGGTGACGCCCTTCATCTTCTCCTGCGCCACCACCTCGGCCTTGCGGCGGGCGTCGGCATGGGCGGCGAGCAGCAGGTCCTCGAGGATCTCCTTCTCGTCCGGCTTCAGGAGCGAGGGATCGACCGAGACGCTGCGCAGGTCACCTTTCACGGTGAGGCTGACGGCGACCATGCCGCCGCCCGCCGTGCCCTGCACCTCCGTGCGCTCCATGTCGGCCTGGGCCTCCTGGAGCTTGGCCTGCATGGCCTGCGCCTGTTTCATCAGGCCCATGATGTCCTTCATGGCGAAATCCTTGGCTCGGGGTCAGAAATCGTCGTCCCAGGGATCGACCGGCTCCCAGTTTCCGTCCGCATCGTCCTCGGCGGCGGGCGCGAGGGGCGCGGGCTCCGCCTCGGCGCCGCCGTCCAGCGGGCGCACCGCGACGATCTCGGCGCCGGGGAACTTCGCCAGCACGGCCTGGACGGAAGGGTGGGCGAGGACGCCGCGCTCGCGGTCGGCCTGTTCGGCAGCGAGGCGCTCGCGCACCGTCGGCTCGCCCTCCTCGGAGGAGATGGTGACGACCCAGCGCCGGCCGGTCCAGTCGGTGAGCTTCTTCTGCAGGTCGCCAGCGAGCGTCGGGGCGGCGTTGCGGGTGGGGCGGAAGTCGATGCGGCCGTCCTCGCAGCGCACGAGATGCATGTCGCCCTCGAGCTGCTGCTTCAGCCTGACGTCGCGCTTCTCGGCGGCGAGCTTGATGACCTCGGCGAAGCTGGCGAGCACCATGTGCGGCTGGGCCTGCGGCGCGGCCTGTTCGCGCATGGAGACGGGAGCGCCCTCGGGCCTCGCGACGGAGCTGAGCCGCGGGGCGGCAGAGGCGGACACCGCCTGGGCCGAGGCACCGCCGCCGCCCGATCCGCCGGAGGGCAGGCGCGGGGCCGCGCCTGCGCCCACCGCGCCGGCGCCGTCGGCGAGCATGCGCAGGGCGTGGTCGGGGGTCGGCAGGTGGGCGGCATT
>JAEZGJ010000128.1 GCA_023416965.1 Pseudomonadota bacterium | reverse complement strand
GCCAGGCGCGGCGCGCCGGCTCCGGCCCGTCGAGGGCGGCGGCGGCGACGATCAGCGCGGCGGTGAGGCGCGAGGCCGGCAGGTTGACGAGATCGTCGAGGCGCGCCGCCGCCCAGCCGAAGGCCTCGTGGCGCGGGTTGCGGTGGCCGATCATGGAATCGGCGGTGTTGATCGCCTTGTAGAGCACGATGCCCGGCAGGCCGAGGACGCCGAGCCAGAAGGCCGGCGCCGTCACCCCGTCGGAGAAGTTTTCGGCGAGGCTCTCGATGGCGGCGCGCGACACCCCGGCCTCGTCCAGCCGGTCCGTGTCGCGCCCGACGATCATCGACACGGCGCGCCGGCCCGCCGGGAGGCCGCCTGTCTCCAGCGCCTCGGCCACCGCCGCCACGTGGTCGTGGAGGCTGCGCTGGGCGAGGAGGGTCGAGGCGAGGACTGCGAGCAGGAGGCCGCCGACCAGGCCGAGCGGCGTCAGGACGGCCTCGAGGGTGAGCGCCACGCCGCCGGTGACCGCCAGCAGGACGAGGAGCGCGGCGATGCCGGCGCGGCGGCGCGCGGCCGGCGGATGGTCCTCCCTGTTCATCGCCCCGTCGAGTGTGCCTATAAGGCGGCCGATCCAGGAGACCGGGTGCCCGGCGAGGCGGAACAGGCCCTGCGGATAGCCGGCGGCGGCCTCGACGGCGAGGGCGATGGCGAGGACGGCGAGAGGCGAGACGGGCGACATGAACGAGCCGGAATCCCTGTGGCACGGCGGCGATCTCGGCGAGGCCCGGCGCCTGTTCCCGGCCGCGCCCGAACCCTTCATCGACCTCTCGACCGGGATCAATCCGGTTCCCTACCCGCTTCCGCCCTTGCCTTCCAGCCTCTGGCAGCGCCTGCCCGCACTGGCCGACGAGGAAGCCCTGCTCGCGGCGGCCCGGCGCGCCTATGGCGTGCCGGCCCATGCCGGCATCGCCGCCGCACCGGGAACGCAGATCCTCATCGACCTGTTGCCGCGCCTCGTGCCCGCCGGCACCACGGCCGTGCTGGGCCCCACCTATGGGGAACACGCCGCCGCCTGGGCGCGCGCCGGCCACGGGGTGCGGGAGGTGGCGACACCTGAAGAGGCGGCCGGCGCCGCCGTCGTCGTCGTGGTCAATCCCAACAATCCCGACGGCCGCATCCTGCCGCGGGAGGCGCTTGCCGGCCTCGGCCGCAGCACCCGACTGCTGGTGGTCGACGAGGCCTTCGTCGACTTCACGCCGGGTGTGAGCCTGGTTCCCGATCTGCCGCCGGCAACCCTCGTGCTGCGCTCCTTCGGCAAGACCTACGGCCTCGCCGGCCTCCGCCTCGGCTTCGCGGTCGGCGATCCGGTCCTCACCGCGCGGCTGTCCGCGGCGCTCGGCCGCTGGCCGGTGGCCGGCCCCGCCCTTGCCGTGGGGGCGCAGGCCCTCGCCGACGACGCATGGCTCGCAACCGCGTCGCTCGACCGGGCCGCCGATGCCGCCCGCCTCGACGCCATGCTCGCAGGAATAGGGACGATCGTCGGCGGCACTTCCCTGTTCCGGCTGGTGGAGACGGCGGACGCTCCCCTTTGGTTCGCCCGCCTCGGCGAAGCGGGAATCTATGTCCGTCGCTTTGCCGGCCGGCCGCATCTCCTGCGCTTCGGCCTGCCCGGCGACGAGCATGCCTGGCGACGCCTCGCGGCGGTCCTCGCCAAGGGCTGAGCCGCCCTGCCCGCGGCGCCATGGCCCGGGCGGCCCATCGCCAATTAAGCTGCCGCCCCTGCCCGCGAGGAGACATCCCCCATGAGCGATCTCGAAAGCCGCATCCGGCGCCTCGAGGACATCGAGGCCATCCGCCATCTCAAGGCACGCTATGCCGAATATGCGGACGAGAAATACACCGACGACCATCGCCGCAAGCCGCAGGAAGAGCTCGACCGCATCGGCCGGCTTCAGGCGGGGCTCTTCACCGAGAATGCGATCTGGGACGGCGGCGAGCATTTCGGCACCTACCGGGGCCGGGACGCGATCTTCGGCTTCGTCCGCAAGGGCGGCTGGAGCTTCGCCATGCACTATTTCCTCAACCCCAGGATCGACATCGACGGCGACCGCGCCACGGCCCGCTGGATGCTCTGGCAGACCTGCACGCTGACCGAAGGCGACACGCCCTGCTGGATGGCCGGCATCGAGGACGACGAATACGAGCGCACGCCCGAAGGCTGGCTCATGAGCCGCATGACCTTCCGCCTGAAGTTCCAGACCCGCTTCGACATTCCCTGGACGGAGGTGCGCAATCTGCCCTTCCACCTGCAGGATCATGCCGGCCGATGATCACCCTCGTGCGGGACGGCCAGCGGGCCGTCGTCTCCCCTCTCGGCGCGGAGCTGAAGGCCTGGTCGGTCGACGGCCGCGACCTCCTCTGGCCCGGCGACCCCGCCTGGTGGAGCGGCACGGCGCCCGTGCTCTTTCCGATCGTCGGCTGGGCGCGGGATGGCATGATCCGCGTCGACGGCGTCGATCGACCGATGGGCGTCCATGGTTTCGCCGCCGCGAGCCGCTTCCGCGAGGTGGGCCGCGACGAAGCCTCCTGCACGCTGGAACTCGCCGCCGATGCCGGCACGCGCGCCCTCTACCCTTTCGCCTTCCGGCTGGCCGTGACCCACACCCTGACCACGGCGGGCCTTTCCACCGAGCTCGCCGTCTCCAACCAGGGCGACCGGCCCATGCCCTATGCGCTGGGGCTCCATCCGGGCTTCCGCTGGCCTCTGACGGGCAATCGGCGCGAGGGCCATGCCCTGGTCTTCGCCGAAGCGGAAGAGCCCTCCGTCCCGGTCATCGCGCCCGGCGGCCTCTTCTCGGCCGAGCGCCGCCCGGTGCCGCTCGACGGGAGGCGGCTCGCCCTCACCGACGTGCTCTTCGCAGCCGAGGCGCTCTGCTTCCTGGACGCGCGCAGCACCTCCTGGACCCTGGAAGGGCCGGACGGCGCGCGCCTCACCATGGCGCTGGACGGCCTTCCGCATCTCGCGCTCTGGTCGAAGCCCGGCGCACCCTTCCTCTGCATGGAGGCCTGGACCGGCCACGGCGATCCCGTCGGCTTCTCCGGCGAGCTCGCCGACAAGCCCTCCATGCGCCTCCTCGCTCCCGGCGCTTCCGACCGGGTGCGGATGAGCCTCGCCTTCACGCCGCGCTGACGCGCATCTGCGCCGGCGGCTGCGCCGGCCGGACTTCGTCGAGATCGACCCGGCGGACCGGACCGAGGCCCTGGGGCGCGCGGTGGGCGATGATGAGCAAGGCCGTCGCCGGGAGCAACGCCCGCACCGCGGCGAAGACCGCTGCCTCCGCCTCCCGGTCGAGGGCGCTGGTCGGCTCGTCCAGCACCGCCCAGGATGGCTGGTGGATGATGAGCCGCGCCAGCATCAGCCTCTGCCGCTCGCCACCCGAGAGGCCTGCCTGCGCGACGGCGAGGTCGAGCCGGTTTGCCTCTGCGAGCCTGTCCAGGCCGACCGCCCCGAGGGCGGCGAGGATCGCCTCGTCCCCGACATCGTCCCGGGGGGAGGGATAGGCGACGGCGTCGGCGACGCTGCCGAGCGGCAGGTAGCTCTGCTGCGACAGGAACAGCCCCGGCCCCGCCGGCAGCGTGACGTGCCCCTCGCCGTGGACCCAGAGGGCGGCGAGGGTGCGGGCGAGCGTCGTCTTGCCCCGGCCGGAGGCGCCGCTGAGCCAGACGACCTCGCCGGGCGACACCGCCAGATCCTCGATCGCGACGATGACGCGGCCGTCGGGCGCCGCAAGGCTGAGGTCGCGCATCGCCATCCGGCCCCCGGCATCGGAACTGCGGAGGATGGAACCGGCGCCGCGCGAGGCCGCGCCGCAATCGGCGAGAAAGCCGTCGAGGCGGCGCGCGGTGGCGACGAGTTCGGCGAGGTCGCGATAGGAGAAGATGAACCAGGAGAGCGTCGTCACCACGTTCTGGAAGGCCGAGGCGATCTGCATGAGCCCGCCGAAGGTCAGCCGCCCCGCGAGGAAGGCCGGCAGGGCGAGGAAGAGCGGGATGCGCAGCACGGTCTGCATGTAGGGGCGGGTGAAGAGACCGAGCACCAGCTCGCGGTTCATCAGCCGGCGCCAGTTGTCGGCGACCACGGCGAAGCGCTCGGCGAAGAGCCGCCGTTCCGCCTGCTCCCCGCGCGCGAAGGCTACGGGCTCGCCGTTCTCGCGCAGGCGCGCGAGCGCGAAGCGGAAATCCGCCTCCGTCTTCTGCTGCTCGACGTTGAGCGGGATCAGCGGCTTGCCCAGCCAGTGGGTGACGCCGCTGGAGACGGCGACGTAGAGCGGCGCCGCCCAGACCATGTAGCGCGCGATGGAGATCTCGATGCCGAACAGGCTGAGGGCCAGCGGGAAGGTGGAAAGCGACCAGAGGATGGCGACATAGGAGACGAGGGCGACGACATTGGTCATCAGCTCCAGCGCCTCGGTGGTCAGGCGGTAGACGAAGATGCGGCAGTCGTCGGCGATGCGCTGGTCGGGATTGTCGAGACCGTTCTCCTGCCGGTCGCGCAGGTGCCAGTAGGCCTTGTCGCTGAGCCAGGCGTCGAGGACGACGCCGGTCAGCCCCTGCCGCCAGCGGATCTGCAACAGCTTGCGCAGCCAGGCCACGGAGAGGTTGAGGGAGGCGCTCACCGCCACCAGGGCGAAGAAGACGCCCATCTGCTGGGTCGCGGCGGGAACGTCGAGTTTCTGGAGCGCCGTGTAGAAGTCGTTGGCCCAGCGGATCAGCCGCACCGTCACATGAACCCCGGCGAGGCCGAGACCGAAAATGGTGGCGAACAGGACGATGCCGAACCGGCCGCCGGGCCGCCAGGCGCAGAGGACGGTGAGCCGCCATATCTGCCTCAGGCTGGTGAGCACTGTCCCGTCCGCCCGATCAGAGAACGGCCGCCGGGCCGGTGAGGGTCAGCCCCAGCGGCAGGCCGGAGGCATCGAAGGCCTCCAGCCTGGCGGCGCCTGCCGCCTCGGCGCGGGCCCAGCGGCCGACGGCTTCCGCCTTCAGATGCAGGTGGAAGTCCGGCTGGATGATGTTGATGAAACCCATGGCCAGCTTGATGTCGGCCACCGTCCCTTGCCAGCGCTGCACGAGCCCGGGGGCGGAGAAGACGACGCCGATGGCCTCGCCGCTCGTCCGCGCGGCATGGAGCGGGAGAGCGCCCGGGTCGGTTTCGGAGACCTCCGCCGGCTTGTCTCCCATCGGCGCCGGCCGCTCCTTCTCCGGCAGGGTGCCGCCGGTGGGAAGGCCGGAGACGGCAGCGTCGAAGGGCTCGAGGCCGTCGAGCGCGATCATCGAGAACAGCGTCTCTCCGGCGGCGTTCTGGAACTCGATGCGCGGCAGAACCCGGTCCTTCATGCGCCCCGAACGGTCGGCGACGGCGTCGGTGACGACGGACAAGTCGATGCTGGCGTCATGGGCGCCGCCCGCGAGCTTCACATGGCCGTCCTCCAGCAGGACCTCGCCCACCGGCCCGATGCGCTCGTGCGTCGCCCCGTTGGCGGCGGCGGAGAGCATGACCCGGCCCATGGCGCGGGTCGCCTGGGCGGCCTCGAGGACGGAACAGGCGAGCCGTTCGCGGATCGTTCGGGTGGTGGTCAGGGCGGAATCCCTGGAGGTCAAGTGAATCGGGTGGCGGGCGGGGCCCGCGGGGGGGCCCCC
>JAEZGJ010000104.1 GCA_023416965.1 Pseudomonadota bacterium | reverse complement strand
GACCGGGGACTCGGCGGCGGGAGCGCCGCGGCGGATGGCGCCGGGGGTGGGAGCTGCGGGGACGACGATGGTGCCCGGGCTGGTGGAGGCGGGAAGCGTCACGTTCTGCGAGCCGGTGGAGGCGAGGGCGGGAGCCGGGGTCGCCACGGGCCCGGCGCCGCCGGTGAAGACCGGAACTGGATCCATGCTCGGGCGGTACGGGCCGAGCAGCGAGACCACCGCGCCGGGCATGGCCGCGAGGGCGCCGGCCGGGCGCCCCGGCCGCTGCTGGGAGGCAGCCATCATCTGCGCATAGGTAAGATTGCCGGGATCGCTGGGGGCGGCGGCGACCGGCTCATTGTCGAGCTCCTCGCCGGCCTCGATATAGACCGGGCCGCGGCCGCGGCGGCGGCAGGCCTGGTCGCGGATGTTTGGCGGCGCCGAGGAGAGGTCGTTGGCGATGCCGTCGAGGCCCACACCCGAGCCGCCGGAGACGAAATGGCGCTCGAACAGGCCGGCGGCGGTCTCGGCGCGGCCGCGGGCCGAGGTGGCGCCGAGGACGACGACGATGAGCTTGCGGCCACCGCGGGTGGCGGTGGCGACGACGTTGAAGCCGGAGGCGCAGGTGAAGCCGGTCTTGAAGCCGTCGGCGCCCTGGTAGCGGCCGATGAGATGGTTGGGGTTGCGCATGACGCGGTTGCCGAAACGGATCGCCGGCATGCGCCAGAGCAGTGAATGCTCGGGAAACTCGCGCATCATCGCATAGGCGAGCAGTGCCATGTCGCGGGCGGTGGTCTGCTGGCCGGCGCCGGGCAGGCCGTTGGGATTGATGAAGCGGGTGCCGGTCATGCCAAGCCGGCGCGCCTCGGCGTTCATCATGGCGGCGAAGTTCTCGACCGAACCGCCGAGCCCCTCGGCGATGGTCACCGAGACGTCGTTGGCCGACTTGACCATGATCATCTTCAGCGCGTTGTCGAGCGTCACCACCGTGCCGGGCCGAAAGCCCATCTTGGAGGGCGCGGAGCGGAAGGCGCGCTGGGAAACGACGAGGCCTGTATTCATGGTGGCGCGGCCGGCGCGGACCTGCCGCAGGGCGACATAGGTCGTCATCATCTTGGTGAGCGAAGCGGGCAGCCAGGCCGTGCCGCCCCTGTCGGACTGCAGCACCTGGCCGGTGGCGGCATCGACGACGATGGTGGGGCCCACCTGCTGGGCGGCGGCCGTGGTGGCGCCGGCGAAGATCGCGAGGGCGCCGGCAAGACAAGGGATGCTGATCCGCAAGAGCATGGCCTTTTGGGAATGGCGCCGCGACCTCGGCCCTGTTTACCCGCTTCGGACGCGCTTCGCCAAGGGCGAAGACGGCCGGCGGGAGGCGAAGTCGGTGGTGCGGCGTCGGTGGTCTCGTCGCTCCGTTAGAACAGGCTCAAGGCGGCCAAAGCATGGCGACGGTCGTGCCGCCACAGGGAAATGGACCTGCCATGCGCCGGACGGAGGATGGCGAAAGGGCCGACGCCTGCCTATTGTGTAACGACACCTCACCAGTTCCGGGAAACGCCACCATGACCGCCTGCATCGTCGGCTGGGCTCATACCGCCTTCGGCAAGCTCGAGACCGAGACCGTCGAGAGCCTGATCATCCGTGTGGCCAACGAGGCGCTCGACAATGCCGGCATCGGCCCGGACGATGTCGACGAGATCCTGCTCGGCCATTTCAACGCCGGCTTCTCGCCGCAGGACTTCACCGCCTCGCTGGTGCTGCAGGCCGATCCGCGGCTGCGCTTCAAGCCGGCGACGCGCGTCGAGAACGCCTGCGCCACGGGCTCCGCCGCCGTCCAACAGGCGGTGCGTGCGGTGAAGGCGGGCGATGCGCGCGTCGTGCTGGTCGTCGGCGTCGAGCAGATGACGAAGACGCCCGGCCCGGAGATCGGCAAGAACCTCCTGAGGGCCTCGTACCTGCCCGAGGACGGCGACACCCCGGCCGGTTTCGCGGGTGTCTTCGGCAAGATCGCCCACAATTATTTCCAGCGCTGGGGCGACCAGTCCGACGCCCTCGCCATGATCGCCGCCAAGAACCACAAGAACGGCGTCGAGAACCCCTATGCGCAGATGCGCAAGGATTTCGGCTTCGACTTCTGCCGCACGGAGAGCGAGAAGAACCCCTTCGTCGCGGGCCCGCTGAAGCGCACCGACTGCTCGCTGGTCTCCGACGGCGCCGCCGCCCTCGTCATCACCGACACGGCGACGGCGCTCAGGATGAAGAAGGCGGTCGCCTTCCGCGGCCAGGCCCATGTGCAGGACTTCCTGCCCATGTCGAAGCGCGACATCCTGAAGTTCGAGGGCTGCACCAAGGCCTGGGGCAAGGCGCTGGCGGAGGCCGGCGTCCAGCTCTCCGACCTCTCCTTCGTCGAGACCCACGACTGCTTCACGGTGGCGGAGCTCATCGAATACGAGGCGATGGGCCTCACCCCCGAGGGCCAGGGCGCCCGCGCCATCCTCGAGGGCTGGACGCAGAAGGACGGCAAGCTGCCGGTCAACCCCTCCGGCGGCCTGAAGGCCAAGGGCCATCCGATCGGCGCCACCGGCGTCTCCATGCACGTGCTCTCGTCCATGCAGCTCATGGGCGAGGCCGGCGGCATCCAGGTGAAGGACGCCAGGCTCGGCGGCATCTTCAACATGGGCGGTGCGGCGGTCGCCAACTATGTCTCGATCCTGGACCGGATCAGATGAGGCACTCCGCTGTCGTGACCGGTGGCGCGTCAGGCATCGGCATGGCCGTAGTCAAGCGG
>JAEZGJ010000029.1 GCA_023416965.1 Pseudomonadota bacterium | reverse complement strand
CCCCTGACCCCTCCCCGCCGCAAGCGGGGGGAGGGGAAGGGAGAGCGAGCCCACCTGCACGACCAGCGTCGTCGAGCGGTCGGGATAGACGTCGCTCCCTTGAGCGAATGCGGCGAGGTCGGGCAGGGCGGCGGCGTCGGCGACGAGGGCGAAGGCGGCCTGCGAGGGCGCCGCTCCGGTGCGCGCTCCGGTGTGAAAGGCGAGCCAGGCACACACGTCCGTCGAGGCGGCGAGCGGCGCGTCGAGCCAGAGCGGCGTCTCGTAATCGGCGAGCGCGACCGCGACGGCGGCGGCGACCGGCGACAGCGGCGCAGGTGCCCCGGCAAGGCCGTCGACCGGCTGGATCCTGCCGGGGCGGGCCATGGCGTTCATCACTGCCCGGAAGGTCGTCTGGGCGTCGTGGACGGGATCGGCGAAGGCAGCGGCGAGTGTCATCAATTGTCTCCGCGCACCATGGTGAAGAAGTCGACGCGGGTGGCGGCGGCGCGCTCGCGCTTGAGCGCGGTCTCCGCAGCAATGCGTTCGCGGACGGGGGCGAGCAGCGCCTCCACGGCGTCGCGGGTGGCGGGCGCCTGCCAGAGCGCGTCGGCCAGCGCCGCGAGCCGGGCCTTCTCCCGGTCGCGGCCGAGCACGTGGCCGAAGCCGATCACGCCGCCCGGCAGGGAGACGGCGGCGCGGGTCACCGTGGCCTCGCCGAGGTTGAAGGGAGCGCCGTCGCCGCCGATCCGGCCGCGCACCATGACGAGGCCGATCTCGGGGGCGCGCAGCATCTCGGCGCCGCCGCCGGCCAGGGCGTCCAAGGCCGTCAGCTCACCGACGGTCGCGCGGGCGACGGTGGCCATGGTAGCCTTGCGGGCCGTCGCAAGGGAATCGGAGGGTTCGGATCGCTCTGTCATGATTTGTATATTCGTCTAGACGATTATGGTTTTATGACAGTTCGGGTTCGGCGGCAAGCCGCTTGAGCGCCGGAGCGGACCGGGTGAATAGGACAAGCCTGCATATCGGCCGCCAGCCGTGACAGGCGAATGACGGGAGGGGCCATGCTGGCGCGGGGCAGGGGAGTGACGGTCTGGCGTCAGATCGCCGAGGCGATCGAGGCCGAGATCGCCGGCGGCGGCCTGGTGCCGGGCACGCGCCTGCCGACCGAGGCGGCACTGACCGAGCGCTTCGGCGTCAACCGGCACACGGTGCGCCAGGCGGTGAAATCGCTGGTGGACAAGGGCCTCGTCCGGGTGACGCAGGGCTCCGGCACCTATGTCGAGGCGAAGCCCCTCTCCTACCCGATCAGCACCCGCACGCGCTTCTCCGAGATCGTCGTGGGGCAGGCGCGCGATCCCGCCGGCCGGCTGCTCGGCCACAGGCGCGCGGGCGCGAGCCTCGAGATCGCCGAGGCGCTGGACCTGTCGCCCGAGGATCCCGTCGTCCTCATCGAGAGCGCCCATTTCGCCGACGGCGTGCCGATCTCCTGGGCGCTGGCCGCCTTTCCCCTGCCGCGCTTCGCCGAGGTGCCGGATGTCTATGGTGCCACCGGATCGATCACCGCGGCGCTGGCGGCCTGCGGCGTGCCGGACTATCGCCGCGCCTCCACCCGCATCGGTGCCGCGGTGGCGGATGCCACCGATTCCGCCCGGCTGGAGATCGCCGAGGGGCGCCCGGTCCTCGTCATCGACAGCATCAACGTCGATCCCGACGGCGTGCCGATCCAGTGGGCGCGCTCGCATTTCTGCGCCGACCGCGTGCGGCTCACCGTCGGCGGCTGAGGCCGGTTCAGGGGGCGGCGCGCTCTCCGATGAGGGCGAAGCGCAGCCGCGTCGAGACCTGGTCGATGACCGCGACGGTGACGAGGATCATGAGGATCAGCGCCGAGACGTGCTGATATTCCAGCACGCGGATCTGCTCGGCGAGGTGCAGGCCGATGCCGCCGGCGCCGACGATGCCGATGATGGTCGCCGAGCGGGTGTTGCTCTCGAAATAGTAGAGGACCTGGCTGCCGAAGATCGGCAGGACCTGGGGCAGGATGGCGAAGCGGATGCCATGCAGCCTGCCGCCGCCGGCCGAGGCGATGCCTTCGGAGGCCTTGCGGTCCGCGGCCTCGATCGCCTCGGAGAAGAGCTTCGAGAACAGGCCGACATTGGCGCAGAGCAGGGCGAGAACGCCGGCGAAGGGGCCGAGGCCGACGACGCTCACCCAGATCAGCGCCCAGATGAGTTCGTCCACCCCGCGGATGGTGTCGACGATGCGGCGGGAAAGGAAGTGGACGACGACATTGGGCACGACGTTCTTCGCCGCCAGGAAGCCGACCGGCAGGGCCAGGATGGCGGCGGTGAAGGTGCCGAGGAAGGCGATGGCGACGGTTTCCGCCAGGGCGTGGAGATAGACCCAGAACTTCGCCCAGGTGCCGGTGGAGGGCGGCAGCATGAACCAGAGGAACTGGCCGAGCTTGCCGATGCCGGTGACGAGCTTCGCCGGGTCGAAATCGAGCACGACCAGCCCATAGGCGAAGAGGCCGGCGAGGAAGGCGAGGATCAGGCCGGTGCGGATCCTTCGGGCGGGCGAGGGGCGGAAGATCTCGGGGTGGCGCTGCATCAGCCCGTCGCGATCGGCGCGCGCGGCCATGCGCAGGGGATGGTCGGTCGCCGGCATGGTCATGAGCGGTGGTCCATCCCGATGAGGTGATGGCGCAGCCGCTCCGTCGCGAGGTCGATGACCATGACGGTGGCGATGATCAGCACGAGGATGGCCGAGACGTCGGAATAGTAGAACTTGCGGATGGCCTCGACGAGGTCCTGGCCGATGCCGCCGGCGCCGACGAAGCCCATGACGGCCGCGCCGCGCACGTTCACCTCGAAGCGCAGCAGGGCGTAGCTGGCGAAGTTGGACAGAACCTGCGGCACCACGGCGAAGCGCATGCACTCGGCCCAGGTGGCGCCGGTGGCGGTGAGCCCGTCCACCGGCTTCATGTCGATGTTCTCCGCCACTTCGGCGAACTGCTTGCCGAGCGCGCCGAAGGTGTGGATGGCGATGGCCAGCACGCCCGGGACCGGCCCGAGGCCGAAGGCGACGACGAAGATAAGGGCGAAGACGATCTCGGGGACCGTGCGGCAGAATTCCAGCCAGCGCTTGGCGAGGAAGCCGATGGTGGAACTGGGGGTGAGGTTTCGGGCCGAGAGGAAGGCGAAGAGGAAGCCGCCGACGGCGCCGGTGAGCGTCCCGACATAGGCGATCAGCAGCGTCTCCCAGAGGAGCTTCATCCACTTGTCGAAGCCCCACATCCATTCGACCACGTCGAAGAGGACGAAGCGGCCGGCGGCGGCACCCTGTTCGAGGGTGAAGATGCGGCCGAGATAGTCGGTGAAGCGCCAGAGATTGGTGAAGAAGGTGGCCGGGCGCACCTCGGCAACGATGCCGGCGACGATATAGGCGAGGGCGAAGAGGGCGAGGCCGAGGAGGAGCTGGCGGCGCTTGGCGGCGACGGCATCGGCATAGGCGCCGCCCAGGGCGGAGAGCTGGTGATCGGGCAGGCGGGGAACGGCGCTGGACATAATGATACGTCAGCTCCGTCGGCGGCGCATCTGGTCGATGAAGCGCGAGAGATCGATCATCACCTGATAGTCCTCGGCCTTGACGGGAACGTAGCTGGTGGCGTTGCCGTCGCTAATGCGCAGGAAGGCCTCGCTATCGGCCGCCGCGGCCTCGACGAAGGCGCGGCGTACCGCCTCGCGCAGGGCTTCCGGCGCCGAGCGCATCATGGTGATGGGCGAGCCGGGAATGAGGTCGGAGCGGAAGATGATGCGGTAGTCCTCGGCGCGGGCCATGTTCTTGGCCGCCATGCGCAGGAGGTTGGATTCGCGCTCGGTGTTCCACCAGTTGAAGGCGGCGTCGCAGGTGCCCTGGGCGAGGCCGATGACCGCGTTCTCGTGGCTGCCGGAATAGACGATCTTGCCGAAATGGGCTTCGGGGTCGATGCCGAGCTTGTTCATGGCGAAGCGCGGCACGTTGTTGCCCGAGGCGGAATTGGGGTCGACGAGGCAGAGGTTGCGGCCCTTGAGATCGGCGAGGCTCTGGGCCGGATCGGCGGCGCGCACATAGAGCACCGAATAATAGCCGATGGCGCCCTGCGAATTGGCCATGGTCACCAGCGGCTCGACGCCGTTCTGGGTGACGATGGCGGCGCGGGCATAGGCCGCGGGGCCCATATGGGCGAAATGCACCTGGCCGGCCCGCAGGCTCTCGATCACCGCGGCATAGTCGCTGGCGACACGGAGCGTGACCCTCACGCCCAGCGCCTTCGACAGATAGGCCATGAAGGGGGAGTAGCGGTCGAGCACGCCCGAGGAATTCTCCGAGGGGACGATCGAGAAGACGAGTTCGGGATGGGTGCGACGCCAGTCGTCGGCCTGCGCCAGCGCGGGTGCAGCGAGGGTCAGGCTGGCGGCGAGGGCCAGGGCGAGCCGGCGCGAGAGCATGGCGGATGTCGTGGGAGCGTCTTCGGAACGAGAAGGGGGGGCCCGGGGGGGGGGGGCGCCCGTCCGGAGGGGGGGTGCGGGCG
>JAEZGJ010000264.1 GCA_023416965.1 Pseudomonadota bacterium | reverse complement strand
GGGGGCCTGCTGGGCGGGGTGGGCGGCCGCCTGGGGGCCGATGCCGGGGGCGCGGACATGGGCGCGCGGATCGAAGCAGTCGTAGGACGTGCCGAAATCGAGCACGCCGTCATCGAAGCGCCGGCCGGGAGGCTCCGTGCAGTCTCCGGCCCCGGTTCCCGCCGCGACACCGGTGCGGGCGATGCCGAGGTCCACGGTCGAACCGCGGGAATGGGTGGAGCGCGATGAGAGGTAACCATCGAGGGAGAGGCGGGCCTTGTCGACGGCGGGATAGAAGACCGCCTTCATCCGCTGGTCGGCCGCGTCGCGGGTCCAGGCCATCATGTCGGCCACGGCCCCGGTGGGGCGGTAGCAGTCCCAGACGACGAGGGTGAGGCCCCGCGGCGCGATCTCCGCCTGCGCCCGCGCCAGGGCCTCGGCGGCGCGGCGGGTGAGGATGCATTCGGCCGCGCGATAGAAGGCGACGGGACGGCCGAGGAAATTGCGCGAGCCGGCGTAGCGGATGTCCTGACGGATGGTCGGCGCCACCTCCGCCAGGTGAACGAAGCCCTCCGGCAGGCCGGACTGGGCCGCCGCGGGCAACGCGGCGAGGAGGGTGGCAAGGAGGAGAGGCACGCGCATGGGGCAAGCCTCCCGCCGGCCGTGCCGTTTGGCAAGCCGCTCAGCGCGCGGCGAGGAGGTCGCGCAGGGTTCGGAGCGTCGAGGCGTCGGCGACGCCGTCCACCTTCTCCTGCCGCCAGTGGCGCTGGAACGCGGTGACCACCGCCTCCGTCGGCCCATCGAAGACGCCGGTGACCTGAAGCCCGTAGCCGACCATGGCGAAGAGCGCCTGCAGCGCCTGGATCGGCGGGCCCTCCTCGCCGCGGCGATAGACCGGGCCGGGCTGGAGCGGGGCCGGCGGCACCCAGAGGCCGACGCCCTCCTCCGCCAGCCGGGCCCAGGGGAAGAGCTCGCCGGGGTCCTGCTTGCGGCCCGGTGCGGTGTCGGAATGGGCGAGAACCCCGGCGGGAGCGATCTGCGGGTGGCGCATCAGGATGTCGCGGGAGAGGTTCACCACCGCGGTGATCTGCTCCTCGGGGAAGGTCCTGTAGCCGAATTCGTGGCCGGGATTGACGATCTCGATGCCGATGGAGCGGGAATTGACGTCTTCCCTGCCCTGCCAGGAGCCGGCCCCCGCATGCCAGGCGCGCCTGCCCTCGGCGACGCACTGGACGATCTCGCCGTCCTCGAAGACGACGTAATGGGCCGAGACTCGCGGCGGGTTCGGGTCGCAGAGGCGGTGGAGCGCCGCCATGCCGTCCTGCATGCCGGTATAGTGCATCATCAGGATGTCGACGGGCGCGCGGCGCTCGTCGTGGTTGGGCGAGAGCGCGAGGCCGGTCGCCCAGGGCGAATCCGGCCGCTCCAGCGGACGGCCGTCGTGGTGGTCATGGTCATGGTCGTGGCCGCAGGCGGAGCTCATGCGAACCCCCTCGCGCGGCGCAGCACGTCATAGGCCTCGTTGATGGCGGCCATCTTCCCCGTCGCAATGGCGACGAACTCGGCGGGTACGCCCCGCCCGATGAGCCGGTCCGGGTGGTACTGGTGCACGAGGGCACGCCAGGCCTGCTTGATCTCGCCGTCGGCGGCCTCCGGGGCGATGCCGAGGACGCGGTAGGGGTCGCGCGGGCCGGAGACGACATGGCGCGCCTCGATGCGGGAGAAGGCCTGTTCCGGCAGGCCGAAAATGGCGGCCACTTCGGCGAGATAGGCGCGCTCGTCGACGTGGACGGCGCCGTCGGCCGTGGCGATTCCGAAGAGGCCGTCGACGAGGTCCTCGAGCGTGTCCGGCGTATCCTTCAGGAGCTGGGCCAGCTGGCGGGCATAGGCGTCGAAGCCGGCCGTGCTCCGTTTGGCGAGGTCGAAGAGGCGCGAGACATGGGCCTCGTCCTCGGGCGCCACCGCCACCAGCCGGCGGAAGGCGGCAACCTCGTCGCGGGTCACGACGCCGTCGGCCTTGGCCATCTTGGCGGCGAGCGCGATCAGGCCGACGGTGAAGACGACCGATTGCAGCGGCGGCCCCTGTTCGGGAGCCAGAAGGCCCTCGTCGACGATGAAATGGCCGGCGAGCGCGCCCAGCAGCGCGCCGATCGGCCCGCCCAGCATGAAGCCCGCGGCGGCGCCCGCCAATTTTCCCCAGATGGTCATGCGGGCTGTCTTAATCGGTTCGCCGCCGTTCGGCAAAAAGCGCGGCGGCGCAAGAGCCCCTTGCGCCAGAACGCCGCAGCGGGCAAAGCCTCGCGCGCGTCCTTCCCCAGAGGAATCATCCCCATGTCCGGCCACGGCCACATCGACCCGTCGAACAAGAAGATCGCCCTCCTCATCGCCGTCCTCGCCCTGTTCCTGGCGCTTGCCGAGACCGCGGCGAAGAGCTCGCAGACCGACGCGCTCAACGCCAATGTGGAGGCATCCAACCTCTGGGCCTTCTTCCAGGCCAAGACCATCCGCATGACGGCGGTGACCACCGCCGCCGAGGACATGACGGTCACCCGCGACGCGGTCGCGGACGAAGCGGCCAAGGCCGCCATGACCCGGCAGATCGAGACCTGGCGCGGCCGCGCCGCCCGCTGGGACAACGAGCCGGAGACCAACGAGGGCCGGCGCCAGCTCTCCTCCCGCGCCCAGGCGGCGGAGAAGAAGCGCGACGTCTCCTACAAGCGCTACCACGACTTCGAGATCTCCTCGGCGGCCTTCCAGATCGCCATCGTTCTCGCCTCCGCCGCGGTGGTGACGGGGGCCATGGCGCTGGCCTGGCTCGCCGGTGGCCTCGGCCTCGTCGGCATCGCCTTCTCCGCCATCGGCCTCCTGAAGCCCGGCCTCATCCACCTGTTCTGATCCGGGCCGCCCCATGAAGATGTCCGACATCCCCTTCGGCACGGTCGACTGGTCCGCGGTCGAGCCGACCCGCCATGCCGGCGAGGTGGGCGAGGCGCTGTGGCGCACCCGGCATTTCGGCCCCGAGGGCAACGCCATCCGCGTCCGGATGGTCGAATACTCGGCCGGCTACATGTCGGACCACTGGTGCTCCAAGGGCCACGTGCTCTTCTGCCTCGAGGGCGAGCTGGAGACGACGCTGGAGGACGGCCGGGTCTTCGTGCTGAAACCGGGCATGAGCTACCAGGTGGCGGACGGCGCCGAGGCGCACCGGTCGCGGGCGCCGAAGGGCGCGAAGCTCTTCATCGTCGACTGAGGGGCCGCCTCAGCCGAGACGGTCGCCCTGGACGAAGGCGTAGAGCGCGTGGTCGGTCCACGTGCCGTTGATGCAGAGATATTGCCGGGCGAGCCCCTCGCGGGTGAAGCCGACCCGCTCCAGCAGCCCGACGGAGGCGGCGTTCTCGGGCACGCAGGCCGCCTCCATGCGGCGGAAGCCGAGCACGCCGAAGGCGTAGGGTATGACGGCCCGGACGCCAGCGCTCATATAGCCCTGACCGGCGAAGGCCTCGCCCATCCAGTAGCCGAGCGAAATGGTCTGCGCGACGCCGCGGCGCACATTGGTGAGCGTCAGGCCACCGACGAGCGCGCCGTCCTCCTTGCGATGGAGGAAGAAGGCGTAGCCCTGATCGTCGCGCCAGTCCTGCCGGTAGCGCGCGATGCGGCGGCGGAAGGCGGTGCGGGTGAGGTCGTCCGGCGGCCAGGCAGGCTCCCAAGGCACGAGGAAGCGGCGGCTCGCCTCGCGCAGCCGGGACCAGGCCTCGTAGTCGCCCATGTCCGGCAGGCGCAGCACCACCTTCGGCCCCACCACCGGCTCGGGAGCGGCATAGGCCAACCCCACGGCCCGCAACAGCGAGAGGGGCCGACCTGCGGGAGACCGGCGGATGGGAGCCTTGGGCGTGGCGTTCATGTCGACCGGAATTGTTCGGCCAGCTTCCGCACCTTGTCCAGCCCGCGCTTGGGGCCGATGGCGGCAAAGGTCATGGGCGAGGAGCGCACCAGCCTTGCACCGGCCGCGCGGGCGTCCTCCACCGTCACCGCGTCGATCTTCGCGGCGACCTCCTCGAGGTCGAGCGTGCGGCCGAAGACGAGCACCTGCCGGGCCATCTGGTCGGTGCGCGAGGAGGAGCTCTCCAGCGCGCCGAGGAGGCCGACCTTCATCTGCGCCTTGGCGCGCCCGACCTCCGCCTCGCTCGCCCCCTCCACGGTGGCGTGGAGCACGTCCATGGTGAGATTGAAGAGGTCGACGGCGTCGGCCGGGTCGGTGCCGGCGGAAATGCCGAAGACGCCGGTGTCGTTGTAGGACCAGTGGAAGGAGTGGATCTCGTAGCAGAGCCCCCTCTCCTCCCGCACGTCCTGGAACAGGCGCGAGGACAGCCCGCCGCCGAGCAGGTTGTTGAAGACGCCGACGGCGTAGATGTCGGGGTCGCGGTAGCTGAGCCCCTCGAAACCGAAGACGAGATTGGTCTGTTCCAGCGGCCGGGCGACGGTGGTCGCC
>JAEZGJ010000082.1 GCA_023416965.1 Pseudomonadota bacterium | reverse complement strand
GGAAGAGGCGGCGCGGTCGCCCGCGCCGCCAGGTCTCTCCTCAGGAGGTGCTCTCGTTGGAGAGCACCGAGCCGAAGAGCTCGAAGCTCTCGCCCTTGACCCGGGCGAGCTGCACCGACTGGATCGGGTAGAAATCGGTCGGAGAGGTGTTGATCTTGATGCCGGGCAGCAGCAGCGGGGCCTCGTAGCCCTTGAGGTTCGCCGCCTCCTTCATGACGTTCTCGCGGGTGAGGTTGTCGCCCGCCTGCCGCAGCGCCTGAAGCAGCGTGTGGGCGACGGAGAAACCGTAGTTGTGGCCGTCGTCGCGCACGTCGCCGTTCGGCATGTACTTGGCCATGAAGGCCTTCCAGGCCGCGACGTCGGGCGCATTGGCCCATTGCGGATCGTTGGCGTCCTTGCGGTAGAGCGCCAGAATGATGCCCTGGGAGTTCTCGATTCCGGCCGGCTTCAGCACCGAGCCGAAGGATGAGGAGACGTTGTTGAGATAGTGGACCGGCTTCCAGGCGATCTCCGCCGCCTTCTTGATCGCCTGGGCGGCGAATTTCGGCGTGGTGATGTTGAAGAACACGTCGGCGCCGGAATTCTTCAGCTGGATCATCTGGCTGTCGACTGTCGGGTCGGTCACCTCGTAGGTCGAGAGCTGGACGATCTTGCGCTCGTTGGCGGCGCCCAGGCCCTGCTTGAACCCGTTGAAGTAATCCTTGCCGTAGTCGTCGTTCTGCATCAGCACGCCGATCTTGGCGTCCGGCTTCGTCGACAGGATGTGCTTGGCGTAGATGGCGCCCTCGGTGACGTAGTCCGGCTGCCAGCCCATGGTCCAGGGGAACTGGCGCGGATTGCCCCATTTGGAGGCGCCGGTGGCGACGAAGAGCTGCGGCACCTTGCGCTGGTTGAGATAGCGCTGGATGGCGGTGTTGGACGGCGTGCCGAGCGGATTGAAGACCAGCAGGACCTTGTCCTCCTCGACCAGCTTGCGGACCATCTCCACCGCCTTGGGCGGCGAGTAGCCGTCGTCGTAGGTGATGAAGTTGATCTTGCGGCCGTTCAGTCCGCCGGCGTCGTTGACCATCTTCATGACGGCCTCGGAGGTGCGGCCGATGACGCCATAGGCCGAGGCATTGCCCGAATAGGGCATGATGTTGCCGATCTTGATCTCGCTGTCGCTGGCGCCCTCGTCGTAGCGCTTCTGGGCGATGGCGGGGGCGAAGACCGGCGTGACGGCGAGGGCGCCGAGGCCGGCGATGACCGTTCTGCGTTTCATCTCAGTCATGGGGGTAGTCCTCCGGTGGTTTGCGCGGTCTTCTGGGGCCGCTTGGCTTGCACAGTGTGGCGATGCACTGCGGTCGGATCGGGGCGGCGGGTCAGCCTCCCCGGGACGGACGCCTGAGCCGCGCCCAGAGGGCGGCCAGGCCCCCGGCGATGCCGCCGGGCATGACGTAGATCAGCACGATGAGGGTGATGCCGTAGAGCGTCCAGGGCTGCAGCTCGAGCGGCAGATGGATCGCCTGGGTGAGCTTCTTCGTCATGGCATCGGCATATTTCTCGATGAACTGGACGAAAATGCCGCCGATCACCGCGCCGGGCAGCGAGGCGACGCCGCCGACCACCGCGCCCACGAGGATGGCGATGGAGAGCTCGAAGCGGAAGCTGTCGGGTGAGACGAACTCGAAGATGATGGCGTGCAGGGCGCCGGCAATGCCGACATAGAGCGCGGAGATGCCGAAGACAGTCGCCTTGTAGCGCGAGGTGTCGATGCCCATGGTGCCGGCGGCGAGGGTGTGGTCGCGGATCGCCACCATGGCGCGGCCGGGGCGCGAGTTCAGGAGGTTGCGGGCCATCCAGAACATGGCGACCGCCACGATCAGCACGACAAGGTACATCCACTGGTCGCCGGAGAGCGGCAGGCCGAAGGGCGCGTCCGGCTTCAGAAGGTTGATGCCCATGACGCCGTTGGTGAGCGGCTCGAGATGCTTGTATTTCAGCATCTGCGGCACGGCGATGGCGAGGCCGAAGGTGGCGAGCGCCAGGTAGTGGCCCTCGAGCCTGAGCGCCGGCAGGCCGAAGAGATAGCCGATGACGAAGCACAGGACCGCCGCCGCCGGCAGGGTCAGCCAGTAGTTGACGCCGAACTGCTCGATGAGGATGGCTGCCGTATAGGCGCCGACGGCGAAGAAGGCGCCGTGGCCGAGCGAAATCTGGCCGTTGAAGCCGGTCAGCAGGTTCAGTCCGAGCACGGCGATCGCATAGACGATCATCAGGCTCATCTGCAGGAAGGTGAAATTGGAGATGAAGCCAGACTTGCCGACGAGGAAGGGCAGGGCCGCCGCGAGCACGAGGAGGCCGACGAGGAGCGTCCGCGTCAGGTTGCGCGTGCCGTCGGCGGCTGCCGGAGCGGTCGTGGTGATGGCGGTCATGGCTACACCCTCTTGACGGTGGTGCGGCCGAACAGGCCGGCGGGCTTCAGGGTGAGGATGGTGATGACGATGATGAGGGCGACCGTCAGCTTCTCGCCGTTGCCGACGATGTAGACGCCGAAGGTCTTCTCCGTGAGGTTGCCGAAATAGGCGACGAGGTTTTCCAGCACGCCCACCAGGAAGCCGCCGAAGACGGCGCCGGCGGGGTTGGAGATGCCGCCGACCAGGGCGCCAGCGAAGCCGTAGAGGAGGATCGAGGCCATCATGTTGGGCTCGAGATAGACCACGGGCGCCACCATCGCTCCGGCCACAGCTCCGACGGCCGCGGCGAGGCCCCAGCCGAGCGCCAGCATCCAGTCGACCTTGACGCCGACGAGGCGGGCCGAGACCGGGTTCTGCGCCGCCGCCCGCATGGCCAGGCCGAGCGGGGTGAAGCGGAAGAAGGCGAAGAGGGCGAAGAGCATGACCAGCGACACGACGATCATGCCGATCTGGTGCGCGCCGATATAGCCGGAGCCGGCGAAGGTCACGTTCGGGAAGGGCGAGGGGAAGTTCTTGATCGTGTGGCTCCAGATGCCGCCCGCCAGCGAGTGGAAGATGGCGAGGAGCCCGATGAAGACCACGACGATGGAGAGAACCGAGGCGTTGTGCAGCGGCCTGAGGATGATCCGCTCGATGGCGACGCCGAGGATGAAGGAGAAGAGGATGGTGAAGCCGAGGGCGGGCCAGAAGGGAAAGCCCCACTGGATGAGCTGCCAGCAGACATAGGTGGAGAACATCGCCATCTCGCCCTGGGCGAAGTTCAGGTGGTCCGTCGCCGTGAAGATCATCACCAGGGCGAGGGCGACCAGCGCATAGATGGCGCCCGATGCCAGTCCCGATGCAATCTGCTGGATCAGCTGTTCCATGCGTCTTCCTCTGTCCCCTGCTGACCGGCTCAGTAGCCGAGGTAGGATTTGCGGATGCCCTCGTCGTTCTTCAGTTCGGCGGCCGGGCCCGCCATGACGACGGTGCCGGTCTCCAGCACGTAGGCGTTCTCCGCCAGATTCAGCGCCAGCGCCGCGTTCTGCTCGACGAGGAGCATGGAGACGCCGGCCTCCTCGTTGATGCGCCGCATGATGTGGAAGATCTCCTGGACGATGAGCGGGGCGAGGCCGAAGGAGGGCTCGTCGAGCAGCATCAGCCGGGGCCCGAGCATCAGGGCGCGGGAGATGGCCAGCATCTGCTGCTCGCCGCCGGAGAGCGTGCCGGCCTGCTGCGCAATGCGTTCCTTGAGGCGGGGAAAGTAGGTGAAGACGAGGTCGAGGTCGCGCTTCACGCCGGACTTGTCGCGCCGGCCGTAGCTGGCGATCTTGAGGTTCTCCTCCACCGACAGGCCGACGAAGGTGCCGCGTCCCTCCGGCACGTGGGCGACGCCGAGGCGGGTGATGTCCTCCGTCGCCATCTTGTCGATGGGCTGGCCGTCGAAGACGATGCTGCCCTCGCGGCGAACCAGGCCGCTGATCGCCCGCAGCGTGGTGGTCTTGCCGGCGCCGTTGGCGCCGAGAAGAGTGGTGATGCCGCCTTGGGCGAGGGTGAAGCTCAGCCCGTGCAGGGCCTCCGTCGCGCCGTAATAGGCCTTGAGGCCGCTGATCTCCAGAAGAGGCGCCATGGATCAGGCTCCCGTCCCGAGATAGGCGCGGATCACCTCGGGGTCGCGCTGCACTTCGGCTGGCGTCCCGTCGGCGATCTTCTTGCCGAAGTCGATCGCCACCACCTTGTCCGAGACGGACATGACCAGGCTCATGTGATGCTCCACCAGCAGAGTGGTGACCTTCTGGATGTCGACAACGCGGCGGATCTGCTCCTTGAGGACCTCGATCTCCTCGTGGTTCAGGCCGGCGGCCGGCTCGTCGAGCAGGAGGAGCTTGGGCCTGGCGGCGAGGGCGCGGGCGAGTTCGACGCGCTTGCGGATGGGGAAGGGCAGGGGGCCGGCCGGCATGGCCGCGAAGGGCTCGAGGCCCATGAAGGCGACGAGCTCGCGGGCGCGGTCCTCGATCGCCTTCTCCTCCTCGGCAACGCCGCTCAGCCGCAGCACCGAGCGCAGGAAGCCGGCATGGGTCTGGCTGTGGCAGCCGACCTTGACGTTGTCGAGCACCGACATGCGGTCGAAGAGGGCGACGTTCTGGAAGGTGCGCCCCATGCCGATCTCGGCGATGGCATGGCGCGGCGCCTTCATGATCGAGCGGCCCTTGAAGAGGATGTCGCCCTCGTTGGGGATGTAGAGGCGGCTGAGGCAGTTGAAGAGCGTCGTCTTGCCCGCGCCGTTGGGGCCGATGAGCCCGACCACGTGACCGGGCATGACATCGAAAGAGATGCCGTTCAGCGCGATGATGCCGCCGAAGCGAACGGAAATGTCGCGGACAGCCAGAAGCGGCGCCGGAGCGGATTCCGGATGTGCGTCGGCAAAGCCAACGGATGTCATTGGCCGCTATCCTCCCTGGAAGCCCTGCGCTTTTGCGCCGCCGTTTTCGGCCGGGCCTTATCGTTGGAGGCAGTGTGAACAGATAAGCGCGGCGGCTGCAATGCCCGCTGCCGGCCTTTCTCCGCGTGCCGCAGTGCGGGACGAATGGCGGACATACGCACCGGTAGGTGACCCGGCCGCACAAAAAGAATGAAATCTCATTCCATTAGCCGAAACCCTGCCTCCAGCGGCGGGCGGCGCCCTCTTTCCAAAGACGGAGGCGATTTCGCGGTGCGGGACGTGTCGTGCGAGGCTTCCCGTCAGGTGGCGGCGGCCAGAACGCGGTTGCGCAGCGTGCCGAGGCCCGCCACCGAGAGTTCGATGACGTCGCCGTGGGAGAGGAAGCGGTCGTGCTCCAGACCGCAGCCGCCGTTCACCGTACCGGAGCCGAAGACCTCGCCAGGACGGAGGGTTTCCGAACGCGAGACATAGGCGATCATGTCCTCGAAAGAGTGGAGCATTCCTCCCGTCGAGCTGTCGGTCCAGACTTGGCCGTTCACCCGGGCCGTGGCGGCAAGGCCATAGGGAGCGGGAAGCTCGTCGGCGGTGAGGATATAGGGACCGAGCGCATTCCCGGCGTCGAAGCTCTTGCCCTTGGCCGGGCCGAGCATGCCGGCCATTTCCGCGAGCTGGGCGTCGCGGGCGGAGAAATCGTTGAAGATCGTGTAGCCGAAGATGTGGCGGCCGGCCTCCGCGTGGTCGATGTTGGAGCCGCCACCCCAGAGGACGGCGGCGAATTCGAGCTCGTAGTCCATGAGCCTGGAATAGTCCGGCCAGAGGATGTCGGCATCCGGTCCGACGATGGAGAAGCGGTTGGTGAAGTAGTAGATCGGCCGCTCGCGATAGACTTTCGGCACTTCCGCCTCGGGCTTCAGGGCCCTGGCGGCGGCCTCGTCGCCCTTCGCGCGCGCGATGATCCGCCTCATCCCCACCGGCGCGTCGAGGATGTGGCGCGGAAAGACCGAGAAGTCGCGCACCTGCGGCGGGACGGGGATCGGTGCGAGCAGGCGCACCCGCGACAGCGGCCGGGCGATGTCCTCGTCGACCTTGTGGGTGGCGGCGAGGTCACGGGCCTTGTCGAGGGCGCGCGGGCCCGCCTCGATCAGTGCCAGCATGGAGCGGAAGGCGGTGGCGGGCACGTGGTCGCGGTGCGCCGCCGTTGCGAGGTCGAGCACGTGCTCGTCGCCCTCCGGTCCGATGATGGCGCCGAGGCGTTCGCGCCCGTGCGAGCCGACGAAGGTGACGAGCTTCATGGCGGTCAGTCCTCGAAGATGGCGACGGCCCGGCAGAAGCCGGCGGAGGCCTTGTGGATCTTGAAGGGGAAGCAGGCGATGGTGAAGCCGGTCGCCGGCAGCTTGTCGAGATTGGTCATCTTCTCGATATGACCATAGGCGCGCACCATGCCGGCGCGATGGCCCTCCCAGATCAGGCCGGCATCGCCGGTCTCGGCATATTTGCGCGCCGTGTGAACGAAGGGCGCGTCCCAGCTCCAGGCGTCGGTACCGGTGATCTTCACGCCGCGCTCGGTGAGGAAGAGCGTCGCCTCCCGGCCCATGCCGCAGCCGCGGCCGACATAGTCGGGCTCACCATAGCGGGCGCCGGCGGCGGTGTTGACCACGACGATGTCGAGCGGCTGCAGCGTGACGCCGGTGCGCGCCAGCTCCGCCTCCACGTCGGCGGCCGTGGCGACATAGCCGTCGGGGAAATGGCGGAAGTCGAGCTTCACGCCGCGCTGGAAGCACCAGTCGAGCGGCATCTCGTCGATGGTCCAGGCGGGCTTGCCGCCGTCGGTGGTGGAGTGGAAGTGGTAGGGCGCGTCGAGATGGGTGCCGTTGTGGGTGGAGACGTTGAGCTGCTCCACCGCCCAGCCCTCGCCGCCCGGCAGGTCCTCCTGCGTCAGGCCGGGGAAGAAGGGGAGGATCTGCCCGACGGACTGCCTGTGGTCGATATAGGTGATCGAGGGCAGTGCCGAGGGCGGATCGGAGGCGATGTCGGCGCGCAGGGCCACGGAGAGGTCGATGATGCGGCGGGGCAAGGCGGTCTCCTTCGGATGAGGCGTGGTCAGTGGACGCCGGGCCGGGCGGCGGCGAGGGCCCTCAGCCCCGCCGCGGCGAAGACCACGGCGCGGGCCAGCATGGCGTCGGTGGCCTCGGCGCGGGCCGCTCCGCCCGACAGCCGGGCGGCGCGGCCGGTCGGCGCCATCTGGGTGAGGGCGGCGCCGACGACGAAGAGATAGCCCCAGGTGGCGGAGGCGCGGTCGAGGCCGGGCAGCGCCGCCATCAGGGCGGCAATGAATCTGTGGGCCATGGGATCGTAGCTGCGGGCGACGAGATCCCTCCGCCAGTCGTCCTCGGCCGTGCCGGTCGCAAGGATGAGGCCGGCAAAGCGGCTGCCGCCGCGGCGCGGGTCATGGCCGGCCTCGATTGTCGGCCGCAGCAGCGCCTCGACGATGTCCTCGACGCTCGGCTGGCCGCGCGCCAGCATGACATCGAGGCGCGCCAGCCGGATGCGGTTGATGGCACCCGACCGGCGGCTGAACATGGCCTCGAACAGGCCTTCCTTGGTCCCGTAATGGTAGTGGAGCAGCGCCTGGGCGACGCCCGCCGCCTCGGCGATCGCGCGCATGGAAGCGCCCTCGAAACCGCGCGCAGCAAAGACGGCCTCGGCCGCGTCGAGGATGTCCTCCTTCGCGGTCGGCTTGCTCGTCCCGGCAGCCCGCACGGTCATGCTCCCTCCCGCTGATCGTGCGATCAGTCAAGGGCATGGGGGCGCGGGGCTCAATTCGGCCGAACAGGGGAGGGCAACCCCGTTCCGCCGTCAGTGCTTGGCGGCGTTGCGCTTGCGGGTGGCGGCGGCCTTCTTCGCGGAAGCGGAGCGCTCGGCGGCGCTACGCGAGGCGCTGGCCTCGCCGCTCTTGGCGCCGCCGCGCTTGGCTGACACCTTGCTGTCGGGCTTGCCGCGGCCGGAGCCGGACTTGTTGCCGCCGCCGCTCTCCTTGTTGACGGTGGCCCAGGCGATGGCCTCGGCCCGCTTCTTGGACGTGCCGCGCTCCTCGTAGCTTTCCTCGATGTGCTCGGCCTTGCGCTTCTGCTTGTCGGTATAGGCCGACTTGTCGCCCTGGGGCATCGCCGCCTCCTGTTCGGGGGAATGTTCAAGGGCCAACCGCTGGGGCAGGCTCCAGGTTCCGCGCACCCCCGGAGGTCCCATGTCCACGCCGGAAGACAGGCCGATCCCGCTGAGGACAGTGAAGGCCAACGGCATCGCGATGCGCATAGCCGAACTGGGGGAAGGCCCGCTCGTCCTGTTCTGCCACGGCTGGCCGGAGGGCTGGGCCTCCTGGCGCCACCAGATGCGGGCGGTGGCGGCGGCCGGCTACCGGGCCGTGGCGCCCGACATGCGCGGCTACGGCCACACGGACGCGCCGGCGGAGATCGAGCGCTATTCCATCCTCGACCTCGTCGCCGACCAGGTGGAACTGGTGAAGGTGCTGGGGGCGGAGGACGCCGTCGTGGTGGGGCACGACTGGGGGGCGCCGGTCGCCTGGCACTGCGCCCTGCTGCGCCCCGACATCTTCCGGGCGGTGGTCGGCATGAGCGTGCCCTGGACGCCGCCCGGCTACAGCGACCTGCTGGCGGCGCTGGAGAAGCTCGGCATCCGCGACTTCTACATGCAGTATTTCCAGGCGCCGGGCGTCGCCGAGGCGGAGCTCGACCGCGACCCGGAAGACAGCCTGAAGCGCATCTACTTCGACGGGTTCGGCGACCGGGCCGGCCGCCGCAAGTCCATGATCCGGCTGAAGACGCCGGGCGGCATCATCGCCAATACAGATCCGCCGGGTGAGCTTCCCGCCTGGCTGCCGCCGGCGCACATGGCCTATCTCGCGGGGCAGTTCGCCCATTCCGGCTTTCGGGGCGGGCTCAACTGGTACCGCAACCTCCGGCGCAACGCGGCGTTGACGGCGCCCTGGCGCGGGCAGCCGATCCGCCAGCCCTCGATGTTCATTGCCGGGACCCATGACGGGGTGATGCATTTCCCCGCGTCGAAGGCACAGATCGAGGCCTATCCGAAGACCCTGCCGGGCTGCCGGGGCGTGCATCTCATCGAGGGCGCCGGCCACTGGATCCAGCAGGAGCGGGCGGAGGAGGTAAGTGGTTTGCTGCTGGGATTCCTGAAAGGGCTCCAGGGGTGAGCGCCAGCGCGCTCCGATATGGCGCTTGTGGAGCCGCCGCGTTCCCTTCACCTCTCCCCGGCGGGGAGAGGTCGGCCGAAGGCCGGGTGAGGGGGGTATTCCCTCCGGACAGCATCGCCCCCTCACCCGCCTCGCGAGG
>JAEZGJ010000313.1 GCA_023416965.1 Pseudomonadota bacterium | reverse complement strand
CTACGACGTCGTTCCCGGCGGGAGGGCCGGCGATCCGCCGCGCCGCAGCCTCGACGCCGCCGCCGTCGTCCGGCTGCTCGCCGCCGGCGGCGATCCGGCGGCCGCCCTCCAGAAGGCCGAACCCATGACCGTCGCCACCCGCGCCGACCACATCAAGGACGGCGCCGCCATCTACGCCCGTTCCTTCGCCATCATCCGGGCCGAGGCCGACCTCGCCCGCTTCAAGGGCACCGCCGAACGCGTGGCGGTGCGGATGATCCATGCCTGCGGCATGACCGACCTCGCCAGCGACATCGTCATGTCCGGGGATTTCGCATCCGCCGGCGAGGCGGCGCTGCAGCGCGGCGCGCCGATCCTGTGCGACGCGAAGATGGTGGCGAACGGCGTCACGCCGTCCCGGCTGCCTTCGGCCAACCGGGTGATCTGCACGCTCGACGACCCCAGCGTGCCGGGCCTCGCCACGGCTCTCGGCACCACCCGCTCGGCGGCGGCCATGGAGCTCTGGCGCGAGGACATGGCGGGCAGCCTCGTCGTCATCGGCAATGCCCCGACCTCGCTCTTCCACCTCCTCGACATGCTGGACGACGGCGCCCCCGCCCCGGCCGCGGTGATCGGCGTGCCGGTGGGCTTCGTCGGCGCGGCGGAATCCAAGGAGGCGCTGGCTGCCGACGGGCGCGTGCCCTTCCTCATCGTGCGCGGCCGGCGCGGCGGCTCGGCCATGGCGGCCGCGGCGGTCAACGCCCTCGCCAGCGCGCGGGAATGAGCCGATGACCCCGGTTGCTCCCCCCGTCTTTTTCGGCGTCGGCCTCGGGCCCGGCGATCCCGCCTATCTCACGGTCAGGGCGCGGGAGGTGCTCGATGTCGCCGACCGCCTCGTCCATTTCTGCAAGCGGGGGAAACGCGGCAATGCCCGCTCCCTCGTCGACCGCATCCTCGGGCCGCAGCCCGCCCGCGAGATCGCGCTGGTCTATCCGGTGACAACGGAAGCGGCGCCGGGCGAGGGCGCCTATGACGGACCGATCGCCGCCTTCTACGAGGAGAGCGCCGCACGGCTCGCCGCCGAGGCGGAGGCGGGCCGGCGGGTGGCGATCCTCTGCGAGGGCGACCCCTTCTTCTACGGTTCGCTGATGCATCTGTGGCGGCGCCTCGCGCCCCGCTATCCGTTCGAGGTGGTGCCCGGCGTCAGCGGCATGTCGGGAGCCTGGACGCTCGCAGGTGCACCAATCACCTGGGGCGACGACGTGCTCACCGTGCTGCCGGGAACCCTGCCGGAGGAGGACCTCGTGCGCCGCCTGTCGGGCACGGACGCGGCGGTGGTGATGAAGCTCGGCCGCCACCTCGCCAAGGTGCGGCGGGCCCTCACGGCCGCCGGCCTGCTCAAGCGTGCGATCTATGTCGAGCGTGCCGCCATGGAGGGGCAGACGATCCTGCCGCTCGCGGCGAAGGGCGACGACGAGGCACCCTATTTCGCCATGGTGCTGGTGCCGGGGGAGGGCCGTCGCCTGTGACCGGAACCGTCACCGTGATCGGGCTCGGCCCCGGCGATCCCCGCTACCGGACCCCCGCCGCAGAGGCGGCGCTGGCGTCGGCCACCGACCTCGTCGGCTACGGCCCCTATCTCGACCGCGTGGCCCAGCGTGACGGCCTCGTGCGCCATCCGTCCGACAACCGGGTGGAACTCGACCGCGCCCGCCATGCCCTGGACCTCGCCGGGGCCGGCCGCCATGTCGCCGTCGTCTCCGGCGGAGACCCCGGTGTCTTCGCCATGGCCGCGGCGGTGTTCGAGGCGCTGGAGGAGGCCAGACCCGCCTGGGCGGGGGTCGCGGTGCGGGTCGAGCCGGGCATCACCGCCATGCTGGCGGCGGCGGCGCGGCTCGGCGCCCCTCTCGGCGGCGATTTCTGCGCCCTGTCGCTGTCGGACAACCTCAAGCCCTGGGACGTGGTCGTGAACCGGCTACGGGCCGCTCTGACGGCGGATTTCGTGGTGGCGCTCTACAATCCCATCTCCCGGGCGCGGCCCTGGCAGCTCGGTGCAGCCTTGGCTCTCGCGGCGGAGATCAAGCCGGCAGCCACCCCCGTCGCCTTCGCCCGCGCGGTCGGCAGGCCGGACGAAAGCCTCGCGATCGTGCCGCTCGCCGAGGCCGTGGAGCGGGCCTCCTCCGCCGACATGGCGACGCTGGTGCTGATCGGCGCGACCACGACGCGGTTGGTGACCGGCGGCGACGGCGCCCGCCACCTCTACACGCTGCGCAGCGTCGGGAGGCAGCCGTGATCGGCGAGCCAGGCCATGGCCGCGTCGACGGTCGCCACGGTGGGAACGCCCGGCTTTGCCGGTCGGGAGACCATGATCACCGGCAGGCCGAGCCGGCGCGCCGCCACGAGCTTCGCCGCCGTCGCCTCGCCGCCGGCATTCTTGGCGACGACCACGTCGACGCCCTCGCGCCGCATCAGCTCCACCTCGGCCCCGGCATCGAAGGGGCCGCGGTCGCGGATCAGCGCGAGGCGCGGGGGCACGAGGCCTTCCGGCGGATCGATGACGCGGGCGAGATAGGCGGGCTGCGGAGCGTCGACGAAGGCGGCGAGCTCCTGGCGGCCGATGGTGAGGAAGACCCGGCGCGGCACATCGCCCAGCGCCGCGACCGCCTCGGCCATGGTGCCAACGCGGGTCCAGCGGTCTCCCTCTTCGGGCCGCCATTCCGGGCGCCGCAGGGCGAGGAGCGGGATGCCGGCAGACAGGCAGGCCTTCGCCGCGTTGAACGGCATGACAGCGGCGAAGGGATGGGTGGCGTCGACCAGGGCCCGGGTGCCAGCGGCCCGGAGGAAGAGCGCGAGGCCCTCGGCACCGCCGAAACCGCCGATGCGCAGCGGCAGGGCGAGGGGCCGCGGCGCCCGCGTGCGGCCGGCGAGCGACACGAGAGCGCCGAGGGCGGGATGCTCTGCCGCCAGCCGCGCGGCGAGGGCGGCGGCTTCCGTGGTGCCGCCGAGGATGACCAGCGGCGCAGAGCTGAGGGGAGGCAGGTCCATGGCTGATGTGTCGCGGATGAATGCGCCGCTGTCGAGCGGGCCTGCTGCGCGGTGGCTGTCACTCGTCGGCATCGGCGAGGACGGCCGGGAGGGGCTCACGCCGGCCGCCGCGGCGGCGATCGACGGGGCCGAGCTGGTCGTCGGGGGCGCGCGCCATCTCGCCCTGGCGGCACCCGTAACCGCCCCGACCCTCGCCTGGCCGAGCCCACTCCACGCCGCCTTTCCCGACATCCTCGCGCGGCGGGGGCGTCCGGTCTGCGTGCTCGCGACCGGCGACCCCTTCCACCACGGCGTCGGCGTGCAGCTGGCCGGTCTGGTGGCGCCGGAGGAGATGCAGGTCTTCCCGCAGCCTTCCGCCTTCTCCCTCGCCTGCGCCCGGCTCGGCTGGGCGCAGCAGGACTGCGCCCTGATCTCCCTGCATGGCCGGGCGCTGGAGCGGATCATCCCGCATCTCCAGCCGGGGGCGCGGATCCTCGCCCTGTCCTGGGACGGCTCGACGCCGGAGAAGGTCGCGGCGCTCCTCGCCGCCCGCGGCATGGGCAGCTCGCGCCTCACCGTTCTCGAGGCCATGGGCGGCCCGCGGGAACGGGTGCGGCAAGCCCCTGCCGCGGCCTTCGACGTCGCGGACATCGACCCGCTGAACACGCTCGCCGTCGAGGTGGTGGTGGGCGCAGGCACCGAAGCGCTGCCGCTGGTGCCGGGTCTGCCGGACGGGCACTTCGAGAATGACGGCCAGCTCACCAAGTCCGAGGTGCGAGCGGTGACGCTTGCGGCGCTGGCGCCCCGCCGCGGCGAACTCCTCTGGGATGTCGGCGCCGGCTCGGGCTCGGTCGGCATCGAGTGGGCGCTCGCCCATCCCGGCAACCGCGTCATCGCCGTGGAGGCGCGGGGCGAACGGGCCGGCAGGATCGGCCGCAACGCGGCGCGGCTCGGCGTCACCGGCCTCACCGTGATCGGCGGCGAGGCGCCCGCCGCCTTCGCCGGGCTACCGGCGCCGGATGCGGTGTTCATCGGCGGCGGCAT
>JAEZGJ010000202.1 GCA_023416965.1 Pseudomonadota bacterium | reverse complement strand
CCCCCCCCCCCCCCCCCCCCCCCCCCCCCCCGCGCCCCCCCCCGCGACGATGGGGTAAGCGCCCGGTTTCAGAACCGGTAGGTGATGCCGGTGGAGATCAGCCAGGGGTCGATGGTGACGCGGCCGGAGGTGGTGGCGAGCAGGCCGGTCGTGTCGGTGTACTTGAAGGTCGAGCGCAGGAAGATCTTCTTGAGGTCGACGTTCACGCCCCAATTGCGGTTGATCATGTAGTCGAAGCCGACCTGCAGGGCGAGGCCGGCGGCGGGCGCCACCGAGAAGCGGTTGTAGGCGAAGGGAGCGCCGTTCGCCATGGCGCCCTGGGCCGATTGCGAGAAGAACATGGTGTAGTTCAAGCCGGCACCGACATAGGGCTTGAAGGCCCCGAAATCGGTGAAGTGGTACTGCAGCATGAGGGTCGGCGGCAGCAGCCAGGTCTTGCCGATGGTGGCGGTCGAGCCGAGGGCCGTCGCCAGGGCGCCGGTCGGGCGGACATTGTGCGGCGTGACGCCGAGGATGAGCTCCACCGCGATGTTCTTGGTGAAGTAGTAGGTGATGTCGAGCTCGGGCACGACCGAGTTGGAGATGCCGAGGTTGGAGATCGGGGCGACCGCCGCGCCGTTCAGCGTCGTCACCGCGCCACTCGGGGCGGGGATCACGGCCAACGCCCTCAGGCGGATCTGCCAGGGATTGAAATCAGGTGCGACCGCGACGCTTGCGAAGGGGGTGCGCGGGGCGCCGATGTCGGCGGCGAGGGCGGGGGTGGCGAGGAGGGCCGCGCCGATGACGGCGCCGCGGAGAACGGTCTTCATGAGGTGCCCCGATGGTATGCGAGCGGTGTTGTGGAACTGCGCGATCCGTCGGGGGTATCCGGCCGAAGCAGTGTTGCGGGTTGAGCAAGGCCACCATAGCGGACGGCGGCCCTTGCGCTAGATCAAAGCAGGCGGTTTCAGGGCACCAGCCGTAGCGGTCGGTGACTCTGTGTTGCAGCGCGGCAACAAACGGGGGCCTCAGGCGCCCCGCGTGATCGTCACCGGCGCGTCCGGACGCTTGTGTTCCTCCACCATGGCGACCACCGCGGCCTCGGCGGCGGCGAGGAGCGATTCGTCCTTGGCGCGCAGCACGAGGCGGGTCCAGAACCGGCCGTCCTGCATCATCGGGTAGGAGCCCATGATCACGCCCGGATGGGCCTTGGCGATGGCCGCATAGGGCGTGCCGATGTCGCCCTCGCGCAGGCCCGGCGCCTCGATGGAGACCTGCATCATCTTCGTGCCGGTCTTCAGGCGCGGCGCCACCACGTCCAGCATGGCCTGCATCACCGAGGGCACGCCGGCCATGGTGACGACGTTGCCGATCATGAAACCCGGCGCCTTCGACACCGGGTTCTCGATGAGCTCGGCGCCGGCGGGGATGCGCGCCATGCGCAGGCGGGCCTCGTTGAGGTCCTTCTCGGCGATGCGCTCCAGCAGCATGGCGCGGGCGCGCGGGTCGACGTCGATGGTGACGCCGAAGGCCTTGGCGATGCAGTCGGCGGTGATGTCGTCATGGGTCGGGCCGATGCCGCCGGTGGTGAAGACGTAGCCGTATTTCGCCCGGAGCGTGTTGAGCGCGGGGACGATCTCGTCCTCCTCGTCGGGGACGACCCGGACCTCCTTCACGTCGATGCCGATGGCGGTGCAGTACTCGGCGATATAGCCGATGTTCTTGTCCTTGGTGCGCCCGGAGAGGATCTCGTCGCCGATGACGAGGATGGCGGCGGTGACGGTGGTGGTCGGCTGCGCGGTCATGGGTCTCTCCGGGACTGCCGCCGAACTAGAGCGCGGCAGTCCCGGCGGCAAGGGGGATGCGGGGTTGCGGGATAGGGTTGACGCACGCCTGCTGCGGAACGAAACTTAACTTACGAGTTAAGTAATGGAGGGCCCCCTCATGAGCCGCATCGTCTCCCGCCTCATCCCCTGCCTCTGGTTCAACGGCGAGGCCGAAGCCGCCGCCGGGCACTATGTTGGCATCTTCCCGAACAGCCGGATCACCGAGGTGATGCGCTGGCCGATGGACGGCATGGCGCCGGCGGGCAGCGTGCTGACCGTGACCTTCGAACTCGACGGCACGACCTTCGTCGGCCTCAACGGCGGACCGCAGTTCACCTTCACGGAAGCCGTATCGTTCCAGGTGATCTGCGAGACGCAGGAGGAGGTCGACCACTACTGGGCAAGGCTCGGCGAGGGCGGCAAGGAGATCGAGTGTGGCTGGGTCAAGGACCGCTTCGGCCTGTCGTGGCAGGTGGTGCCGAAGATGCTCCCCGAGGCGCTCGCCGGCGCGGACCGGGAGCGGGCGGCGCGGGTCATGCAGGCCATGATGACGATGGTGAAGCTGGACATCGCCGCGCTGGAGGCGGCGGGGAGGGGGTGAAGGTGGGCGTCGCCGAGCACGGTTCGGCAGCCTCTTGACCGCCGAACCCCGGGGATCTGCACGGCCGAAGTGCGTTCTTCGAGGCTCGCTTCCGCTCGCACCTCGGAATGAGGAAGGTGGTGATTGGCAGGGGGCGGAGGACGTCTTCGCCATCTGCAACCCTCAACCTTCCTCATCCTGGAGTGGGAGCAACAGCGAGCCTCGAAAGACGCACCTGTCTTGAAAGGGCGTCAACCGGCGAAAAAAAGGGTTCGCCGCTACTGCACCTGCACCTGTCGGGACGCCTGGTCGACCATGACCTTCACCGTCAGAAACTCGCCCTCGCCGCCGTGGCGCGAGCCGCGGATGGGGGCGGCGTTGAGGTAGTCGAGGCCGCAGGCGATGCGGATGTGCTGCTCGGTGGGGCAGAGGCCGTTGGCAGCGTCGAAGCCGACCCAGCCGAGGCCCTCCACATGGGCCTCCGCCCAGGCGTGACCCGCCTCCTGGTCCACCGTGCCGTCGTCGTGGAGGAAATAGCCGCCGACATAGCGGGCGGGGATGTTCAGGTGCCGCGCGGCGGCGATGAAGATGTGGGCGAAGTCCTGGCAGACGCCGCGCCTCAGGGCGAAGGCCTCCGCCGCCGTGGTGGCGGAATGGGTTGGATCCTTGTCGAAGGTGATGTCGCGGGCGAGGTCGTCGAGCAGGGCGTGCAGCGTCGAGAGCCTGTCGGAGGGATGGTGCCGCGCTTCCGCATAGGCGCGGATGTCGGCGTCGGCGGTGGTCAGGTCGGTGCCGCGCAGGTAGAGGCCGGGTGGAAAGCGCTCGATGGCGCCGCGCACCACGCCGGCCGTGTCGGAGGTCTCGACAAGCCCATCGACGCGGACGGTGAGGGTCTGCACCGGGCCGGTGCAGGAGAAGGTGTGCGTGATGTTGCCGAAGGCGTCCTCGTGGGCGTCCAGCCGGCAGTCCTGATCGACGTCGATGCGCCAGTTGGAGACGTGCTGGCCCTCGTAGTTGCGGGGGGTGAGGCGCAGCGTCTGGATCACCGACCGGGCTGGGACGGCGTAGCTGTAGGTGGTTTCGTGGGCGATGCGGATGCGCATGTCCGTGCCGCCTGCTCTAGGTCAGGTATTGCTGGGTGATGGCGGCGCCCAGCCGGTTGTTCTCGGTGATGAAGTCCGAGACGAATTCGTGCAGGCCCGACTGGAAGATGTCGTCGATGCGGGCGTTCTCGAGCCGCGTGCGGGTGGCGCGGGCGGCGCGCTGGGCCGGCCCCTGGCGGCCATAGGCGAGCGACAGGCTGTCGAGGTTGCGCACGATGCTTTCGTAGCAGGCGGCGAGCGAGCGCGGCATCTGGTCGTTGAGGATGAGGAGGTCCGCCACCAGCCAGGGCTTCAGGCTCTCCTTGTAGACCCAGTGATAGGCGGTGAGCGCCGACACGGCGCGCAGGATCGCCGACCACTGGAAATAGTCGAGAGAGCCGCCGACCTGTTCGGCGCCCGGCAGCAGCACGTGATACTTCACGTCGAGGATGCGGGCGGTGTTGTCGGCGCGCTCGATCATCACCCCGAGGCGCGAGAACCAGTAGCCGTCGGAGCGCAGCATGGTGCGGTAGGCCGAGCCGTCGAACCTCAGCCCCGTCTCCTTCACGAAGGACAGGAAATTGGCGAGGTGCTCGTCCTGGTTGAGGCCGCTCGCCCGGTATTTCGACAGTTCCAGCCAGGCGGCATTGATGGCGTCCCACATCTCGACCGTCAGGGCCGTGCGCACCGAGCGGGCATTGGTGCGGGCGATCTCGAAGCAGGAGCGGATGGAGGACGGGTTGTCGGGCGAGAAGGCGAGGAAGTCGATGACGGTCTCGCGCGTCGCCTTGTCGTGCGCCTGGTAGAAGAGATGGGCGCAGCCGGCGGTGGCGACGGCGGATTCCCATTCATTCGACGTGCCGGCATAGGCGGACGGCAGGTTGGCGAGGCGCGTCGAGGCCTCGATGATGCGGGCGAGATATTCGGCGCGTTCGACGTAGCGGGCGAGCCAGAAGAGATTGTCGGCGGTACGGGAGAGCATGGGTTCCGCCTATCTCACGAATCCAGGACCCAGGTGTCCTTGGTGCCGCCGCCCTGGCTGGAATTGACCACCAGGGAGCCCTCCTTCAGCGCGACGCGGGTGAGGCCGCCGGGGACGATGCGCACCTTGTCGCGCCCGGTCAGCACGAAGGGCCTGAGGTCGACGTGGCGGGGGGCGACGCCCTCCTCGACCAGGGTCGGGCAGGTGGAGAGGGCGAGGGTCGGCTGGGCGATGAAGTTGGATGGGTCCCTGATCAGCTTCTCGCGGAAGGTCTCGATCTCGGCGCTCGTCGCCTTGGGCCCGATGAGCATGCCGTAGCCGCCGGAGCCGTGGACCTCCTTCACGACGAGTTCGGGCAGCTTGTCGAGCACGTATTTGAGCTCGTCCGCCTCGCGGCAGCGCCAGGTCGGCACGTTCTTCAGGATCGGCTCCTCGCCGAGATAGAACTTCACGATCTCCGGCATGTAGCTGTAGACGGCCTTGTCGTCGGCGACGCCGGTGCCGACCGCATTCGCCAGCGTCACGTTGCCGGCGTGGTAGGCCGACATGATCCCGGGAACGCCGAGGGCCGAATCCGGGCGGAAGACGAGGGGGTCGAGGAAATCGTCGTCGAGGCGGCGGTAGATGACGTCGACGCGCTTCGGCCCCTCGGTGGTGCGCATGTAGACGACGTCGGCCTTGACGAAGAGGTCGCGGCCCTCGACCAGTTCCACGCCGAGCTTGTCGGCGAGGAAGGTGTGCTCGTAATAGGCCGAGTTGAACAGGCCGGGCGTCAGCAGCACGCAGGTGGGATCGGAGGAGGCCGAGCGCGGGGCCACGGACTTCATCGTGGCGAGGAGGTCGTCGGTATAGTTCTCCACCGGCGCGACGCGGTGCTGGGAGAAGAGTTCGGGGAAGAGGCGGATCATCACCTCCCGGTTCTCCAGCATGTAGGAGACGCCGGAGGGCGTGCGGGCATTGTCCTCGAGCACGTAGAAGGTGTCGGCGTCGACGCGAACGATGTCGATGCCGGCGATCATCACATAGATGCCGTGGGGCACCGGCTGCTGGTTCATCTCCGGTCGGAAGGCCGGATTGCGGTAGACGAGGTCCTCCGGCACGAGGCCGGCGCGCAGGATCTCGCGCTTGGAATAGACGTCGCCGAGGAAGGCGTTGATGGCGCGCACGCGCTGCGTCAGGCCCTTGGAGAGCCGCACCCATTCGTCGTTGGTGAGCACCCGGGGAATGACGTCGAACGGGATGAGGCGCTCGGTGGAAGCCGCGTCGCCATAGACCGCGAAGGTGATGCCGATGCGGCGGAAGAGCGCCTCCGCCTCGCGCGAGCGCGTGGCGAGCAGGTCCGTCGGAATGGTCTTCAGCCAGCGGGCCAGGGTTTCGTAGGCGGGGCGGACCGCACCGTCCGCGAGGTTCATTTCATCGAAGATCGGTGCAGCGCCTGCCATTGACGGCTCTATTCCCCTCTGGAAGACGAAGCATGGTCCCTCTCTTGCGGAGCGATCCTGACGCTTCGCCAGCAAGCTAGCGGCAAATCACGTCGTTAGGGAAGGGGGCTTTCGCAGGCGCGAAAGGATCGGCGTGCCGAAATCGCACCCGCAGCGTTGCCGGTCCGGCCGCGGGCGGCTATTGCAGCGCCATACTCATCGGAAAGACCCCATGACCGTCCGGGTCGCCGCCCTCTACCGCTTCGCGCCGCTGCCGGACTGCGCCGACCTGGTGTCGCCGCTGGCGGAATTCTGTGCCGCTCTCGGCGTGAAGGGCACGCTGCTGCTCGCACCCGAGGGCATCAACGGCACGGTGGCAGGCGACGCCGGAGCCATCGACGCGCTTCTCTCCCGCCTCACGGCAGGCTGGATCTTCGGCGAGCGCCTCACGGGCATGGAGCTGAAGCTCTCCACCGCCGCCGCCATGCCCTTCGCCCGGCTCAAGGTGAAGGCGAAGCGGGAGATCGTCAGTTTCGACGGCGGCATCACCGACCCCTCCCGCCGCGTCGGCACCTATGTGGCGCCGGCCGAGTGGAACACGCTCATCAGGGACCCGGGGACGGTCGTCATCGACACGCGCAACGCCTTCGAAGTGGCGATCGGCACGTTCGAGGGGGCTCGGGATCCCGGCATCGCGAGCTTCGGCGACTTCCGCAGCTTCGTGGACAATAACCTCGACCCGGCACGCGACCGCCGCATCGCCATGTTCTGCACCGGCGGCATCCGTTGCGAGAAGGCGAGCGCCTATCTCCTCGACCGCGGATTTGCCGAGGTGCACCACCTCAAGGGTGGCATCCTTGCCTATCTCGCCGAGGTGCCGGCCGCCGACAGCCTCTGGCGCGGAGGATGTTTCGTATTTGACGGGCGCCTCGCCCTCGGCCACGGCCTCGCCGAGGTTCCGGAGACCGCGTGGGGCGTGCTCGCATGACAGATAACGACCTCGCCGCCCGCCTCGACGCGCTGGAGATCAAGGCCGCCTATCAGGACCAGGTCATCGAGGATCTCAACGCCACGATCACGGCGCAGTGGAAGGAACTGGAAAGGCTGGGCCGGCTCGTGGCGCGCCTGGAAGAGCAGTTGCAGGAGGCCCAGAGCACCGGGCCCCAGGGGCCGGAGCCGCCGCCACCGCATTATTGACCGACCGGGGGCTTCGCTGTGGACGAGCCCGGCGGGGCGGCCTCGCGCGTTGCTCCGGGCGGTGGCCGCCGCTACACCCGTCGGGTTCTGGGAGAATCGCTGATGACCTATTGTTGCGGCATCCTCGTGCGCGACGGGCTCGTGATGATCGCCGACACCCGCACCAATGCGGGGCTCGACAACATCTCGACCTTCCGCAAGCTGCACGTCTTCCAGCAGCCGGGCGAGCGGGTGATGGCGCTCGCCTCCGCCGGCAACCTGTCGATCACCCAGTCGGTCCTCGGCTTCCTGCAGGAGGGCCTGCCCAACGAGGAGACCGGCGAGCTCGAAACGATCCTCAACGCCCCCTCGATGTTCCAGGCGGCGCAGCGGGTCGGCCGCGCCATCCGCGAGGTCAGGCGCATCGACGGGCCGGGCCTCGAGGAGGACGGCATCAAGTTCGAGGCCTCGTTCCTGTTCGGGGGGCAGATCAAGGGGCGGGCGCTGCGGCTCTTCATGATCTATGCGGCCGGCAACTACATCGAATGCACGGTCGACACGCCCTACCTGCAGATCGGCGAGCACAAATACGGCAAGCCGATCCTCGACCGCGCCATCAAGTTCGACACCAACCTGAACGACGCGCTGAAGATCGGCCTCGTCTCGATGGACTCGACCATGCGCTCCAATCTCGGTGTCGGCATGCCCATCGACATCGCGGTCATGCCGCGGGGCGACGCGATCCTGCAGACCCATTACCGCATCGAGCCGGGCGAGCCCTATTTCCACGACCTGCGCGAGCGCTGGTCGGCGGCGCTGCGCAAGGCGCACATGGACATTCCGCCGCCGCCCTATGCGGGTTCCAACGTGGTGAAGTGAGCAGCTCCCTCAGCGGGTGCGGAACAGGGTGATCCAGTTCGGCGGCAGAAGCCCGCGGCAGGTGGGCATCACCTCCAGGCGCAAGGGCTGGAAACGGCTGCCGTCCCAGCGCCATTCGCCGATCTCGCCGCAGTCGGACATGCCGCGCCCCTTGGCGACGTGGGAGACGGTGCCGGCCGCGGCGTCGAGCTCGGCGTTCCAGAGGATGTGGTCCGGGTTGCGGTTGCTCGGCGGGTCCTCGGCCGCCGGCATGGGATCCCGGAGGCGCGGGAAGGAGGCGGGCCGGACGCGCGGGCGCGGGCCATCCTCGACGATGTAGTAGGCGCGGCTGTAATTGTAGGCCCCGCGCCAGCAGCGGACGCTGACGAGGACGTGCCGCGGCGACAGGCGCTGGGCCTCGATATCCTCGTCGTTGTCGTCCTCCTGGTTGCAGCCTTCGCCTGGAATGGCGCGGAAGGCCCGCATGACCGGTTCCGTCCAGGC
>JAEZGJ010000105.1 GCA_023416965.1 Pseudomonadota bacterium | reverse complement strand
GCGTCGGCACCGGCACGACGCGCGCGGTGATGTTGGGTGCCGGGCGGGCGGGGCGCTCGGGGCGTTCCAGCCCGTCGGGACCGAGCCGGCCCTCGCGCTGGCCAGGAGCCGGGGCATTGCCGAAGCTCGGCCGCTCGTCGGACCAGACGGGCGGGGTGGGGAAGCGCTGGCCGCCGGGCTCCAGCTCGCGGATGTTGATGGGCGCGCCGGTATAGGCGTGGATGGTGACGCGGGCCCGCTGGCCGGCGCCGCCCACCGTCTCGACGACCCAGACCCGGCCGGCGAGGCGCGGCCGGCTGATGGCGCGGTAGCCCATGGAACGGGCGATGGCGATGGCTTCGGAAGCCGGCAGGACGTCCTCCACCTCCGGCACGACGTAGCGGCGGCGATAGACCGGCGGCTCGTCGTCGTACTCATAGACGCGCGGGGGACCCCAGCTGCCCCAGTACTGCACTTCGAGGGCGGCGGGAGCGGGCGCGGCGGCGGTGCCGGCGGCGATCGGGCCGGCGGAGGCCTGGCCGAGACCGGCGGTGAGGGCGGCGGCTGCCGCCGTCATGAACAGTGAATGGCGCACGCGATCGTGTCCTTCTTACCCCCTCGAGCCCCTGCAAGGTTTCGGCAAGGAGAACGGCGATTTCAGGGCGGGGGCGTGTCGCTTCTTGTCGGCCCCGCTCACTCCGCCGCGAGCGGTGCCGCGGCGCGCGCCGCTACCGCGAGGAAGCGGTCGATATCCTCGTCCCGGGTGGCGAAGGAGGTGACGAGCCGCATCATGACCTCGCCGGGACGGGCGCGCTCGGCCTCGGGCAGCCCCTTGTCCGGCCAGGGATAGAAGGCGGCGCCCTCGGCCTTCAGCGCATCGACGATCTCCTGCCGGAAGATCGGAAACAGGCCGTTGGCCTCAGGCTTCAGCGGCAGGCGGATGCCGGGATTGGCGGCGAGCCCCTCGGCGAGGCGGGCGGCGGCGCGGTTGGCGTCGCGGGCGAGGTCGAGCCAGTGGCCGCCGTCGAGGAAGGCTTCCATCTGCGCCGCGAGGAAGCGGTGCTTGGAGAGGAGGTGGCCGGCGCGCATGCGGCGGCGGACCATCTCGGCACCCTTCGCGGGATCGAAATAGATCAGCGCCTCGCAGGCGAGACCGCCGCCCTTGGTGGTGCCGAAGGAGAGCACGTCGACCCCGGCCTTCCAGGTGATCTCGGCCGGCGAGCAGCCGAGCGCCGCCACCGCATTGGCGAAGCGCGCGCCGTCCATGTGGACGCCGAGGCCGTGGCGCCTGGCGATGGCGGAGAGCGCCGTCACCTCCTCGACCGAATAGACCTGGCCGAGTTCGGTCGACTGGGTGATGGAGAGGGCGTGGATCGGGGCGTTGTGCGGCACGCGGCGGCCGAGGCCGGCAATAGTGGCCTCCAGCGCTTTCGCGGTGATCTTCGCGCCCCGGCCGGGAATGCCGACGAGCTTGGCGCCGCCGGTGAAGAATTCCGGCCCGCAGCACTCGTCCTCGATGACGTGGCTTTCCTCGTGGCAGAGCACGATGCCCCAGGGCGGGGTCAGGGTGGAGAGGGCGAGGCCGTTCGCCGCCGTGCCGGTGGCGACCATGTAGACGCCGACCTCGCGCTCGAAGAGGTCGCAGAGCTTCTGCACCACGGCCTTGGTCGCATCGTCGTTGCCGTAGCCGAGGCGCGCCCCGCCATTGGCGGCGGCGATGGCCTGCATGACCTTGTCGGAGGCGCCGAGGCCGTTGTCGCTGGCGAAGAACATGCAGGGCTCCGGATGTCGATCAGATGCTGACGCATCACAAGCCGGTCAGGCCTTCCGCCGCAAGGGGGAAGGGCGCATGAGCGGGGTGTTGGGGAGAAGTGAGGATCGTGGGACGCTCGACCGCCGGAACGGAATGCCGCCCTTTCCGCGTCATGCCCGGCACAAGGCCGGGCATGACGGTGGAGGAAACGGCGCCGGCGACGTCCCCTCATGGATCTTCTGCTGGAGGGCGAACCAGATGCCCCACCCGCACCCTCCCCTCTGGCGAGGGGAGGGAGCCCACGATGTCGCGGCTTGACGTCAGATCAGGAGGCTCGCCCGGCCGAAGAGAGCGCTTGGCAGCTGGGCCAGGCTCGACCCTTCAGAGAAGGCGTGAGGCAGAAGTCCCCCTCCCCGCGCAGCGGGGAGGGTAAGGGTGGGGCATTCTTCGGAGTCTGGCTCCACCGGGCATTCAGACGGACAGGCTCGTCGAGCCGTCCCCGCCGCTCAGCGCGGCAGGGTGGTGGTGCCGACGAGGTCCTTGTCGATGGCGTGGGCGGCCTGGCGCCCCTCGCGGATCGCCCAGACGACGAGGCTCTGGCCGCGGCGCATGTCGCCGGCGGCATAGACCTTCGCCACCGAGGTCCGGTAGTCGTTGGTGTTGGCCGCGACGTTCTTACGGGCATCGAGCGTCACGCCGAGGCTCTCGACCATGCCCTCGTGGACCGGATTGACGAAGCCCATGGCGAGCAGGACGAGGTCGGCCTTCAGCTCGAACTCGGTGCCGGCGATCGGCTGCATCTTCTCGTCGACGCGGACGCATTTCAGGCTCTTCACCCGGCCGTTCTGGCCGGTGAACTCGGTGCTCATCACCGCGAAGTCGCGCTCGGCGCCTTCCTCGTGGCTGGAGGAGGTGCGCAGCTTCAGCGGCCAGAGCGGCCAGACGAGAGCCTTGTTCTCCTTCTCCGGCGGCTTCGGCATGATCTCGAGCTGGGTGACCGAGAGCGCGCCCTGGCGAACCGAGGTGCCGATGCAGTCCGAACCGGTGTCGCCGCCGCCGATGACCACGACATGCTTGCCGGAGGCGAGGATCGGCTCGTTGGTGCCGATGGGCTCGCCGGAGACGCGGCGGTTCTGCTGGGGGAGGAAGTCCATGGCAAAATGCACGCCGTCGAGGTCGCGGCCCGGGATCGGCAGGTCGCGCGGCTTTTCCGCGCCGCCGGTGAGCAGGACCGCGTCATAGGCGGCGGTGAGCTCCTCCACCGGGCGGGTGACGCCGATATGCTCGTTGTAGTGGAAGGTGACGCCCTCGGCCTCCATCTGGTGGATGCGGCGGTCGATGAGCCGCTTCTCCATCTTGAAGTCGGGAATGCCGTAGCGGAGCAGGCCGCCGGCCTTGGCGAACTTCTCGAAGACGTGGACGTCGTGGCCGGCGCGGGCGAGCTGCTGGGCGGCGGCAAGGCCGGCAGGCCCCGAGCCGACCACCGCCACCTTCTTGCCCGAGCGGGTCTTCGCCGGCTCCGGCGTGATCCAGCCCTCGTTCCAGGCGCGGTCGACGATGGCGCATTCGATCGTCTTGATGGTGACCGGGGTGTCCTCGATGTTCAGCGTGCAGGCGGCCTCGCAGGGGGCGGGGCAGATGCGGCCGGTGAATTCGGGGAAGTTGTTGGTCGAGTGCAGGTTGATGGAGGCCTCGCGCCAGCCGCCGTTATAGACGAGGTCGTTCCAGTCGGGGATCTGGTTGTTGACCGGGCAGCCGTTGTGACAGAACGGAATGCCGCAGTTCATGCAGCGGGCCGCCTGGTTGCGGGTGCCTTCCTCGCTCAGCGGGATGACGAATTCACGGTAGTGGCGGATGCGGTCGCCGGCCGGCGCATAGCGCCGGTCCTGACGGTCGATCTCCAGAAAGCCGGTTACCTTCCCCATTGTCTTATTCTCCTGCCAGCGCGAGCGGACGCTGGGCCTGTTCCATTTCCTGAAGGGCGCGGCGGTATTCGACGGGCATCACCTTCCTGAATTTGGGCAGCATCTCCGACCAGCGGTCGAGGATGTCGCGGGCGCGCCGGGAGCCGGTGTAGCGGGCGTGGTTGGCGATGAGCTGGTGCAGGCGCTCGGCGTCGAACCGGCTCATGTCGCTCATCACGTCGACGCGGCCATGGCTGTCGAGCCCGCCGGTCTGGTGATAGACGCGCGACAGGAGGTCGTCCTCCTCCGGCACCGGCTCCAGCTCGACCATGGCCATGTTGCAGCGGCGGGCAAAGTCGCCCTGCTCGTCCAGGACATAGGCGATGCCGCCGGACATGCCGGCCGCGAAGTTGCGCCCGGTCTGGCCGAGCACGACGACGACGCCGCCGGTCATGTATTCGCAGCCGTGGTCGCCCGTGCCCTCCACCACCGCGATGGCGCCGGAATTGCGCACCGCGAACCGTTCGCCGGCGATGCCGCGGAAGTAGCACTCGCCCTCGATGGCGCCGTAGAGAACGGTGTTGCCGACGATGATCGAGTTGTCGGCGTCGAGGCTGGTGGCCTCGGCCGAGGGATAGACGATGAGCCGGCCGCCGGAGAGGCCCTTGCCGACATAGTCGTTGGCCTCGCCCTCGAGTTCGAGGGTGACGCCGCGGGCGACCCAGGCGCCGAAGCTCTGGCCGGCGGTGCCCTTCAGCTTCACGTGGATCGAATCGTCGGCGAGCCCGGCATGGCCGAAGCGCGTGGCGACCTCGCCCGACAGCATGGCGCCGACCGAGCGGTTGACGCTGCCGATGGCGGTCTCGATGACCACCGGCTTGCCCTCGGTGAGGGCCGGCATGGCCTCGGCGATCAGCTTGCGGTCGAGCACGGCCTCCAGGTGGTGGTTCTGCGTCTCGGAGTGGAAGACGCCGACATCGGCCGGCACGTCCGGCTTGTGGAAGAGGCGCGAGAAGTCGAGGCCCTTGGCCTTCCAGTGGTCGATCGCCTCGCGGCGGTCGAGCATCTGCATCTGGCCGACCATCTCGTCGATGCTGCGGTAGCCCATGGAGGCCATCAGCTCGCGCACTTCCTCGGCGACGAAGAAGAAGTAGTTGATGACGTGCTCGGGCTGGCCCTTGAAGCGCTTGCGCAGCACCGGGTCCTGGGTCGCGACGCCGACGGGGCAGGTGTTGAGGTGGCACTTCCTCATCATGATGCAGCCGGTGGCGATGAGCGGCGCGGTGGCGAAGCCGAACTCGTCGGCACCCAGCAGGGCGCCGATGACGACGTCGCGGCCGGTCCTCAGTCCGCCGTCCACCTGGACCGCGATGCGCGAGCGCAGGCGGTTCAGCACCAGGGTCTGGTGGGTCTCGGCAAGGCCGATCTCCCAAGGGCTGCCCGTGTGCTTGATGGAGGTCAGCGGCGAGGCGCCGGTGCCGCCCTCGAAGCCGGAAATGGTCACATGGTCGGCGCGCGCCTTGGCGACGCCGGCGGCGACCGTGCCGACGCCGACCTCGGAGACGAGCTTCACCGAGACGTCGGCCTTGGGGTTGACGTTCTTCAGGTCGTAGATGAGCTGCGCCAGGTCCTCGATCGAATAGATATCGTGGTGCGGCGGCGGCGAGATGAGGCCGACGCCGGGCGTCGAGTGACGCACCTTGGCGATGACCGCATCGACCTTGTGGCCGGGTAACTGGCCGCCCTCGCCGGGCTTGGCGCCCTGGGCCATCTTGATCTGCATGACGTCGGAATTGACGAGATATTCCGTCGTCACGCCGAAGCGGCCGGAGGCGACCTGCTTGATGGCCGAGCGCATGGAGCGTCCATCGGGCAGGGGCTGGAAGCGCTCGGCCTCCTCGCCGCCCTCGCCCGTGTTGGACTTGGCGCCGATGGCGTTCATGGCGAGCGCCAGGGTCGTGTGGGCCTCGCGCGAGATGGAGCCATAGGACATGGCGCCGGTGGCGAAGCGCTTGACGATGGCGGCGGCCGGCTCGACCTCGTCGAGGGGCACGGGCGCGCGCCCCACCTCCTCGGCGGTCTTGATGCGGAAGAGGCCGCGGATCGTCTGCAGGCGCGAGGTCTGCTCGTTGATGAGGCGCGCGAACTCGCGGTAGCGGTCGCGGCTGTTGCCGCGCACGGCGTGCTGGAGCGCCGCCACCGTCTCCGGCGACCAGACATGGTCCTCGCCGCGGATGCGGTAGGCATATTCGCCGCCGACCTCGAGGTTCGCCTTCAGCGTCGGATCGTCGGAGAAGGCGGCTGTGTGGCGGGACACCGTCTCCTCGGCGATCTCCGGCAGGCCGACGCCGCCGATGCGGGTGGCGGTGCCGGTGAAGTACTTGGCGACGAAGTCGTCGGCGAGGCCGACCGCGTCGAAGATCTGCGCGCCGCAATAGGACTGGTAGGTGGAGATGCCCATCTTGGACATCACCTTCATGATGCCCTTGCCGATGGACTTGATGAAGCGCTTGACCACCTCGTGGGCGTCGACTTCCGGAGGCAGCTCACCCTTCTCGTGCAGCTCCTCCATGGTCTCGAAGGCGAGATAGGGATTGATCGCCTCGGCGCCGTAGCCGGCGAGGCAGCAGAAGTGATGCACCTCGCGCGCCTCGCCCGTCTCGACGACGAGGCCGGCGGCGGTCCTCAGGCCCTTGCGGATCAGGTGGTGGTGCACGGCGGCGGTGGCGAGCAGCGCCGGGATCGGGATGCGGTCCGGGCCGACCATGCGGTCGGACAGGATGATGATGTTGTAGCGGCCGTGGACGGCGGCTTCGGCGCGGTCGCAGAGGAGCTGCAGCGCCTCCGCCATGCCAGCGGCGCCCTTGGTCGCGGGATAGGTGATGTCGAGGGTCTTCGTGTCGAAGGAATCCTCGCGGTGGCCGATGCAGCGGATCTTCTCCAGGTCCTCGTTGGTGAGGATCGGCTGGCGGACCTCCAGGCGCTTGCGGCGCGAGGTGCCGTCGAGATCGAAGAGGTTCGGGCGCGGGCCGATGAAGGAGACGAGGCTCATGACGAGCTCCTCGCGGATCGGGTCGATCGGCGGGTTCGTCACCTGGGCGAAGTTCTGCTTGAAATAGGTGTAGAGGAGCTTCGACTTCGACGAGAGCGCCGAGATAGGCGTGTCGGTGCCCATGGAGCCCACGGCCTCCTGGCCGGTGGTGGCCATGGGGGCCAGCAGGATCTTCACGTCCTCCTGGGTGTAGCCGAAGGCCTGCTGCTTATCGAGCAGCGGCACGTCGGTGCGCGAGGCGCGCGGCTCCACCGGCGGCAGGTCCTCGAGGATGAGCTGCGAACGCTCCAGCCATTCCTTGTAGGGATTGGAGGCGGCGAGCTGGGCCTTGATCTCCTCGTCGGAGATGATGCGGCCCTCGGCGAGGTCGACCAGCAGCATCTTGCCCGGCTGGAGGCGCCACTTGCGCACGATCTCGCTCTCCGGAACGGGCAGGACGCCCATTTCGGAGGCCATGATGATGCGGTCGTCCTTGGTGACGAACCAGCGGGCGGGGCGCAGGCCGTTGCGGTCCAGCGTCGCGCCGATCTGGCGGCCGTCGGTGAAGGCGATGGAGGCCGGGCCGTCCCAGGGCTCCATGATGGCGGCGTGATACTCGTAGAAGGCGCGGCGCTGCTCATCCATGCTCTTGTTGCCGGCCCAGGCCTCGGGCACCAGCATCATCACCGCATGGGCGAGCGAGTAGCCGCCCTGGACGAGGAATTCGAGGGCGTTGTCGAAGCAGGCGGTGTCGGACTGGCCCTCGTAGGAGACCGGCCAGAGCTTGGAGATGTCGTTGCCGAAGAGCTCGGAATCGACGCTCGCCTGGCGCGCCGCCATCCAGTTGACGTTGCCGCGCAGGGTGTTGATCTCGCCGTTATGCGCGACCATCCGGTAGGGGTGGGCGAGCGACCAGGCGGGGAAGGTGTTGGTCGAGAAGCGCTGGTGGACGAGGGCGATGGCGCTCTCGAAGGTCGGATCGTGCAGGTCCGGGAAATAGGAGCCGAGCTGGTCGGCCAGGAACATGCCCTTGTAGACGATGGTCCGGCACGACAGCGAGACGGGGTAGTAGCCCTTCGTCCGCTCGTCGTTCATGTCGTAGACGAGGTTCGAGATGACCTTGCGCAGCACGAAGAGGCGGCGCTCGAACTCGTCCTCGCTGGCGACGTCGGCGCCGCGGGCAATGAAGATCTGCCGGTGCAGCGGCTCGGTCGGCTTGACGCTCTCGCCGAGGGAGGAGTTGTCGGTCGGCACCTCGCGCCAGCCGAGCAGGATCTGGCCCTCGTCGGCTATGACCTTCTCGATCGCCTCGCGGACGATGGCCTGGCCCTCGGGGTCGCGCGGGAAGAAGATGAAGCCGACGGCATAGTGGCCGGGCTCGGGCAGGTCGAAGCCGAGCTTGCCCGCTTCCTTGCGGAAGAAGGCGTCGGGGATCTGCACCAGCATGCCGGCGCCGTCACCGGCGCGCGGGTCGGCGCCCACCGCGCCGCGGTGCTCGAGGTTGAGCAGGATCTGGATGCCGTCCTGGACGATCTTGTGGGACTTGCGACCCTTCATGTCGGCGATGAAGCCGACGCCGCAGGAATCCTTCTCGTTGAGCGGATCGTAGAGGCCCTGCGCGGCGGGCAGGCCAGGGTCGATCACGGCGCGCGTGCGGTTTTTGACGCGGGCGGGCACATTGGCTTTCGTGGCGCGATTCGTCCGCGCCCCGATCTCCACACCCGACATCGCACCAATCCGCTGCGTGCTCATCATCCACCTCGTTCTGCGGCGCGCGCGCCGCGGTTCGTGCCCTCGATCGTGACACGGGAAGCCGGCACTGGCGACGGAGGACATCCGCAACCGGTCCGGCATGCAAACTCGGGGCCTCACGTCCTCCCCGACGCCCCTGTCCCGGGGTCATTCTGGATAGGGCAGCGATGCTGACCTTTCTCTAGGCGTTATTTGACAGATTTCAAAGAGCCGCACAAGCGCCAATACGTCCCGCAGGCCGGGATGGGATCATGTTTATTGCCCGGCCCCGCCCAAGGCCGGTCGAAATGGATAAAATCTGCGATCTGAGCGCAACTTTATGACTAGGGCCGGGGTGCTTGCGCCGCGGAGGGGCCACCAGCCGGAGCGGCTGCGGGCGCGGCCGGGGCGGGCGTGCGGGGCCAGCGGAAGTCGTCAATGCGCCCGGCGACGGCGGGAGGCGCCTCGCCGCGGACGAGGAC
>JAEZGJ010000089.1 GCA_023416965.1 Pseudomonadota bacterium | reverse complement strand
GCCTCACGCCGCGCCGGCCCTCAGGAAGGGCCGGGCCGCCTGCAGCGCCGCGTCGCATGCAGGCGCCACCTCGGCCAGGACCGAGCCGGCATCCTCATCGCCCCACCAAAGGCCGAGGACCGTCGAGACGGCCCAGACAGGGTCCTCGGAGACGCGGTCGAGAGCCGCAGGCGCCGCCTGCCGGGTGCAGGCCACGACCTGCTCGACGACGGCCCGTGGGGCTTCAGCCCGGGCGAGCTGGTCGGTGATCGCGCGTTCGATCGGCTGCAGAAGGATGAACGATACCAGGGCGAAGAGAATGCTGGTCATGGCGGCTTCCGGGTCTCGGGGGAGTCGGGGCAGGGATCAGTCGGTGCACTGAGTCTGGACGAGAGCTTCTCGGTGGAAGGCGGCGAGCCGCTGGCGCACCGCGGTCTCGCTCAGCGTCACGCCCGCCCGGCCGAGGTCGCGCAGCAACGACGCGACGATGTCGGCATCGCCCGGTGCCTCGAAATCGGCCCGGTGCATGCCGGCCGCATAGCGCGCGAGATCGGTATCTTGGAGGCCAAGCAACCGGCCGGCCCAGAGGCCGGTGAGGACGTTGCGGCGAGCGATCACATGGTCGCGGGTGTCGGAGTCGGGACACCAGTCCGGCTGGAGGGCCACCGCGCCGGGCGCCGAGGGCTCCTCGACGCGCGGCGGCCGGGTCGGCCGCGCTGCCATCGCCACCCATGCGGTGGCAGGTCCCGTGGCGGGGGAATGGGCATCCGTCTCTGCGGCGCGGTTCACGGCGGACTCCTCAGGAGCCGGCGGACGATGTCGGAAGGGTCCGACATCGCGAGAGCGCCGGCTCAGCACTCGCCAGAGGGGCCCGGACCAGGGGGACGCGCCGGAAATAAGGGTTTCCCGGTACCGGGCAAGACCGCGCGACAAGCTGGCGCAGGCGAGGCTTCAGGACCTGTCGGAAAGAATGAGGCGGACAAGTTCGCCGGGATCGGCGGCGAGCGCCGTCGGACCGGCCGCCACCAGGGCAGGCACCGTCGCGAAGCCCCAGGTGATGGCGATGCTGGCGAGACCCGCCTGCTGTGCCGCCTCGACGTCGCGATGCTCGTCGCCGACGCAGACGGTCTCGGCCGAACCGACGCCGAATTGCCGCACGAGCCGGCGAAACTTCGCCGCCTTGCCGAAGAGGGATGCACCACCGGCGACCGCCGAGACTCGTGCGGAGGCCTCGGGGCCGAGAATGCGCAGGATCGTGTCGGGGTCGTTGGAACTGGCGATGGCGAGAGTGACCCCGGCATCGGCCAGTTCCGCCAGCAGGCCCGACGTCCAGGGAAACAGCGGGATGCGTTCGGCGCTCTCACGGACAAGGCCGCGCATGTGGGCCGCGATCAGCGGCAACCTCCAGACAGGCACGCCGAGGGCGCGGATCACCTCTCGGTTCGGCCGGCCACGCAGCGCTTCACGCTCCTCCGCACCGATTTCGCGGAAGTCGTAGCGGCGGGCCACCTCGTTCATGACGCCGAACGCCCAGTCGGCGCTGTCGGCGAGGGTGCCGTCGAAATCGAAGATGGCAAGCCGGTAGCGGGTCATGAGGAGCGGCTACCAATGCCCCGCCGGAGCGTCAAATTCACGCCGCCGCTGGTTTCGGCTTGCCCCAGGGCCCCATACGCCAGAGCATGATCAACCAGATGGCGATGGTCGCGACGCCGAGCATGCCGGCGATGGGCCGGGCGAAGAAGGCGATGAACGAACCGTCGGACTTGATCATGGAGGTGATGAAGTTCTGTTCGAACATCTCGCCCAGGACGAGGCCAAGGATAATGGGGGCGATGGGAAAGCCGTTCTCCTCCAGCATGAAAGCGAAGACGCCGAGGACGAGCATGATGATGATGCCATAGACCGAGTTGGTCATGGCGTAGGAGCCGACGACGCAGAAAATGAGGATCATCGGCAGGAGGATGTTCTTCGGGACCCGCAGCACCTGCTTCGCCGACTTGATGATGGCCCAACCCAGGGGGAGCATCAGCAGGTTGGCGAGGACGAAGATCATGAACACCGCGTAGATGAGCTGCGGGTTCTGCAGGAAGACGGTGGGACCCGGGTTCATGCCCTTCATATAGAGGACGCCGATGACGATGGCGGTGATAGAATCGCCGGGGATGCCGAAGACGAGGGCCGGAATCCAGGCGGCGGCGAGGGCGGAGTTGTTGGCGGCGCCCGCGTCCACGATGCCCTCGACGTGGCCGGTGCCGAACTTCTCCGGCTCCTTCGAGAAGCGCTTGGAGACGGCATAGGAGATCCAGGCGGCGATGTCGGCCCCCGCGCCCGGAAGGGCCCCGATGACCACGCCGATGCCGGACCCGCGCAGGAAGTTGACCCAGTAGCGGCGCAGCACGCCGCCGACGCCCTTGAAGACATTGCCAACCTGCTGGAGCGCGGCTTCGCCGGAGGTGCCCATGCTGGTCACCCCGCGGAGCAGTTCCGAGACCGCGATCATGCCGATCATGGCCGGGATGAAGCTGATCCCCTGCATGAGCTCCACCGATCCGAAGGTGAAGCGCGGGAAGCCGGCGGCGGGGTCAATGCCGATCGTGCCGAGGCCGAGGCCGAGGAAGAGCGAGGCGAACCCCTTGAGAGGATCGTTGGTGGCGAGGAAGACGGCGCAGGTGAGCCCGAGCGCGGCCAGCCAGAAATATTCGAAGCTGGAAAAGGCGAGCGCAAATTCAGCGAGGGCGGGCGCGGCGAGGACCAGAATGGCGACGCCGATGAGGCCGCCGAGCACCGAGGTCACGAGGTTGGTGCCGAGGTTGAGGTCCAGGAGGCCCTTGCGCCCCATCAGGTAGCTCTCGTCGGTATAGGCGGCGGATGCCGGCGTGCCGGGCATGCGCAGCATGGCGGCCGGGATGTCGCCGGCGAAGATCGCCATGGCTGTCGCGGTCACGATGGCACCGAGGGCCGGCACCGGGTCCATGAAGAAGGTCACGGGGATCAGCAGGGCCGTTGCCATGGTCGCGGTGAGCCCGGGCATGGCGCCGACGAACATGCCGAACATGCCCGAGGCGATGATGATCAGGATCACGTCCCAGCGAAAAACCAGGGCGAAGGCCTGCATCAGGACGTCGACGGTCATCGGGCGCTCCTCACAGGATCCAGTCCATCAGGCCGCGCGGCAAGGGCACGCGCATCAGGCTGGCGAAGAACCAGTTGACGCCGAAGGCTGCCACCAGCGCGGTGACGACCGCCACCGGTACCCCGACCCTGAACCAGAGGAAGAGGACGAGAAGCACGACGATGGTCAGCGGCACGAAACCGATCGCATCTAGGACGAGGATGTAGGCGAGGGTCGCGCCGAGGACGAGCAGGGCCGAGATGACGTTGGCCGGATCCCGCGCCCAGGACGGGATATCGGCGAGGGGGTCGCCGGCGCGCCAGGCGGCGAAGCCGCGGATGGCCATCATCAGGCCGCAGAGGATGAGCAGGACGGCTAGGAGGCGCGGGAAGACCGCCGGGCCGTAGTTTTGCCCCGGGAACTCGGGAAACCTCAGCGTCAGAATGATGACGAAGAGAGCGGCGACGATGAGGATCGTCCCGCTGACGAGATCGTTGAACCGCACGGGGATGCCCTCGCCGCAGAGGTGGGGCGGAGCGGCCCTGCGGCCGCCCCGCATGGGTGAGAGATCAGGCTTGGCGGGCGAGGCCCGCGGCCTTCATGGCAACGCCCATGGCGGTGTTGCCCTCGTCCATGAACTTGGCAAAGCCGGCTGCATCCGCCCACTTCACGCCAAAGCCGCGGGCCGACATGAAGTCGCGGAATTCCTTGGACTCGTTGATCTTCTTGAGCACCGAGGTGTAGCGCTCGGCGATCGGGGCCGGCAGGTTTTTCGGCGCCGCGATGCCGCGCCAGGCGCCGACCGTGTAGTCGACACCCATCGCCTCCTTCAGCGTCGGAACATCGGCGAACTGCGGGTTGCGCGCCGCCGCCATGATGGCGAGCGACTTGGCGCGGCCGGCGTCCAGCATGGCCTTGGCCTCGGGCACCGAGCAGGTGACGATGTCGACGCCGCCGGCGGCGAGGTCCTGCATGGCGGGCGCGGCGCCGTTGGACGGCACCCATGGCACGGCGTTGGCGGGCAGGCCCATGGCGCCCAGCCAGCCGACGAGGGCGAGGTGCCAGATGCCGCCCTGGCCGGTGCCGGAGGCCTTGAGCTTGCCGGGATTGGCCTTGATGGCGTCGGCGAGGGACTTGAGGTCCTTGTAGGGGCCGGAGGCGGAGACCTGAACGCCCGGCGGGTCCTCGTTCATCAGGGCGAGGGGCGTGTAGCTGTCGGGCTTCAGCTGGGTGAGGCCCTGCCAGTGCATCATCGAGATCTCGACGGTGATCATGCCGATCGTGTAGCCGTCGGCCGCACCCGTCGCGATGGCCGAGTGGCCGACGACGCCGGACCCACCCGTGCGGTTGACGACGTTCACCGGCTGGCCGAACTCCTTCTCCATCAGCGATCCGACGATGCGCGCCGTGGCGTCCGTGCCGCCGCCGGCGCCCCAGGGGACGATCAGCGTGATCGGGCGGGCCGGAAAGCTCTGGGCGATGGCGGGGGCGGCAAGCTGCGAGGCGAGGCCGACACCGGCGGCAGTGACCATGAGGCGGCGGCGTGTAAAGTCAGTCATGGTGATCCTCCCAAGATCGGATGAGGCCGGTTGATCCGGTCCTTGTCTGTGATCACAGAAGGCTGCACCGGAACGGCGAGCAGTTCAACCGTTTCGACTGACCGAAAATGCGGCGGCAAGGGAGGGTTGCGGGAGCAGCCGGCGCGGCGGGGCGCGCCTCTCGCCGACCGAGCCGCCCCTACTCCGCCGCCTGCACGTAGCCCAGCTTGGCGTTGAGCTTGTCCATCAGGTCGATGGCGGCGTCCGCGATCGGCGTGCCCGGCGGGAAGATGGAGGAGGCGCCGGCGGCATAGAGGGCGTCGAAATCCTGCGGCGGGATGACGCCGCCGACCACGATCATGATGTCGTCGCGGCCCTGCTTCTCGAGTTCGGCCTTCAGCTCCGGCACCAGGGTCAGATGGCCGGCCGCGAGCGAGGAGACGCCGACGCAGTGGACGTCGTTCTCGATGGCCTGCCTGGCGGCCTCCACCGGGGTGGCGAAGAGCGGCCCGATGTCGACGTCGAAGCCGAGATCGGCGAAGGCGGAGGCAATGACCTTCTGGCCGCGGTCGTGGCCGTCCTGGCCGACCTTGGCGACGAGGATGCGCGGGCGGCGGCCCTCGTTCTCGGCGAAGGCCTCGACCATGTGCTGGACCTTCGAGACGTTCTCGTTCATGGCGCCGACCTCGCGCTTGTAGACGCCGGAAATGGCCTTGATTTCGGCCTTGTGGCGGCCGAACACCTTTTCCATCGCGTCCGACATCTCCCCGACCGTGGCCTTGGCCCGGGCGGCGGCGATGGCGAGGGCGAGGAGATTCCCGTTTCCGGCGGCGCCGGCGGTCAGCGCGTCGAGCGCGGCCTGGACCTCCGCCGGATTGCGCTCGGCGCGCAGGCGCTTCAGCTTCTCGATCTGGCTGGCGCGGACGGCGGAATTGTCGACCTTCAGCACGTCGATGGGCTTCTCGCCCTCCGGGCGGAACTTGTTGACGCCGATGACCGACTGGACGCCGGAATCGATGCGCGCCTGGGTCTTGGCGGCGGCCTCCTCGATGCGGAGCTTGGGGATGCCGGCATCGATGGCCTTGGCCATGCCGCCGAGGGCCTCGACCTCCTGGATGTGCTCCCAGGCCTTGGCCGCAAGGTCGGCGGTGAGGCGCTCGACATAGAGCGAGCCGCCCCAGGGATCGATGATACGCGTCGTGCCGCTCTCCTGCTGCAGGAAGAGCTGGGTGTTGCGGGCGATGCGGGCGGAAAAGTCGGTCGGCAGGGCCAGCGCCTCGTCGAGGGCGTTGGTGTGCAGCGACTGGGTATGCCCCTGGGTCGCCGCCATGGCCTCGATCTGGGTGCGCACGACGTTGTTGAACACGTCCTGCGCGGTCAGCGACCAGCCAGAGGTCTGGCTATGGGTGCGCAGCGGCAGGGACTTGTCGCTCTTCGGGTCGAACTGCTTGACGAGCTTGGCCCAGAGGAGGCGGGCGGCACGCAGCTTCGCCACCTCCATGAAGAAGTTCATGCCGATGGCCCAGAAGAAGGACAGCCGCGGCGCGAACTGGTCGACGGTCATGCCGGCGGCGATGCCGGCGCGGATATATTCGACGCCGTCTGCGAGGGTATAGGCGAGCTCGAGGTCCTGCGTCGCCCCGGCCTCCTGCATGTGATAGCCGGAGATCGAAATGGAATTGTATTTCAGCATCTCTTTCGCCGTATGGGCGAAGATGTCGGAGATGATCCGCATCGAGGGCTTCGGCGGATAGATGTAGGTGTTGCGGACCATGAACTCCTTGAGGATGTCGTTCTGGATGGTCCCGGAGAGCTTGGACTGCGGCACGCCCTGCTCTTCCGCCGCGGCGATGTAGAGCGCGAGGATCGGCAGCACCGCGCCGTTCATGGTCATGGACACGCTCATCTGGTCCAGCGGGATGCCGGAGAACAGCGTGCGCATGTCGTAGATGCTGTCGATGGCGACTCCCGCCATGCCGACATCGCCGGAGACGCGCGGATGGTCGGAGTCATAGCCACGGTGGGTGGCCAGATCGAAGGCGACCGACAGGCCCTTCTGTCCGGCCGCGAGGTTGCGCCGGTAGAAGGCGTTGGAATCCTCCGCCGTGGAGAAGCCGGCATATTGCCGGATCGTCCAGGGCTGGTTCACGTACATGGTGGGATAGGGGCCGCGCAGGAACGGCTTGATGCCGGGCCAGGTGTCGAGGAAGTCGATCCCGGCGAGGTCGGCCTGGGAATGGACCGGGCGCACCGCGATCTCCTCCGGCGTCAGCCAGGTGGCGCCGCCGCTGGCGGTTGGGGCGGCGTCGGCGAAATCGAGGGTCGTGAAGTCGGGGATGCGGGTCATGGACCTCTCCCGGTCAGGATGCGTGTTTAAAGCGTCAGGGACGCGAAATCAGGGCGAAGCGCAAGACGGCAAAAGGGGTGAGATCACGCCGCCGGCTCGAACCGGATGACGAGCCGGGTGCCGGTCGCCTCCGCGTATTTCTTCAGGGTGCGGGTGGAGGGCATGGACTTGCCGCTCTCCAGCCGCGCCACGACGGACTGGGTCGTCCCCATGCGGCGGGCGATCTCCTCCTGGGTGAGGCCGGAATGCGCGCGCGCCTTGATCAGTTCCTCGACGAGGGCGAATTCGTCGGCCAGTGCGTCATATTCGGCGCGATAGGCCGGGTCCTCCACCATCCATCGGGCGTGAAGCTCACGAACATCCGTCATCGCACCTCCTCGACGCGGCGAAGCGCCAGTTCAATCTCGCTGCGCGGCGTCTTCTCAGTCTTCTTAACGAAGACGCGGACGACAACGACCCGGGAGCCCCGGGCGGTTACGTAGATCGCCCGGGCAATGCCGTCCCGGCCACTCATCCGCATTTCCCAGAGCCGGCCTTCCAAATGCTTCACATAAGGCTCGCGCACCCGCTCCAGGCCGTGACTGGCAATGAGAACCGAAATGCGGCTGAAGCGCGCCCGCATGTCCAGCGGCAGCGCTTCCAGTTCAGCATCCACCGCCGCATTCAGCGTCTCGACCGACCAGGTCATGAGCCGCAATTATCGCAAAAATGCGATCAGCCGTCAATTTCCGTCGGTCGCGGCTGCCCGCGCGGCGTGCAGGACCTCCAGAACGTCGCCACCGGCCTGGATGAAGCCGTCGACCCCGGCGGACTTCAGGCTGGCTTGCTGGTCCCCAGGGCGGCCGGCGAGCCAGAGTTGGCGGGCACCGGCCGCCTTCAGCGCCCTCGCGACGTCGGCCGCATCGCTCGCATAGAGTTCGTCGGTCGAGCAGAGGCAAGCGATCGCGGCCCCACTGGCCTTGAAGGCGGCAGCGACGGCGGCAGTGTCGGCGAAGGGCTCGGGAATGGGCGCGTCGAAGCCGCCGGCCTCGAAGAGGTTGCGGGCGAAGGTGGCGCGGGCCGTGAAGGCGGCGACGGGCCCGATCACCGCGAGGAAGACCTTCGGCCGGGTGCCGGAGGCTGCAGCCATGGCATCGAAGTCGGCACGCAGCGCCTCGAAGGGCTCGGCAAGACGGATGGGCGCGAGGGGATCGACGAAGATCGTATCGCTCTTCGGCCGCGACAGGGCTGAACGGATGGCGCCTGACGCAAATGCCTTCACCTGCGCCTCGAACCGCTCGCCGCGGCCGGCAGCGGGAAGGTCGATGGCCTCGGCGCCACGGCGGGTCTCGCGCTTCGGCGGCATCAGCACTTCCGGCACGGTCTCGTGGACATTGGGGAATTCGGAGGCGCCTGTGAGAGGCGCCCGGCGCCGGGCGATGGCCGTCGCGCGTTCGGTGCGGACTTTGGCGACGGCGCCCTGGACCGTACCGGAGGACAGCGCGGCGACGATGCCCCCGGCCCTCTCCCAGTCCTGGAACAGGGCCCAGGCCCGCTTGCAGAGCTCGTCGGTCAGCGCCTCGATGCCGCCGGCACCCGCCGCCGCATCGGCGACCCGGTGGAGGTTCGATTCCTCGATGAGTATGAGCTGGGTGTTGCGGGCAACGCGCCGGGCGAAAGCATCGGGAAGGCCGATGGCGGCGGTCCAGGGCTCGACCACGACGTGATCCGCGCCGCCGATGCCGGCGGCGAAGACCGCGGTGGTTGTGCGCAGCCAGTTCACGGCCGGATCGACCTTCGTCACCATCCGCCAGGCGGTCTCGGCATGGAGGTCGAGATGGGAGGGCGAGAGGCCGCAGGCGGTCTCCAGCCGGGCCCAGAGCTTGCGCATGGCGCGGACCTTGGCGGTCGAGAGGAACTGGTCGGCATCGACGGCGAGGACGACCGAGAGGGCGCGCGCCGCCTCACCGAGCGGCAGACCCGCCGCCTCCAGCATGCGCCAGTACTGCACGGCAGCGCCGAGCACATAGGCGAGTTCCTGCGCCTCCGATCCGCCGGCGTCGTGGATGACGCGTCCGTCGGCGGCGAACTGGGTGCCGGCGAAGCCCCGCGCACGCAGCGCCAGGACGGCGTCGCTCGCCTTGGCCGCGGCGCCGTCCCAGCTCTCGAGCGTGCCGCGGCGGGCGAAGGCTCCGATCGGGTCGATGCCGAAGGCCACCGTGAGGCTCTTCGGATCGAGCCCGTCGCGTTCCGCCTTGGCGGCCAGCATGGCGGCGACATGGCCGGCGGAAGTGCCGGCGTCGATGCGGAGAGGAATGAGGTCGAGCATGACGCCGGCGAGCAACGCGTCGAGATCGGCGAGGCCGTCGATCACCATGGCGTCGCCGCGCCGGTCGCCGATGGCGCCGCGGGTGACGACGACGAGCCCCGAAGCGCCGCCGGCGAGGTCTTCCAGCGCCTGGGCATTGGCGGCGGCGGGATCGGGATGGTCGGCGCGCTGGGCGATGGTCCAGGGGATGCCCGGCGCCCTGCCCGCCAGCGGCGCGGCTTCGGCCTTGCGCGGATAGAGAGGCTGAACCTCGATGCCGTCGGCCGTGCGGCCGCCGAGGACCGTGTCGAAGGGCGTGCCCTTGAGGGCCGCGTCGCCCGCGGCGCG
>JAEZGJ010000080.1 GCA_023416965.1 Pseudomonadota bacterium | reverse complement strand
CCGCAGCACAGCGCGCGGCCGCCGCCGACGGGCCGGGCGTGATGGACGCGGTAGCCGGCGGCGACGAGCACCGCCACGGCAGCGTCGAGGTTCTCGCGCTCGAAGGCGCGGTTGAACGTGTCGGCGAAGAGCACGACCTCGCGGCCGGCTTCCGGCCCCTCGGCTGCGGCCTTCGGCGCGAAGACGTCGGAGCGCCAGCGCGGCAGGGAACGGCGGGCCGAGAACTGCGCCAGCTTTTCCGAGAGTGCCGCGAGGCCCGGCAGGCGGTCGCGCAGGTTGAAGAGCCAGGGGACCCTGGCCGCGAAAGGGGCGAAGCGCGGCAGGTGGGCCACGAGGGTCTCGTGCAGGCTCGCGCCCTTGGCGGCATGGCGGGCGGCCTTCACCTCGATCTTCATGCGCGCCATGTCGACGCCGGTCGGGCATTCACGCTTGCAGGCCTTGCAGGAGACGCAGAGCTTCAGCGTCTCCTCCATCTGGGGTGCCAGCAGCGCGTCCGGGCCGAGCTGGCCGGTCATGGCAAGGCGCAGCGTATTGGCACGGCCGCGGGTGACATGCTGCTCGTCGCGGGTGACGCGGTAGCTCGGGCACATGGCGCCGCCGTCGAGCTTCCGGCAGGTCCCGTTGTTGTTGCACATCTCGATAGCGCCGAGGAAACCCTGGCTGGCCCCAGGATAGTCGGACCAGTCGAGGGCCGGATTGATCTCGATGCCCTCATAGCCCGGCGGGTAGCGGAACAGGGTCCGGTCATCCATCCGCGGCGCGCGGGTGATCTTGCCGGGATTGAACAGGCCGTCCGGATCGAAGCGGTCCTTCACCTCCTCGAAGGCGCGCACGAGGCGGGTGCCGAACATCTGCTCGTGGAATTCGGAGCGGACGATGCCGTCACCGTGCTCGCCGGAATGCGAGCCCTTGTATTTGCGGACCAACTCGAAGGCCTGCTCGGCCATGGACCTCATGCGCTTGGCATCCACGTCCAGCTTCATGTTGAGGACGGGGCGCACATGCAGGCAGCCGACCGAGGCGTGGGCGTACCAGGTGCCCTCGGTGCCATGGGCCCGGAAGATCTCCGTGAGGCCGGCGGTGTAGGCCGCGAGATCGGGGAGCGGCACGGCGCAATCCTCGACGAAGGAGACCGGCTTTCCCGCCTCCTTCATCGACATCATGATGTTGAGACCCGAGGAGCGCATCTCGGTCACCGCCGCCTGCCAGGCCGGCTCGACCACCGGCACCACGCCGCCGAAGCGCGCGCCTTCGCCCGCCCACGAGAAGCCGAGGTCGCCCATCAGCGACTCGAGATCCCTCAGCTTCCGCAGGTTCTCCGCCTCGGTCTCCTCGGCGAATTCCACCACCAGCAGCGCGTCGGGATCGCCGCGCACCACGCGCTCCACCGTCGGGCGGAACATGGCGATGTCACGGGCGAGGCCGATCATGGTGCGATCGACCAGTTCCACCGCGATGGGCTTCAGCGTGACGAGATGCTGGGCTGCGTCCATCGCCTCGTGGAACGAGCCGAAATGGCAGATGCCGAAGACCTTCGGCCCGAGAAGCGGCCAGAGCTTGAGGTCGACTGCGGTGGTGAAGGCGAGAGTGCCCTCCGAGCCCACCAGGATATGGGCCATGTTGTTGGCGGCACCCTTCGGCACGAGGGCGTCGAGATTGTAGCCGCCGACGCGGCGCTGGACCTTCGGAAAGCGCGCCTCCACCTCGGCCGCCTCGCGCTCGCCGAGGGTGAGGAGGTCGCGGGTGAGGAGATCGGCGTCGTTGCGCAGGGCGTCCTCGCGCGACACCTCGCCGAACCAGCGGCGGGTGCCGTCGGCGAGCGCCGCCTCCACCTGGATGACGTTGTCGCGCATGGTGCCGTAGCGCAGCGACCGGCCGCCGCAGGAATTGTTGGCCGTCATGCCGCCGATCGTGGCGCGCGAGGCGGTGGAGACGTCGACCGGATACCAGAGGCCGTGTTTCTTCAGCTGGCGGTTGAGGTCGTCGAGGACGATGCCCGGTTCGACGCGGACTGTGCGGCCGGCGACGTCCAGCTCGAGGATGCGGTTGAGGCGCTTCGAGCAATCGACGACGAGGGATGAATTCACCGTCTGGCCGCACTGGGAGGTGCCGCCGCCGCGCGGCAGGACGGTGACGCGCTCCTCGCGGGCGAGCGCCACGGCGCGGATGGCATCGTCCATGGTCTCGGGGACCACCGCGCCCACCGGCATGATCTGGTAGATCGAGGCGTCGGTGGCGTAGCGCCCGCGCGAGAAGGCGTCGAAGAGCACATCGCCCCTCACCTCGGAGGCGAGGCGACGCTGCAGCGGCGTGTCGGGCGTGTTGCTCATGTCGTTCATCGGCACATTCTCGATTCGGGCCGGGAGGCCATCGCTCGGGTGATCAGACGCGGGGGCTCCGCCGTCACCTCTCCCTGGCGGGGAGAGGTGGACCCGGCGCTCGGCGCCCGAACGGGTGACGCGCGGTGAAGGCCCTTGACTTGAATTTTGCATTCATTATTCATTATGGCAAGAGGCGGTGCCGAATTCCGATGCGCGCCGACAGCCGAGGAGACCCCGATGGCCACCAATGCCCCCCGCGTCGCGGGCCGCCACTTCCTGCAGATCCCCGGCCCGTCGCCCGTGCCGGAGCGCATCCTCAGCGCCATCGCCCGGCAGACGATCGACCATCGCGGCCCGGATTTTGGCAAGCTCGGCCTGCGCGTCCTCGACGGCATGCGCACCATTTTCAGGACCAAGGGCCACGTGGTGATCTACCCGGCCTCCGGCACCGGCGCCTGGGAGGCCGCGCTCGCCAACACGCTCTCCCCCGGTGACAAGGTGCTGATGGTCGAGACCGGCCATTTCGCCACGCTGTGGAAGACCATGGCGGCCAAGCTTGGCGTCGAGGCGACCTTCATCCCCTCCGACTGGCGCGCGGGCGCCGATGTCGCCGCCATCGAGGCGGCGCTGCGCGAGGACAAGACACACAGCTTCAAGGCGGTCTGCGTCGTCCATAACGAGACCTCGACGGGCTGCACCTCTCGCATCGACGAGGTGAGAAAGGCCATCGACGCCGCCGGCCATCCGGCCCTGCTCATGGTCGACACCATCTCCTCGCTCGCCTCGGTCGACTACCGCCACGACGAATGGGGCGTCGACGTCACCGTCGCGGGCTCCCAGAAGGGCCTGATGCTGCCCCCCGGCCTGTCGTTCAACGCGGTCTCGGAGAAGGCGCTCGCGGCCTCGAAGACCTCGCGCCTGCCGAAGAGCTTCTGGGGCTGGGAGGAGATGATCGCCGCCGGCAAGTCCGGCTACTTCCCCTACACGCCGGCGACCAACCTGCTCTACGGCTTGGACGAGGCCATCAAGATGCTCCACGAGGAGGGCCTCGACAGCGTCTTCGCGCGCCACCTGCGCCATGGCGAGGCGACCCGTCGGGCGGTGGCCGCCTGGGGCATGGAAAACCTCTGCACCAACCCGAAGCACTTCTCCCCTGTGCTCACCGCGGTCGTGATGCCGGAGGGGCATGACGCCGACCGGCTGCGCTCGGTGATCCTCGATGCCTTCGACATGTCGCTCGGCACCGGCCTGTCGAAGGTCGCGAAGAAGGTGTTCCGAATCGGCCATCTCGGCGACATCAACGACCTGACGCTGATCGGCACGCTGGCGGGCGTGGAGATGGGCCTCGGCCTCGCCGGCGTGCCGCACAAGGCGGGCGGCGTCGCGGCGGCCATGGCTTATCTGGCGGAGGGCAAGCGCGAGGGCGGCGCCAAGGCGGCGTGATGGCGCAGCAGGCGAGAGGAGGATCGCCATGAACGAGCATCCGCTGATCGCCCGCCGCTCGCTGGCGACGGAACTCACCGGCCGTCTGCGCGACATGATCGTGGAGGGCACGCTGAAGGCCGGCGACAAGATCTCCGAGCCCGACCTCTGCGACCTCTTCGGCGTCTCCCGCACTCCCCTGCGCGAGGCGCTGAAGGTGCTCGCCGCCGAGGGCCTTGTCGACCTCACGCCGAACCGTGGCGCCCGCGTCGCCCGCATCGCTCCGGACGCGGTGGAGGAGCTCTTCCCCATCATGGGCATGCTGGAGGCGCTCGCCGGCGAACTCGCCTGCGCCCGCCTGACCGCCGATGACCTCGCCAGGCTGGAGGCGATGCACGCCGAAATGGTCGGCCACTGGCGGCGCGGCGAATGGGTGCCCTATTCCGGGCTGAACCGGCGGATCCACGAGGAGATCTTCCGCATCGCGGGAAATGCCACCCTTGCGAGCCTCTACCAGAACCTGATGGTGCGCATCCATGCAGTGCGCTTCGTCGCCCGCAAGACGCCGGAGCGCTGGGCCGAGGCCATCGAGGACCACGAGCGCATGATGGCGGCTCTCAGGGCCCGCGACGGGGCGGCCCTGTCGGCGCTGATGCGCGAACATCTGCGGCACAAGGCGGATGTCGTCCACGAGGCGCTGCGCCAGCTCGGGGCGCCGGAGCAGGGCTGATCCGCTGCCCCTCCCCTCGCCATCCCGCGGGAAGCGCCTATCTTGGGGGACCTGACCCCGGCCCTTGACCCCGGATGATCCGATGACCCTGTTCTCCATCCTCGACCTCGCGCCCGTACCGGAGGGCAAGACGCCCGGCGACGCGCTGCGCAACACGATCGACCTCGCCGGCCATGCCGACCGGCTCGGCTACAACCGCTACTGGCTCGCCGAACACCACAACATGACCGGCATCGCCAGCGCGGCGACGGCGGTGGTAATCGGTCAGGTGGCGGCGGCGACCAGCCGCATCCGCGTCGGCGCCGGCGGCATCATGCTGCCGAACCACGCGCCGATGGTAATCGCCGAGCAGTTCGGCACCCTGGAGAGCCTGTTCCCCGGCCGCATCGACCTCGGCCTGGGACGCGCTCCGGGCACCGACCAGCGCACGATGCGGGCGCTTCGCGTCGACCCGATGGAGGCCGACAATTTCCCGCAGGACGTGCTGGAGCTCCAGGCCTTTCTCGCGCCCGCCCAGCCGGGCCAGGCGATCCAGGCGGTGCCCGGCGCCGGCACCGAGGTGCCGCTGTGGATCCTCGGCTCCTCCACCTTCGGCGCCCAGCTCGCCGCCATGCTGGGGCTTCCCTACGCCTTCGCATCGCATTTCGCCCCCGACGCGCTGATGCAGGCCCTGACGCTCTACCGGGCGAAGTTCACGCCCTCGGAGCAGCAGGCGACGCCCTATGCCATGGCCGGCTGCAATGTCTTCCTTGCGCCCACCGACGAGGAGGCGCGCCACCTCTTCACCTCGGCCCAGCAGCGCGCCGCCGGCATTTTCCGCGGGGTACGCGGCCTCCTGCCGCCGCCGATCGACGATATCGAGACCTTCTGGAGGCCGATGGAGAAGGCGCAGGCCTCGCGCATGCTGCAATTCTCCTTCGTCGGATCGCCCGAGACGGTGCGGCGCGGCCTCAAGCAGTTCGTCACCCAGACAGGTGTCGACGAAGTCATGGTGGCCTCCGCGATCTTCGACCATTCGAAGCGGGTGCGCTCCTACGAGATGCTGGCCGAGGTGGTGAAGGATCTTCAGGGCGAAGCCGCGGCGGCGTGAGTGCCTTAAGGGCCCCTCACCCTTGCCCTCTCCGCCAGCGGGAAGAGGGTGCGCCAGCGTCGCGTCAGGTCCGGCCACGGTCGTGCCCGGCGCCACTGGCGCGGAACAGGTGCAACGTCATAGTCCCCTCTTCCCCGCCAGTGGGGAGAGGGTAGGGGCGAGGGGCTATCCTCTACCCCCGGGCACGAGCCCGCGCCCCCATTGGACCTTTCATGGCCCCCAGGCGCTATATGTCCATGATGACCTATCGCCCCTCCACCGCCCATGCCGATCTCGGCCCCGATTTCTACGACGTCGTGGCGCCGGCGGCCTTCCCGCAGCACATCCTGCGTTTCCGCAACCAGCGCTGGGCCGAGGCGGTCGGCCTCGGCGGCCTGTCGGATGCGGAATGGATCGCCCATTTCGGCCGGTTCGAGCCGCTGCCAGACAACCTGCCCCAGCCGCTGGCGCTGCGCTATCACGGCCACCAGTTCCGCTCGTACAACCCGGACCTCGGAGACGGTCGCGGCTTCCTCGCGGCGCAGCTCCTCGACGACGAGGGGCGGCTGCTCGACCTCGGCACCAAGGGATCCGGACAGACGCCCTATTCGCGCTCCGGCGACGGGCGCCTCACGCTCAAGGGCGGCGTGCGCGAGGTTCTCGCCTCCTCGCTGCTGGAGGCCTTCGGCGTCTACACCTCCAAGACCTTCTCGCTCATCGAGACAGGCGAGGCGCTCATGCGCGGCGACGAGCCCTCGCCGACCCGCTCCTCTGTCATGGTGCGGCTGTCGCACAGCCATGTCCGTTTCGGCACGTTCCAGCGCTGCCTCGCTCACAACGACGCCGCCGGGATCACGGCGCTCGTCGCCCATTGCATCCGCCACTACCACCCGCAGGCGGCGCGCGGAGGCGACGTGGCGAAGGAGGCCCCGGCCCTGCTCGCCGCGGTGTCGCAGGCGACCGGCGCGCTGGCGGGCGAGTGGATGGCGGCTGGGTTCGTCCACGGCGTCCTCAACACCGACAACATGGTGGTCACCGGCGAGAGTTTCGACTACGGGCCGTGGCGCTTCCTGCCGCGCTACGAGCCCGGTTTCACCGCCGCCTATTTCGACCAGACGGGCCTCTATGCCTTCGGCCGCCAGCCGGGAGCGGTCGCCTGGAACCTCGAGCGCTTCGCCGAATGCCTGACCCTGGTCGCGCCGGTGGCCGATCTCGAGGACGCGCTGAGAACCTATGCGGGCGCCTTCCACGAGGGGCTTAGACGGGCCCTCTGCGCGAGGCTCGGCCTTCGGCAGGTGGATGCGGACACCGACGACGAACTCGCCGCCGCCTTCTTCCAGTTCCTGCTGAAGTCGCAGGCCCCCTTCGAGCGCACCATGTTCGACTGGCACGGCGGCCTGGCGCGGCGCGCCTTCGCCATGGCCGGGCCGCAGGCGCAGTACTACCAGGGCCAGGATTTCGCCCGGCTGGAGGCGGCGCTCGGTGCCCACGAGCCCGTGCCGCCGGCGCCTGGCGCCGCCGCCTATTTCGACGGCGAGGGGCCGGCGACGCTGCTCATCGAGGAGGTGGAGGCCTTGTGGGCGCCCATCGCCGAGCGCGACGACTGGAGCCTCTTCACCGCCAAGCTTGACCAGATCGAGCGCGCACGCGAGGCTCACGCCATCACGCCGCGCCGCTAGAGGGCGGCAGCGCCGGAGGAACGGGCCTTGAGCGAAGCGGACGCGAGGGCCTTCCTCTCCTACGCCCAGAACCGCGAGGACTACCACCTCTCCCTGCTGCTCGCCGACGTGGCGCAGGGCTTCTACGTCGACGTCGGCGGCGGCCATGCCGTCGCCGACAACGTCTCCTTCTGGTTCTACGAGCGCGGCTGGCGCGGCATCGTGGTGGAACCGCAGGCGCAGATCGCGCGTGGCTACCGGCACGTCCGCCCCCGCGACGTGGTGGTGGAGGCGCTGTGCGGCCGGGCGGAAGGCGAGGCCGAATTCTTCCAGGCCGACCGGTTCCATGGCCTGTCCACCACCCTGCCCGTCCATGCCGAGGCCGCCGCGGCGGCCGGCGTCTCCTCCTCCCGGCTGACGCGGCCGGTGACGACCCTCGCCGCGCTCTGCGAGACCCATGCGCCGGAGCGGATCGACTTTCTCAAGGTGGACGTGGAGGGCGCCGAGGCCGAGGTTCTCGCCGGCAACGACTGGCGGCGCTTCCGCCCCCGAGTCGTGGTGCTGGAGGTGGTGGCGCCCTGGACCATGGCGGACCGCTCCGGCGATTTCGCCCCCATTCTCGCTGAGGCCGGCTATCGCGACGTCTTCTTCGACGGGCTCAACCGCTTCTATCTGCGGGCGGAGGACGAGGGGCTGGCGGCGCGCCTGCCGGCAGAGGCGGCACCCTGGGACGCCATGCGCCATCTCGGCGAATACGGACCGGCCCATCGCGACGGGAGCCATCCGGACCATGCTCTGGCCGCGCGGCTCGACCCGGAGCTCTTTCCGCGCCTCAACGCCCTCGACGGCGCGGCCCTGGCGGCGGCGCTGCCAGACGGCATATCATCCGACAGCGAGGCGACGCGGGCGGCTCTCGCCCGCATCGCCTGCCTGTTCGACGGCGGCTATGTCGTGGAGGCGGTCAGCCCCTGAGGCGCGAGACCAGCGCCCAGGCGACCGGCATGAGAGCGGCGGCGAGCGCCGTCTTCACCACGGTGCCGGCGACGAAGGGCCAGAGGCCGGCGGCGAGCAGCTTCTCGCCATAGCCGGTGAAGGTGCCGAGCCACAGGAGGCCGGGCACGAAGACGATGACGTTGGCGAGCGCCATGGCGGCGAGCGTCGTCGGCCAGGCCCGGTCCCAGCCGCGGTCGGCGGCGGCGCCGATGATGGCGGCCATGACGAGGAAGCCGGCGAGGAAGCCGCCCGTCGGCCCCATGAAGGGGGCGATTCCCGCGCTCATGCCGGCGAAGACCGGCATGCCGAGGAGGCCGGTCGCGAGATAGGCGGCGACCGTCGCCCCGCCGAGGCGCAGGCCGTATGCGGCGGCGACGACCGAGATCGCCAGGGTCTGCAGGGTCAGCGGCACCGGCCAGAAGGGCACGCTCGCCTTGGCGCCGAGGGTGATGAGGCAGACGCCCGCACCCACGAGCAGGGCCGGGCGGAGGAGGCCGGCGGACGAAGGCCAAAGGGTCGCGGCGATGGTCGCGTTGCGCATGTCGGGGGTTTCCTGTGGTGACCTATGCCGTTGCGGCAGCTTGTCATTTGCCGCCCGGCGTGATGGCCTGCCGGGGTAGCCGACCGGGCTCAGCGCCGCAACCCGCGGTCTCTCACCGTTTCGACAGAGGCAGAATGGCCGAGGATATCCCTTTCGACCGCGACGACGCGGCGGTGCCCGGCCGAGCGGAACAGCTCTCGCCGCTGATCCGCCGGGTTCTCTGCGACAATCCCGGACCATTCACCTTCAAGGGCACGGTGACCTATGTGGTCGGCACCGGCCGCGTCGCCATCGTCGACCCCGGGCCCGACGACCCGCGCCACGTGGCGGCGGTGCTGGAGGCGGTGAAGGGCGAGACGGTGGAGGCGATCCTCGTCACCCATACCCACCGTGACCATTCGCCCGCCACCGCCGCCGTCAAGGCGGCGACGGGCGCGCCGGTCTATGCGGAGGGGCCGCACCGCGCGGCGCGGGCGCTCAACCTCGGCGAGACCAATGCGCTCGACGCCTCGGGCGACAAGGACTTCCGACCGGACGTGGTGCTGAAGGACGGCGACGTCGTCTCCGGCACCGGCTGGACCATGGAGGCGGTCTTCACCCCCGGCCACACGGCCAACCACATGGCCTTCGCCCTGCGCGAGGAGGAGACGCTGTTCTCCGGCGACCACGTCATGGCCTGGTCGACCTCCATCGTGGCGCCGCCGGACGGGTCGATGGGCGACTACATGGCTTCGCTCGACAAGCTCAGGGCCCGCGAGGAGAGGCTGTTCTGGCCCGGCCATGGCGGGCCGGTGCGCGAGCCGGCGAAGTTCATGCGGGCGCTGTCGCACCACCGCAAGCTGCGCGAGGCGGCGATCGTCAAGCGCCTCGGCGCCGGCGACAGGTCCATCCCGGAGATCGTCGCCGCCATCTACGAGGGGCTCGACCCCCGGCTGAAGAGCGCGGCGGGGCTCTCGGTCTTCGCCCATCTGGAAGACCTCGTGGCGAAGGGCCTCGCGACGAGCGACGGCGCGCCCTCGCTGACGGGCGAGTTCCGCGCGACGTGAGGGCCAGAGGGGTCCAGGGAGGCCCACCCTCACCCCTCCCCTTGTCGCTCCGCTCCAGGGAGAGTGGGACTTTGACGCCGCGCTCCGTCCGGCTCCGGCGGCGCCAGGCACGACGGCGGAAGACCTGCGGGACGCGGTAGTCTCCCTCCCCTCGCCAGAGGGGAGGGTAAGGGTGGGGCCCTCCCATCGAACCCGCGACTGGAAGCGCCCGCCTCACACGAAATCCAGCGGCAGGGCCGTGACCTCCTTGATCTCCTCCATGACGAAGCTCGCCGAGACGTCCTGCATCTCAATGCGGGCGGTGAGCTTCCTGTAGAGGCGGTCATAGGCGGCGACGTTGGGCACCCGGGCGTGCAGGATGTAGTCGATCTCTCCCGCCGTCCTGTAGACGCCGAGCAGTTCCGGAATGTCCTGCACGGCGGCGTGAAAGCGCGCCGCCCAGTCGGCGTCGTGGCGGCTGGTGCGAACGGCGATGAAGACGGTGAGTTCGAGGTTCAGCTTGGCCGGGTCGGCGAGAACGACACGGGCACGGATGACGCCCTCGTCCTCGAGCCGCTTCAGCCGCCGCCAGCAGGCATTGCGCGACAGGTTCACCTTCTCCGCGAGCTGCTCCATGGAGAGGCCGGCATCCTGCTGCACCAGCCGCAACAGCGCCTTGTCGGTGGGATCGAGAGCGAGCGATGAGGATGTCATCCCTCAAATATACCATAATGCGCGAAAACGTCCACACGACCGGAGCAATTGCCCAAACGTTTGGGACATCATCCCATGGGACCAGGGTTACGATCATCCCGATTGCGCGACTCGCGCCCGGTGCCGGAGCCCCCGTGATGATCGAACGTGCCAAGACCGCCTTCCTCGCCCATCCCCGCTCGGTCAACGAGAGCTATTTCGAGCATATGGGCGTGGCGCTTCGCTATTCCGGCACCTTCGCCTTCTGTGCCTTCTGCGCCTTCGTGCACGCCTTCTTCCCCTTCCTGTTCGAGAAGACGGCCTCGACCATCGTCAAGAAGATGGTCGCCAACATGAATGCGCGCATGGACGCGCCGCAGGGCCAGGTGGCGCCGGGCGCCCAGGCGGCGGAATAACGGGGCTTTTCCCGCCGGCGGTTCTGGCTTATCGCGACGGACCGCCTCAAGGAGCCCGTCCATGTCGCTGAGCGACCCCATCCTCGTCGAAGTCCTGCGCGGCGACAGCGTCGAATGTGTGCACCGGGGAGCCGTCGTCGTCTCCGACGCCGCGGGACGGGTCGTGTTCTCGCTGGGCGACATCGACCGGGCCATCTATCCGCGCTCCGCCATCAAGGCGCTGCAGGCCCTGCCGCTGGTGGAGAGCGGGGCCGCCGACCGCTACGGCTTCGGCCATGCCGAACTGGCGCTGGCCTGCTCGTCCCATTCCGGCGAGGAGCGCCACGTGGCGACGGCCGCCGGCATGCTGGCGAAAGCCGGGCTCGGCGAGGCCAACCTCGAATGCGGGGCGCACTGGCCCTCGGGCGCGGCGGCGAGCCACGCCCTCGCCCGCTCGGGCGGCAAGCCCTCCGCCCTTCACAACAATTGTTCGGGCAAGCATTCCGGCTTCCTCTGCTTCGCCTGTTCGCACGACATCGACCCCCGCGGCTATGTCGGCATCGATCACAAGGTGCAGCGCTTCGTCGCCGAGGCGGTGGGCGAGGTCACCGGCCACAGGCTGGACGCCGACACGGCGGTCGGCACCGACGGCTGCTCCATTCCGACCTACGCCGTGCCGCTGACCAGGCTCGCCCACGGCTTCGCCAAGCTCGCCACCGGCGAGGGCGTCGGGCCGGAACGGGCGAAGGCGTTTGCGCGTCTGCGCGCCGCCTGTGCGGCCGAGCCGTTCATGGTGGCGGGCTCGGGGCGGTTCTGCACTGACGTCATGGAGCTCTTCGGCGAGCGGGTCTTCGTGAAGACCGGAGCCGAAGGCGTCTTCTGCGCGGCGCTGCCCGAACAGGGCCTCGGCGTCGCACTGAAATGCGTCGACGGCGCCTCCCGCGCCAGCGAGGTGATGATGGCGGCGCTCATCGCCAGGCTCCTGCCCATGAACGAGGCGGAGGCTGCCAAATTCCGTCGCTTCGTCACCCCGGTGATGAAGAACTGGAACGGTATCACCGTCGGAGGGCTGCGCCCGACCTTCTCCTAACCGTCTGATGGGTCGGGCCGATTCAACGGTTCGCGGGGCCTGCTGCGGCGCCGCCGCGCAGTTCTCAGGAATTCCAAAAAAGCCTCTTGCCAGCGATCCGGGACGCGGTATCGTTCGCTTACGAATGATCTTCCGAAGAACAAAACAACGGAAGCTTCGGTCAGAGGTGGAACGGGCGGTCCCCGCCGCCCGCATCTGAGGGGAGATTGTTGATGTCGAAGCTCGATCTGTCGCGCCGCACCGTCGTCGGAGGCCTCGCCGCCACCGGTGTCGCCCTGACCACCGGACCCGGCTCCGCCCAGGGCGCCCCGGTCAAGGTGGGCGAACTCAATTCCTACAGCCGCATGGCCGCCTTCGCCGTTCCCTATCGCAACGGCATGCAGCTCGCCGTCGAGCAGATCAACGCCGCCGGCGGCCTCGCCGGCATGGGCGGCCGTCCGCTCGAGATCATCTACCGCGACGACGGCGCGACGCCGGGCGATGCGGTGCGGGTCGCCGAGGAGCTCGTCACCCGCGAGAACGTCTCCTTCATCGCCGGCGCCTTCCTGTCGAATGTCGGCCTCGCGCTGGCCGACTTCGCCAACCAGAAGAAGGTGCTCTACCTCGCCACCGAGCCGCTGACCGACGCGCTGACCATGGCGAACGGCAATCCCTACACGTTCCGCGTCCGCCCCGGCACCTACATGCAGACCAAGATGCTGGTCGACGCCGCCAAGGGGAAGGGAGTGAAGCGCTGGGCCGTGGTGGCGCCGAACTACGAATATGGCCAGTCGGCGGTCGCCGCCTTCAAGCGCCTGATGGGCGCGGCGGTGCCGGGCTTCGAGGTGGTCGCCGAGCAGTTCCCGGCGCTCGGCCGCGTCGATGCCGGCGCGACCGTCGGCGCGCTTGCCCAGAGCCGGCCCGACGGCATCTTCAACGTGCTCTTCGGCGCCGACCTCACCGCCTTCGTGCGCGAGGGCAACACCCGCGGCCTGTTCGAGCGCCGCACCGTGGTGAGCCTCCTCACCGGCGAGCCGGAATATCTGCTGCCGCTGGGCGACGAGACGCCGGACGGCTGGATCGTCACCGGCTATCCGCCGGAGCAGGTGGAGGCCAACGGCCACCAGGCCTTCGTCGCCGCCTACAAGGCCAAGTTCAACGACACGCCGCGCCTGGGCTCGGTGCTGGGCTATGTCGTGCCCTTCATGATCCGCGACATGTTCAACAAGGCGAAGTCGACCGAGACGGCGGCGATGATCGAGGCCTTCAAGGGCCTGACGACGCAGACCATCTGCGGTCCCGTCACCATGCGCGCCATCGACCAGCAGTCGACGCTCGGCGCGTGGGTGGGCGAGACGACGCTGAAGGGCAAGCTGCCGACGATGAAGAACTTCCGCTACGTGGACGGGGCCGAGGTGATGTTCCCCGAGGCCGAGGTCCGCGCCGCGCGCAAGATCTGAGGATCGCAGCCCGAGCCCTCTCCCCTGGCGGGAGGGGGCGACCGGTCCCGTTCGCATGCACCTGCCGGGCGCCCGCCCGGTGCATTTCCCCCGACGGGCCGCGTCGCCGCGCGACCCCTTTCTGACCGCTCGCGCCGAGAGCCCCCCGCCGATGGATCTCTCCTTCCTCCTCATCCAGGCCCTGTCGGGATTGGCCAGCGCCTCGGCGCTGTTCGTCATCGCCTCGGGCCTGACCATCGTCTTCGGCGTGACGCGCATCGTGAACTTCGCCCACGGCTCGTTCTACATGCTCGGCGCCTATATGGCGGTGACCATCGTGCCCTGGCTCCTGGAGTTCGACCGATCGCCGACCCTGTTCTTCGTCGGCGTCATCGCCTCCGCCGCAGTGGTGGGCATTCTCGGCGTGATCATGGAGGTGGTGCTGCTGCGCCGCATCTACCGGGTGCCGGAGCTGTTCCAGCTGCTCGCCACCTTCGGCGTCGTGCTCATCGTCCAGGACGTGGTGCTGAAGATCTGGGGCCCGGTGGACATCACCGGCCCGCGCGCGCCCGGCATGCGCCACGGCATCGAGATCCTCGGCCAGCGCTTTCCGGCCTACGAGATGTTCCTCATCTTCGTCGGGCCGGCGGTGCTCGGCGCGCTTCTCCTCATCATGCACAAGACGCGGTTCGGCGTGCTCATCCGCGCCGCCACGCAGGACCGCGAAATGGTCGGGGCGCTCGGCGTCAACCAGGCCATGCTGTTCACCGGCACGCTGTTCCTCGGCGCCTTCCTCGCCGGCCTCGGCGGGGCGCTGCAGATCCCGCGCCTTCCGGCCAATACCGGCATGGACCTCTCCATCATCACCGAAGCCTTCGTGGTGACGGTCATCGGCGGCATGGGCTCGGTTCCCGGCGCCTTCGTCGCCGCGCTGATCATCAAGATGCTGGAGGCTTTCGGCATCCTGATCTTCCCGAAGATCACGCTGGTGCTGGTCTTCCTGCTGATGGCCGTGGTGCTGGTGGTCAAGCCCTGGGGCCTGATGGGCAAGCCGGAAGTGGCCTCCGGCCGCGCCGTGCTCCCCGAGGGCATCCTGAACCTCAAGGGCTTCACGAGGCCTGAGGCCGTGGTCTGGATCCTGCTGACGGCGGCCCTGCTGCTGGTCCCCATCGTCGGCGACACCTACAAGGTGAAGGTCGGCATCGAGATCATGGTCTTCGCGCTCGCCGCCTTCTCGCTGAACCTGCTGATCGGCAACGGCGGCATCGTCTCCTTCGGCCATGCCGCCTATTTCGGCGTCGGGGCCTATGCGGCGGGCCTCCTCGTGACCGGGCCGATGAAGGCGCCGATGGAGCTGGCGCTGGTGGTGGCGCCGATCGCCGGCGGCCTCGCCGCGGCGCTGTTCGGCTATTTCATCGTGCGGCTGCACGGCATCTACCTCGCCATGCTGACGCTCGCCTTCGCCCAGATCACCTATGCCATCTGCTTCCAGTGGGTGGAGGTGACGGGCGGCGACAACGGCGTGGTCGGCGTCTGGCCGTCGCGCTGGGCGGCCTCGCGCGAGGTCTATTTCTACGTGGTCGCGGTGCTGGCGCTCGCCTCCATCGTGGCGCTGCGGCACCTCTTCTACACCCCCTTCGGCTATACGCTGCGCGCCGCCCGCGACAGCGCCAACCGGGCGGATGCCATCGGCATCGACGTGAAGACGCACCGCTGGCTCGCCTTCATCGTGGCGGGCGCTGCGGCGGGGCTCGCCGGCGGGCTCTATTCCTTCTCCAAGGGCTCTATCGACCCGACGATGATCTCCATCGCCATGTCCATCGACTTCCTGATGATGATCCTCACCGGTGGCATCCAGACGGTGATGGGGCCGCTGGTCGGGACCGCCGTCTTCCATTCGGTCAAGGACTTCTTCATGCCGCTGACCGACTTCTGGCGGTTCTTCCTCGGCGTCTCGATCATCGCCATCGTGCTGGTCTTCCCGAAAGGCGTCGTCGGCGCCATCGAGGGGCTGCGCGAGCGGACGGGCCGTGGCGCGGCCTTGCCGGTCGTCGCGAAGGAGGCCGCGTGATGCAGCCCCTCCTCGCCGTCACCGGCCTCGAAAAGCGCTTCGGCGGCGTCACCGCAGGCAAGAACGTCACCTTCAGCCTGGCGGCCGGCGAGATGCTCGCCATCATCGGGCCGAACGGGGCGGGGAAGTCGACGACCTTCAACATGGTCGGCGGCCAGCTGAAGCCCGATGCCGGCTCCATCGTGCTGGCGGGCCAGGACATTACCGGCAAGCCGCCGCGCGAGATCTGGCGCCTCGGCGTCGGCCGCACCTTCCAGATCGCGCAGACCTTCATCTCGATGAGCGTGGTGGAAAACGTGCAGATGGCGCTGATCTCCCACCACGGGCAGACGCGCTCGGTGACGGCGGCCGCCACGCGGCTGCACCGGGAGGCCGCCCTCGGCTTCCTCGCCCGCGTCGGCATGGCCGACATGGCGGACCGGCCGGTCAACGAACTCGCCTATGGCGACGTGAAGCGGGTCGAGCTTGCCATCGCCCTCGCCTCCGAGCCGAAGCTGCTGCTCATGGACGAACCGACCGCCGGCATGGCGCCGAAGGAGCGCACGGCCCTCATGCAGCTCACCGCCGACATCGCCCGCGCTCACGGCATCGGCGTGCTCTTCACCGAGCACGACATGGACTCGGTCTTCGGCCACGCCGACCGCATTCTCGTGCTGGTGCGCGGCGAGATCATCGCCACGGGCACGCCCGACGAGGTGCGCTCCAACCAGCGGGTCAAGCAGGTCTATCTCGGCGAGGCGGGCTCGCAGGCGGCCCTCAAGGCGCGCCGGCAGGCGGCGGGGGTGCAGTGATGCCGCTTGTCAGACAAGGCCCCACCCGCACCCTCCCCTTCTCGCTTCGCTCCAAGGAGAGGGGGACTTCCACGTCCCGCTTCGCCTCTTCGGTTGGGCCAGGCACGACGCAGGGGACGGGATGCGACGCCATAGTCCCCCTCCCCGAGCGCCAGCGCGGGGAGGGTGCGGGTGGGGCATTCCCTTTTCCGGCCTGCGGGAGGGCGCAGTGATACCGGCAACCTCCACCACCATCCTCGAGACCCGCGGCATTGCCGCCGCCTATGGCCATGCCCAGGTGCTGTTCGGCGTCGACGTGACGCTGCGCGCCGGCGAGGTGGTGGCGCTGATGGGCCGCAACGGCGCGGGCAAGTCGACGACGCTGAAGGCGATCATGGGCCTGGTGCCGCCGCAGGCCGGCACCGTCACCTTCGAGGGCCAGGACGTCACCGGCTGGCAGCCCTACCGCATCGCCCGGCTCGGCCTCGGCTATGTGCCGGAGGAGCGCCGCATCTTCACCGACCTCACTGTCTATGAGAATCTCGAGGTCGGGCGGAAGTCGGCGGCGGGAGCGCCGGGCAAGGAGCCCTGGTCGCTGGAGCGGCTCTTCGCCATCTTCCCCAATCTCGCGGAGATGAAAGGCCGCCGTGCCTCGGCCATGTCGGGCGGCGAGCAGCAGATGCTGACGATTGCCCGCACGCTCATGGGCAATCCGCACGCCGTGCTGCTCGACGAACCCTCCGAGGGCCTCGCTCCCGTCATCGTCGAGCAGATGGCCGATGCCGTCCTCGCCATGAAGGCGCAGGGCATCGCCGTGCTGCTGTCGGAACAGAACCTCTACTTCGCCTCCGCCGTGTCGGACCGGGCCTATGTCATCGAGAAAGGCGCGATCCGCTACGAGGGAACCACCGAGGATCTCGAGGCCAATGACGAGATCAGGGAAGCCTATCTCAGCGTGTGAGTGCACGCGAATCCGGAGTGGTCTCGACCACACCGTTCGTAGACGAATGAAAAGGACGAGACCTTGAGGCGCGTTGCCGGCATCGACGTTGGAGGCACCTTCACCGACCTGCTCCTGACCGAGCAGGACGGTCAGAGCGTGACCGTGAAGCTCGCGAAGGTCCCGACCAGCATCGCCAACCAGGCGGTGGGCGTGGTGAAGGCGGTCGAGGCGGCGGGTGTCGGACCGGCCGATCTCGACCTCATCATCCACGGCACCACCGCCACCACCAATGCGGTGCTGGAGCGCAAGGTCGCCAAGGTCGGCCTGATCACCACCGAAGGCTTCCGCGATATCCTCGAACTCGGCCGCCGCACCCGCCCGCGCGCCTATGGCATGACAGGCACCTTCGAGCCGCTGATCGAGCGGCCCTTCCGCCGCGAGGTGGCCGAGCGCATGAACGCGCAGGGCGAAGTCGTCACGCCGCTGGACGAGGCGGCTGTGAAACGCGAAGCGGAAGCGCTGGCGGCGGCGGGCTGCGAGGCGGTGGTCGTCCACTTCCTGCATTCCTACGCCAATCCCGACCACGAGCTCAGGGCCGGCGAGATCGTCCGCTCCGTCTGGCCGAACGGCTATGTGACCCTCGGCCACGCGCTCCTGTCGGAATATCGCGAATACGAGCGCGGCACGACGGCCAGCGTGAACGCCGCCGTGCAGCCGATCCTCGACCGCTACGTGCAGCGGCTGCAGGCCGACCTCTCGGCCAAGGGCTTCTCGCGTGATCTCCTCGTCATGAACGGCAATGGCGGCACGGTGCCGGCGACGCTGGTGGCGCGCGAGGCGGCGAAGACCGTGATGTCCGGCCCGGCCTCGGGCGTCATGGCGGCGGCGGCGACGCTCGCCCAGTCCGGCCTCACCAACGCCATCACCTACGACATGGGCGGCACCTCCACCGACGTGGCGCTGATCCATGGCGGCGTGCCGGAAGTCTCCGCGGAACTGACCATCGACTACGGCCTGCCGATCCACCTGCCCATGGTGGACGTGCGCACGGTCGGGGCCGGCGGCGGCTCGATCGCCTCGGTCAACACGGCGGGCATGCTGCAGGTCGGGCCGCATTCGGCGGGCTCCGAGCCCGGTCCGATCTGCTATGGGCGCGGCGGCACCCGCCCGACGATTACCGACGCCAACCTGATCCTCGGCCGGCTCGATCCCGACCGGCTGACCGCGGTGCAGGGCAAGGTGTCGCTCGCCGACATCCGCGCCGTCTTCGAACGCGACCTCGCAACTCCGCTCGGCATGAGCGTCGAGGAGGCGGCCGCCGCCGTCATCCGGCTCGGCAATGTCCACATGTCCGGCGCCATCCGCATGGTGTCGCTGTCGCGCGGCTACGACCCCCGCGATTTCGTGCTCTTCGCCTTCGGCGGCGCGGGGCCGCTCCATGCCGTGGCGCTCGCGCGGGAGCTCGGAATTCCCGAGGTGCTGGTGCCGGCGCGGCCGGGTCTCACCAATGCTCTCGGCTGCCTGGTCGCGGACCTGCGCCAGGACCGGGTGAACACCGTCAACAAGCCGCTCGACCAGGTCGACATGGGCGAGGTGAAGCGGCTGATGACGGCGCAGCGCGACGGCGCGCTCGCCGTGGTCGAGGAGGAGAAGGCGGAGATCGAGGAGACGCTGGTCATCCACGGCGCCGACATGCAGTTCCGCGGCCAGACCCATCTCATCCGCGTGCCGCTGGCCTCGCCCGACGTGACGCGCGAGGAGATCCAGGCGGCTTTCGAGCAGGCCTATTTCCACCGCTTCCAGGTGCGGCTGCCGGAGATCCGCGCCGTGCTGGTGAACCTCGTGACCTCGGTCATCGGCCGGCGGCGCGCCTTCCCGCTCTCGGCGCTGCTCGACCCCGCCGCGCGGGCGGCGGACGTCGCGGGCGCCGTCATCGGCGAGCGGCAGGTCCATGCGGACGGACGCTGGTGGGACGCCAAGGTCTATTCGCGCGACGCGCTGCCCATCGGCGCCGTGGTCACCGGCCCGGCCGTCATCCAGCAGATCGACGCCACGACGGTGATCGAACCCGGCGCCGTGGCGACGGTCGACGCCATCGGCAATCTGAGGGTGACGGCATGAGGATGGTCTTGGCATTCTGCCCTTCAGGCCCCACCCGCACCCTCCCCTCCGGCGAGGGGAGGGAGACCATGACCGCCCGCTTCGGCCGGAACCGGCTGCGCCTGGCGCGACCGCCGGTGCTCCGGCGCGCGGTCGTAGTCCCCCTCTCCTCGCGTGAGCGAGGGGAGGGTGAGGGTGGGGCCTTCTTGTCTCGGAGCACGGTCCGATGAACGCGCATACCCCCACCGCCCTCGACGCCCTCACCCTCGCGGTCATCCAGGCCGGCCTGCAGCAGGTCTGCAACGAGATGGACATCGCCTTCTCGCGCTCGGCCTTCTCGCCTGTCATCGCCGAAGCCGACGACCGCGCCGACGGCATCTACGACCGCGACACCGGCGCCCTGATATCACAGGGGGAGTTCGGCCTGCCGGTCTTCGTCGGCACGATGCAGCATTCGACCGGCCACATCATCCGTCTGATCGGCGAGGGCAAGGCCGGCAAGCCGGAGCCCGGCGACATCTACATCGTCAACGATCCCTATCTCGGCGGGACGCACCTGATGGACGTGCGCTTCGCCAAGCCGGTCTTCGTCGACGGTCAGCTCTTCTGCTGGCTGCAGAACACCGGCCACTGGCCCGACATCGGCGGCATGGTACCCGGCGGCTTCTCGGCGCATGCCACGGAGGTGGAGCAGGAAGGGCTGCGCTTGCCGCCGGTGAAGCTGTTCAAGCGCGGCGAGATGGACGCGGAGATCTTCGCGATCATTTCCTCCAACATCCGCATCGCCGACCAGCGGATCGGCGACATCAAGGCCCAGGCGGCGGCGCTTCTGGTGGGCGAGGCCCGCCTGACGGACCTCGTCGCGAAATACGGAACCGCGACGCTGGATGAGGCCATCCGCCAGATCCGCGCCCGATCGGCCGAGCGCATGCGCGCCGAGATCCGCGCCATTCCCGACGGCGTCTATCGCTCGGAGAGCTTCGTCGATTCCGACGGCGTCGTGAACGAGCCGCTGCGGATCGCCCTCACCGTCACGAAGGCCGGCGAGACGATGACATTCGACTTCTCGCAGTCATCCCCGCCCTGCCAGGGGCCGATGAACTCGGTCTTCGCCACCACCTGCTCGTCGGTCTATCTCGGCGTGAAGCACATCTTCCCGGACGTGCCGATCAATTCGGGCGCCTTTGAGCCGCTGACCATCCTCAAGCCCGAGGGCACGTTCCTCGACGCGCAATATCCACGGCCCGTCTCGGGCTGCGCGGCGGAGGTCTCCCAGCGCATCGCGGAAGCGGTGTTCCTCGCCCTCGTCCAGGCGATCCCCGACAAGGTGACGGCGGCGCCCGCCGGCACGTCCGGCAATTTTGCCCTCGGCGGCTTCGACCCGGCGAAGAAGACCGGCTATGTCATGTACCAGATCACCGGCGGCGGCTATGGCGGCAATGCCGGTCATGACGGCCTGACCAACGGCTGCTCGACCATCGGCATTTCCAAGACCGCGCCGGTGGAGGTGATGGAGCAGTACTACCCGGTGCTGTTCCGCCGCTTCGCCCTTCGCGAGGGCTCGGGCGGCGCCGGCAAGGCGCGGGGCGGCTTCGGCGTGCACTACGAGGTGGAACTGCTGCGCGGCGAGGCGCGCGCCTCCTTCGTCATGGACCACGGCCGCTTCGGCCCGCCGGGCGTACTCGGCGGCAGGGACGGTGCGCCGAACATCGTGAAGATCCATCGCGGGACCGAGACGACGATCCCCGAGCACCTCTCGAAGGACCAGGGCCTGAGGATCCGCGCCGGCGACCGCGTCGAGGTGATGACGCCCGGCGGCGGCGGCTATGGCGATCCGGCCAAGCGTGATCCCGCCGCCATCGCCCGGGACGTCGCCCGCGGTTACTACACCGCGGCCGAGGCCGAGGCACTGTGGGGATGGAGGGCCTGATGCGTTATTTCCGTCCGACCAGCCTCGCCGAGGCCATGTCCATCAAGGCAGCGCGCGACGTGACGGTCCTCGCCGGCGGCACCGACGTCTATCCCGTGCGCACCGCCCGCAAAGCCTGGGGCGACCCGGCCCACAAGGACGTGCTCGACATCACTGCCGTGCCGGGCCTGCGAGGGATCACAGAGGAAGCCGGGGGCTGGCGGCTCGGCGCGCTGACCACCTGGAGCGACCTCGCCCGCGCCGACCTGCCGCCACTCTTCGACGGCTACCGCCGCGCGGCGCGCGAGGTCGGCGGCCTGCAGGTGCAGAACCTCGGAACGCTCGCCGGCAATCTCGTCACCGCCTCGCCGGCCGGCGACGGCATCCCGAACCTCATGGCGCTCGACGCCGTGGTCGAGGTGCAGGGCCAGGCAGGCGCACGCAGCCTTCCCGTCCAGGCCTTCTCCACCGGTTACCGCCAGACAGCACTGCGGCCCGATGAGATCGTCACCGCCCTGATCGTGCCGAAGCGCGACGGCGCGCGCTCCACTTTCCTCAAGCTCGGCGCGCGCAAATATCTCGTCATCTCCATCGCCATGGTCGCCGCCGTGGTGGCCACCGACGAGGCCGGCACGATCACGGAGGCCCGCATCGCCATCGGCGCCTGTTCGGCGGTGGCGCAGCGGCTGACGGCGCTGGAGGCGGCGCTCGCCGGCCGGCCTCTCGCTGAAGCCGCGGGGCTCGTGACCTCCGGCCACATTTCCGCGCTCGCCCCCATCGACGATGTGCGCGCCAGCGCCGCCTATCGCCTGGCCGCGGCCGAGGCGCTGGTGCGCGACGCCCTCGCCGACCTCGCCTCCCCCGCCACCCGGAGGGCCGCCTGATGCTCGACCGTCCCGCCGAAATGACCGTGAGGCTCACCGTCAACGGCCATCCGCACCAGGTGCAGGCGGCCCCCTTCGCCAGCCTCGCCGATACGCTGCGCGAGGGCCTGGGGCTCACCGGCACCAAGATCGGCTGCGATGCCGGCGATTGCGGCGCCTGCACGGTGCTGCTCGACGGCGAGCAGGTCTGCTCCTGCCTCGTATCGACAGCACAGGCCGAGGGCCGCGCCATCACCACGATCGAGGCCTCCGACCCGCTGATCGACCGGCTGCGCGCCGCCTTCCTCGCCCAGGGCGCGGCCCAGTGCGGCATCTGCACGCCCGGCATGATCATGGCCGCGACGGACCTCCTGGCGCGCAACCCCTCCCCCACCCGCGGCGAGATCGAGGACGGCATCGGCGGCGTCCTCTGCCGCTGCACCGGCTATGCCAAGATCATCGAGGCCATCGACGCCGTGGCGCGCGGCGCCAATGCCTATGCGCCGGTGGCGGAGGCGGGCGCGGCGGTCGGCGCCCGCATTGCCCGGGCCGACGGGCTGCCCAAGGTGCAGGGCACCGACCGCTTCGGCGCCGACCATGCTCCCGAGGGCGCGCTGTGGATGCGCGCTGTGCGCTCGCCCCATGCTCGCGCCCGCTTCACCCTCGGCGACCTCGCCGCGGTGAAGGACGCGCATCCGGGGCTGGAAGCGATCCTCACGGCCGCGGACATTCCCGGCGCCAATTCCTTCGGCATCTTCCCGACCATCAAGGACCAGCCGGTGCTGGCGCCCGGCTTCGTGCGCTACCGCGGCGAGGCGATCCTCGCCCTCGTCGGCACGCGCGAGGCGGTGGAGGGCATCGCCGATGCCGCCCTGCCGATCACCTGGGAGGTGGAGCCGGCACTGATCGGCGTCGAGGCCGCGCTGACAGAGGGGGCGACGCCGCTCCACGCCAATATCCCGGACAATGTGCTGACCCGCGGCCATCTCGAGACCGGCGACGTTGCCGAGGGCCACAGGCTCGGTGCCGCCACCGCCGAGGGCCGGTTCCGCACCGGCTTCGTCGAGCACGCCTATATCGAGCCGGAGGCGGGTTACGCCGTCAGGGTGGGCGACCGTATCGAGGTGACGGCCTGCACCCAGGCGGCGGTGATGGACCAGGAGGAGGTCGCCCGCGTCGTCGGCGTGCCGATGGCGCAGGTGCGCATCATCCCCACCGCCTGTGGCGGCGGCTTCGGCGGCAAGCTCGACGTCTCCATCCAGCCTCTGATCGCGGTGGCGGCCTGGCTGACGAGGAAGCCCGTGCGCATCGTCTATTCGCGCACGGAGAGCATGGCCTCGACCACAAAGCGTCATCCTTCCAAGATCTATGCCCGCATGTCGACGGACCGGGACGGCCGCTTCACGGCCTACGAAATGACGGGCGACTTCAACACGGGCGCCTATGCCTCCTGGGGGCCGACGGTGGCCAACCGCGTGCCGGTCCACGCCACCGGCCCCTACAAGGTGCCGCATGTGAGGAACGCCACCCGCGCCGTCCATACCAACGAGGTGCCGGCCGGTGCCTTCCGCGGCTTCGGCGTGCCGCAGGCGGCGATTGCCGGCGAGACGCTGATCGACGACCTCGCGGAGAGCCTTAAGCTCGACCGCTGGGAGATCCGCCGCATCAACGCCATCGGCAATGGCGACCGGACGCCGACCGGCCAGGTGCTCCACGCCTCAGCCGGCCTGCCGGACTGCCTCGACGCCGTGAAGGCGGACTACGACCGGCTGATGGCGGAAGCCGCCGCGCACAATGCCAGACGCGGCCGCATGGCCCGCGGCGTTGGTGTCGCCTGCATGTGGTACGGCTGCGGCAACACCTCCATGTCCAACCCGTCGAAAATGCGGATCACGCTCGGCCGCGACGGCCGGCTGACCTTCCTCAACGGTGCGGTCGATATCGGCCAGGGCTCTTCGACGGTCCTGCTCCAGATCGCAGCCGATGCGCTGGGCCTACCGCCGCAGGCCTTCGGCTTCGTCATCGGCGATACCGACAGGACCTTCGACGCCGGCAAGACCTCGGCCTCGCGCCAGACGTTTGTTTCGGGGAATGCCGCCAAACTCGCGGGCGCCGATCTCCGCGCCAGGATCCTGGCGCTGGCCAATGCCGGTCCCAATGCGCGGCTCGCCCTGGACGGCGCACGCCTGATGGTGGACGACGGCGAGGCGAGCCGCGTGATCGACCTTGCCACGCTCGCCGCCGACGAGACCGGCATCGTGCTGATGGGCGACGGCGAATATGACCCGCCGACCACGGCGCTGGACGCCAAGGGCCAGGGCATCCCCTATGCCACCTACGGCTTCGCCGCGCAGGTGGCGGAGGTTGAGGTCGACCGGCTGCTCGGCACGGTGAAGGTCACCCGCATCGTCGCCGCCCATGACGTCGGCCGCGCCATCAACCCGACCCTGACCGAAGGCCAGATCCACGGCGGCATCGCGCAGGGGCTGGGGCTGGCGCTGATGGAGGAGTATCTCCCCGGCCGCACCGAGAACCTGCACGACTACCTCATCCCCACCGCCGGGGACATGCCGGAGATCACCATCCACCTCGTCGAGGATACCGAACCGGAAGGGCCCTACGGGGCCAAGGGCGTCGGCGAGCCGGCGCTGGTGGCCACCGCCCCGGCCATCCTCGGCGCCATCCGCCATGCGGTCGGCGTGCGCATGACCGAGGTGCCCGTGCTGCCGCACAAGCTCTGGGCGGCGATGCAGGGGCGGGAGGCGGCGGAATGAGGATGTCTTTGCCGGCGCTTCCAATCCATGCCCCACCCGTACGCTCCCCGCTGCGCGGGGAGGGAGACCACGGCGTCCCGCCGGCCTTTGATCGGCTGGGCCGGGCAGAACCGTTTCTCATCGGCCGCGGCGCGGTAGCCCCCCTCCCCTCACAAGAGGGGGAGGGTGAGGGTGGGGCCTTTCCGAGGCGCCCTCAGCCCCAGTGCAAGCCACCCCATCCCAGGAGGTCGCCATGACCGCCACTGACCATCTCTCCGTCGCGGCGCGTTCGAAAAAGTTCGGCGCGGCGGAAGGGGACGGCATCCTGCGCTGCGACGCCTGCCCGGTGCTCTGCCGCATCCGCCCGGGGCGCGCGGGCGCCTGCTCGCGCTACGCCAACGAAAACGGCCAGCTGGTGCGCACCGATCCCGTGGTGCTGCTGGCCAAGGCGGTCGAGGACGGCGGCCGGCTGGTGGAATTCGGCAAGAACGACTGGGACGGCCAGGTGCTGGACCCGCAGCGCACCTTCGTCACCGCCATCGGCGCCGGTACCACCTATCCCGACTACAAGCCGGCGCCCTTCATCGTCTCGGCAGTGCACGAGGGGGTCGATACGGTCACCGTCGTGACCGAGGGCATCTTCAGCTATTGCGGCGTCAAGGTGAAGATCGACACCGACCGCCATCTCGGCCCGGAAGCCGCGCCCATCCGCGTCGGCGGCGAGCAGGTCGGCCATGTCACGACCGCCGAATACGGCTCCCAGATGCTCTCCATCGGCGGCGTCCGCCACCTCACCGGCGGCTCGAAGAAGGAGGGCAACGTCACCTGCGACACCATGCTCAGGCTCTGCGCCGGCGAGCCGGTGACGATGACCATCGACGGGGGTCACGAGGTGGTGGTCGCGGCCAACCAGGCGCCCATCGTCGACGGCAAGCCCGAGCAGCGCATGCGGGTGGGATGCGGCTCGGCCACGGTCGGCATCTTCGCCAAGCAATGGCTCGGCCATGTCGACGAGGTCATCGTCGTCGATGACCACATCACCGGCGTGCTGACGGAACACCAGGCCGGCAAGGTGCTGGACATGCGGCAGGCGGGCATTCGCGTGCGCGGCCGCAAGTCGACGCCGGGCCGTTATTTCCAGGTGGCCAATCCCGGCATCGGCTGGGGCGGCACCGACATCGAGGACCCGCTGTCGATCATCCAGAAGATCGATCCGGAGATCGCCTGGCCGGGCCTGCGCCTCCTCATGACCTCCACCACCGGCGAGCACTTCCTCTATTGCGTGCTGGACGAGAACCTGGCGCCGGTGCCCGCCCCGATCCCCGAGGCGGTGATGAAGGTGGTCGACCGCATCGGCGAGAACTGCGAGCCTTCGCTCTGCACCGTGCTGTTCATGGCGGGCGCGGGCGGGAGCCTCAGGGCGGGCGTCACCGAGAACCCGGTGCTGCTCACCCGCTCCGTCGCCTCCGGCGAGACGAGGGTCACCATGGGCGGCGCGCCGGTCTATCTCTGGCCCGGCGGCGGCATCACCGTCATGGCCGATGTCACGAAGCTGCCGAAGAACGCCTTCGGCTACGTACCGACGCCCGCCATCGTCGCCCCCATCGAGTTCACGCTGCCGCGGGCGCTCTACGAGCGGCTCGGCGGCCACATGGAGGACGTCGTCTCCATCGACGACATCCTGCGCGACGTCGCCCCGCAGGCGCGGATCGACGGCTGGATCGACGGCAATCCCTGGCCCTTCCCGGAGAAGCGTCCATGACCGCGAAGCGATCACGGCGCGCCGGCGAGGCGGCGGCGACGCCCTATGTCCTCGAGGAACAGATCGGCTTCCTGATCCGGCGCGCCCACCAGCGCGCCAGCGCCATTTTCGAGCAGGTGATGGACGGCCTGGACGTGACGCCGGTGCAATATGCCGCGCTCGCCAAGCTGCACGACCTCGGGCCCACCTCGCAGAACCAGCTGGGGCGCATGGTCGGCATCGATCCCGCGACCATGTTCGGCGTCGCCGGCCGGCTCGCCAAGCGCGGCCTCGTCTCGCCCTCGGTCGATCCCAACGACGCGCGCCTCGTGCTGCTCGAACTCACCGCCACCGGCCGCGAGACGGTGGAGGCGATGAAGGCGCGCGGCCCGGAGGTCTCGGCACGCACCCTCGAGCCGCTGTCGGCGGAGGAAGCCGAGACGCTGCTCGCCCTGCTCGGCCGGATCGGCTGAGCATGTGGGACGCGCCCTCCGTCCAGCGCCTCGACGGCGACCGGCTGCATCTGCAGCACGGCCCGATCGACGTGGTGCTCAGGGCCTGGGGTGCGGCGAGCGCGGTGCGCGACGCCTGTGAGGCGGCGATCGCCCGGTTCGGCACGATCCTGCCGGAACTCGCCGGGGAACTCGCCGCGCTGCGCCGACCGATCGCCGAGCGGCCGGAGGTGGAGACGCCGGTAGCCCGGCGCATGGTCGCGGCCTGCCGGCCCCATGCGGGGCTCTTCGTCACGCCGATGGCGGCGGTGGCCGGAGCCGTGGCGGACGAGCTGATGGAGACCATGGTGACCGCGGCGCCGCTTGACCGCGCCTTCGTCAACGACGGGGGCGACATCGCCATCCACCTGACCGAGGGCGAGACGATGGAGGTGGCGGTGGCGGCGGATTTTTCCGGCGGAACCATTCCCGCGATCAATGGACGCATCACGCTGACGGACCGGGACGGGATCGGCGGCATCGCCACCTCCGGCGCGCAGGGGCGGTCCTTCTCCCTGGGCATCGCCGATTCGGTGACGGTGCTGGCGCGCGACGCGGCCAGCGCCGATGTGGCGGCGACGCTGATCGGCAATGCGGTCGACGTGGACGACCCGGCGATCAGCCGCAGCCCCGCCCGCGACCTCGACCCGGACAGCGATCTGGGCGCCCATCTGGTGACGACCGCGGTCCGCTCGCTGGCGCGGCCCAGGATCCTTGCGGCACTGGAGGCGGGCCAGGCGCGCGCCGAGCAGTTCCGCCGCCGTGGCCTCATTTTCGATGCGGCGCTGATGCTTCAGGGCGAGGCGCGCATTCTCGGACAGACACGCAGCCTCAGGGAGATGAAACCATGACCATCGACGTCAGGAAGATCGTCGTCGGCGTCGAGGAGGTTCGCCACGACGGCGGGCCGAAGCTCGACAGGCCGATCCTCAAGGGATGGATCGCCGCCGTGCTGAAGAACCCCTATGCCGGCCGCTATGTCGAGGACATCCAGCCGATGATGGAGGCCCTCAAACCCCTCGGCCTCGAATGTTCGACCAAGCTGCTGAAGGCTCTCGGCGGTGACGCGGCCGCCATCGAGGCCTATGGCAAGGGCTCGCTGGTCGGCTCGGCCGGAGAGCTCGAGCACGGCGCGCTCTGGCACGTGCCGGGAGGCTACGCCATGCGCGAACTTCTCGGTGAGGCGCTGGCCATCGTGCCGTCCATGACCAAGGTCGGGCCGATGGGGGCCATCCTCGACGTGCCGATCCATCACCGCAACGCCGCCTATGTGCGCTCGCATTTCGACGGCGTGACGCTGATGGTGCAGGATAGCCCGCGCGCCGACGAGATCCTGTTTGCACTGGCCATGACCACCGGCGGCCGGCCGCATCCGCGCATGGGCGGGCTGACGCAGGACCAGATTTCCAAGCGCGACGGCCAGAGGTGAGGCGCAGGACGTAACACCCGTTATGATTGCATATCATGCGGGATTTCCGTATGATAGTGTATGGCGTCGTCGCTCGACTTCGACTGGCATGACGGCAAGGCGGCTTCGAACCTGAAGAAGCACGGCTTCAGTTTTCCTGAAGCCGTTGACGTGTTCGCCGATCCCGAGCGGATCGACTTCGACGTCACACGGCCAAGCGATGGCGAGGATCGACCGAAGACCGTGGGCATGCTCGACGGGCGGCTAATGACGGTCGTCTACACGCGACGCGGGGCGATCCACTGGCTCATTTCGGCGCGCCGCGCCAACCGGACGGAGGCGAAGCGCTATGGTCAAAGCTAGACTGATCATCGACCCCAGCAATCCGCCGAGGATGTCGGCCGAGACCCGCTCCCGTCTCGATGCCATGACGCCGGAGGAGATCGAGCAGAACGCGCTCGACGATCCGGACAACCCACCCTCCACCGAGGAGGAACTGGACCGCGGCGTCGCCGGCCGGCGCGTCAGGCTGCTGCGGCAGTCGCTGAACCTCAGCCAGCCGCAATTCGCCGAGCGCTACCGGATCAACCTTGCCCGCCTGCGCGACATCGAGCAGGGGCGCACCATGCCGGACAGCGCCTTCCTCGCCTACATCACCGTGATCGAGACCGAACGCGAGGCGGTGGACCGGGCGCTCGCCTCCTGACCTCAAGCCTGCCTCGCGGCCGGGGCTCTGGACCGCGGCGCCGGCCTGTCTCTATGGAGAGGCTCCCGTCTCTCGCGTGAGCCCCTCCATGTCCTCCCAGACCGATCTCGCCGGCCTCCTCGTCGTCTCCGTCGAACAGGCGGTGGCGGCGCCCTATGCCGCCTCGCGCCTCGCCGACGCGGGCGCGCGCGTCATCAAGATCGAGCGCGAGGAGGGCGACTTCGCCCGCCGCTACGACAGGGCGGTTGACGGCGAGAGCGCCTATTTCGTCTGGCTCAACCGCGGCAAGGAATCGGTCGTGCTCGACCTGAAAGATGGCGGCGACCAGGCGGTTCTGGCGGCGATGGTCGCCAAGGCCGACGTCTTCATCCAGAACCTCGCCCCCGGCGCCATGAAGCGCATCGGTTTCGACATGGAGACGTTGCGCCGGCGTCATCCGCGGCTCATCACCTGCTCCATCTCCGGCTATGGCGAGGAGGGCCCATGGCAGCACCTGAAGGCCTATGACCTGCTGGTCCAGGCGGAATCGGGCCTCTCGGAGATCACCGGCGAGGGCGATTCGCGCGCGCGCGTGGGCGTGTCCGTCTGCGACATCGCCGCGGGCATGACCGCCTACCAGGCGATCCTGCAGGCCCTCATCGGCCGCTCCATCACCGGCGAAGGGCGGCACATCGCCGTGTCGCTCTACCACGCGCTCGCCGACTGGATGAACGTTCCCTACCTCCAGTACGCCTATGGCGGCATCTATCCGCCGCGCTCGGGCCTCAACCACCCGACCATCGCGCCCTACGGCGCCTATCCTTGCGCCGACGGCAAGGCGATCCTCTTCTCCATCCAGAACGAGCGCGAATGGGCCTCGCTCTGCGAGAACGTGCTGGGTGACGCCGCCATCGCCACCGATCCGCGCTTCGACGCCAATGTGAAGCGCGTCGCCAACCGGGCGGATCTCGACGCCATCATTCTCGCCTCCTTCGCCCGCCACCCGCGCGAGGCGGTGGTGGAAATGCTGGAAAAGGCCAAGGTCGCCTATGGCCGGGTATCCTCGCTCGACGACCTCAAGGTCCACCCGCAAAACCGCTACATGGAGGTGGAGACCCCCGCCGGCCGCAAGCGCATGCTGGCGCCCGGCGCGATCCACGACGGCGCCATCCCGCAATTCGGGCCGGTGCCGGCGCTCGGGGAGCACACCGCCAGGGTGAAGGCCGAATTCGGCGGCTGATTGAATTGGACCATCGACTGGACTAGTTTCTGAGGCTGCTCCGAGGAGGCAGCGATGAAGGTGTCCGTCAGTGATGCAAAGGGCCAGCTGACCGATCTTGTTCGCCGCGCCGAAGCGGGAGACGAGGTGATCCTCACACGCCATGGCCAGCCGGCCGTCCGGCTCGTGCCCGTCGCACCCAGGCCTTCGACAGCGGAGCGCAGGGCGGTGCTCGATGCGGTGCGCGCGGCGGCACGGCGGAGGACCAATGCGGGCCCGTCCGCCGCGCGGAGCCAGGACTTCCTGTACGGCGACGACGGCCTTCCCGAATGATCGTCGTCGACACCTCCGCCCTGGTGGCCGTGCTTCTCGACGAACCCGGTGCGGAGGCCTGCGCGTCCATCCTCGAGACCGAAGAGGAATGCCTGATCAGCGCAGTCACGCTGGCGGAGGCGATGATCGTGGCGGAACGGCGGGGCGCCGCCGCCGAGCTCATGACCATGCTCGATGGTCTCGCCCTGGAGGTCGTCCCGGTCACGATGGCCACCGCACGCGCTGTCGCCGCCGTCTACCGGCAGTTCGGCAAAGGACATCACCCCGCCGCGCTCAACTTCGGCGATTGTTTCGCCTACGCCCTGGCACGGGAACGGGCCTGCTCGCTGCTCTTCGTCGGAAACGACTTCAGCCGCACCGACGTCACACCGGCCATTTCGCCCTAGGGCTCAGCCCGCCGCCGTCGCTTCCCAGCCGCCGGTGGTGCGCGAGAACAGGATCGGCGTCGCGTTGCGGCGGAGTTCAGTGTGCAGGTCGACCCCGGTGAGGGCGGCGAGCACAAGCAGAACGCCGCCGTGGGAGACGATCAGCAGGTCGCCCTCCGGATCATCCTCCAGCGACATCCAGCGGGACAGGGCATGGCCGGTGCGGTGGACGAAGGTCGCGAGCGTCTCGCAGGCCGGCGGATCGACGCGCCAGTCGAGCGTGCCGACGGGGGTGCCGAAGAGGCCCATATACATGCGCTCCTGCAGGGCGGCGTCCGGCTCCGGCACGATGTCGCGGCCGTCGGTGACGACGGCGGCGGTCCGCCAGGCACGCATCATGGGGCTGGCCGCGACACGGCTGATCGAGGCGAGCGCCAGGATCGAGGCGGCCTCGGCGGCCTGGGCCTCGCCGGCCTGATTCAGCGGCGTATCGGGAAACTGGTAGATGCCCTTGCGGTTGCCCTCGGTCTCGCCATGGCGGAGGAAGATGAGCCGCGACAGGCGCGGGCGGAACGGCACTGCCCGCACGTAGTCCTGGATGGCGTCGTAACCGAGCGTCGGGGCGACCTGGGTCGGTGTTCCGCTGGCCAAGGGGCATCTCCTCGCAAAATCGGGCGCTGGCATGGACCAGCCGGGCGGCGATGTCAAAGGGGCCGGATGCCGCCATCCCCTGTTCTCCCCCTCGCCTTCCGGCGGACCTTGGGCTAGTCAGGGACCATGACGACCGCCGCGCAGCGCCCCTCCATCCGTGACCGCATCCGCCCGATCGAGGCCCGGGAAACCGTGCTCTCCGCGCATTTCCTCGGCGCCGAGGCCGTGCTCGTTCTCGCCTCCGGCGAGATCGTCCTGGCCGCCGAGGACGACCGCCGGATGCCTCTGCACGAGGGCGGAATCCTCGACGCCGCCTGCGACGGGTCGGTGCTCCTGACCGGCGGCGACGACGGGCTGGTGCTCGCCCTCGACCGCAAGGGAGACCTGCGCCGCATCCACGACAGCGGCGGCACCTGGATCGACCGGGTGGCGCTCGGCCCGAACGCTGCCATGGCCTGGAGCGCCGGGCGCAAGGCCTTCGTCGCGCAGGCGAAGGGCGAGCCCATGAGCCTCGCTTTGCCCTCGGCGGCCGGCGGCCTCGCCTTCTTTCCCAAGGGACTCCGCCTCGCCATCGCGCACTACAACGGCGCCACGCTCTGGTACCCGAACGTCAAGGGCGATCCGGTGAAGCTGGAGTGGAAGGGCTCGCATCTCGGCGTCACGGTCAGCGCCGACCAGCGATTCGTCGTCACCACCATGCAGGACGCGCAGTTGCACGGCTGGCGGCTCGAGGACGGCCAGCACATGCGCATGTCCGGCTATCCCGGCAAGGTGCGCTCATTCTCCTGGACCCAGGGCGGCAAGTTCCTGGCGACGTCAGGCGCCAGCGAGGCCATCCTCTGGCCGTTCTCGGGAAAGAACGGCCCGATGGGCGCCACGCCCACCATGATCGCCCCCGCCGCCAAGGCGGGCATCAAGGTGACGCAGGTGGCCGGCCATCTGCAGGCGCCGGTCATCGCGGCCGGCTTCGCCGACGGCCTGATCCTGCTCTGCCGCATCGAGGACGGCGCGGAGATCCTGATGCGCGAGCCGGACGGCGACGCGGTGACGGCGCTCGCCTGGCGCAGCGACGGCAAGGCCATCGCCTTCGGCACCGAGGGCGGCAAGGCGGGCCTCGCCACCCTCTGAGGCCTCACGCCGCGGGCGGCGGGGCGATGCTGCGCGCCTGGGCGATGCCGAGGACGCGCTGGTAGACCCGGCCCACGACCAGGAGGACGAGCCCGAGGCCGATGAAGGACAGGGCGCGCCAGAGGCCAGTCAGGCCCGCCATGTCGAGCAGGAACACCTTGAGCACGGCGAGAGCCACCATGGCCGCCGAGGCGAGGCGCAGGGTGCGGCTGCCGAAGGCGGCGCCGGCCCCGAGCAGGGCGATGCCGACCCCCAGCCAGACGGCGGAATAGGCGTAGAGTTCGCCGTCACCGATGCCGCGGAAGGAGACCTCGCCGCGGGCCAGCATGGCGACCGTGATGTTCAGGTAATTGACCAGCATGGCGAGGCCGATGAGGCCCATCACGCGGCTTTCAACCGACCTGCCCGCGCGCCGCTCCAGCATCGCTGCGCCGAGCGCCAGGGCCGCGCCGAGGCCGTAGCCGAGCAGCGCCCAGTTCACCACGGGGTGTGAGCCCACGGCGGCGCCGGTGATCCAGGGATTGTAGGCAAAGCCCATGACCACGGCGATCCAGGCCCAGGAGGCGTAGCGGACGACGAGGACCGCATTCTCCCAGAAGACGCCGCTGCGCATCACCGCGAGGCGCGACAGGCCGAGGCCGAAGGCGAGCATGGTGACGGTATGCGTCGCCGCCTCGGGGAAGCGCATGGGCGCGGCGAAGAGGCGGAGCCCGTGGGCGCCGAAGGCGTGGCGCACCTCGACGATCAGCAGCAGGGCGGCGAAGACCAGCGCGAGGGCCTCGAGGATGCCGACGGGAGCATCCTCGCCGCGTCGCCGGCGCAGCATCCAGGCCGCCGACGCGGCGCTGAGGGCGGGCAGGCCGTAGCCGGGCAGCAGCCAGTTGAACACCACGGTCGAGCCCACGTCGGCGCCGTTGATGGCGGGATCCCAGAGCACGCGGAGAAGCACGCCGAAGCCGGCCAGGGCCGCCACCCAGCGCAGGTGGGGCAGCGGCCGGAACGTATAGACCCAGGCAATGCCGGCGATCATGGCTGCGAGGGCAAGGGTGAGCCAGGCTCGTTCCAGGAGCAGGGTCAGGGCGAAGGCGAGCGCCGCCAGCGCGCCGATGGCGTAGAGCGCCGAGGCGGAGGCGAGGCCCGGCCGCCGGCCGGACCTGAGGCGATGGGCCGCCTCGGTGGCCGCGCCGAAGCTCGCCGCCAGCACCATGGCGAGGGCCGCGAAGCGGGGCGAGATCACGAAGCCCTCGACCTTGCCATAGACGATGGCGAGCACCGCGAGGGGCATGAGGACGGAGGTTGCGACGAGGGTGAGCACCACCCAGGCCTCGCGCTGGCGCCGTGCCACGGCGAGGACGGCAGGCAGGACGCCGAAGAGCAGTGCCATGGCGAGGCCGGACCAGACAATGCGGGTGAGCACGCCCGGGAATTCCGGCGGCACGCCGAGCGGATCGACCAGCGTCGAGGGCGTGACGCCGACCGACCAGCCGATGAGGATGAGCAGGGCGAAGAGACCGGTGACCGGCACCGCCGGGGAAATCGAGGGCGCACGCCAGGCCAGCGCCAGCACGCCCAGGGTGAAGACGAGGAACAGCGCCACGGCGGTCATACCCTGACGGGCCTCCAGGACCGCGAGCATGCCGAGAAGGGCGAAGGCGCAGAGGATGGCGATGGCGGCGACATCGGCGCCGCGCTCGCGCGCCGGGGTGAAGCGGATGCCGGGGACGACAAAGACGGCGGCGGTGGCGAGGCCGGCCAGGGCCTGCACGAGGCTCGGATAGGCGCCGCCCGAGGTGGCGACAAGGGTCAGTGCCCCGAGGCCGACGGCGACGCCGGTTGCGGAGAGGCGGAGCCAGAGCCAGTCGCGGATCCAGGCAAGGGCGAAGCAGGCCGTGGTGATGACGGCCGCATAGAGCGGGAAGACATAGGGGTTCGGGTCGTCTTCGGCGACGAGGAAGGGCGCGGCGAAGGCGGCGACGAGGCCGATGGCGCCGAGCAGGGGACCGTGCACGCCGGCGAGGATGAGCGTGCCGAGGCCGACGGCGCCGAGGGCGACGAAGGTCGTCGCCGGGCCGATGAACTCGTAGAGCGCATGGGCGGCATAGATGGTGGCGAAAGCGGCGACGGCGCCCGCGCCGGTGAGCGCCGAGGGAATGTCCGCCACCGGCAGGGTCGGCAGCCCCTTGTCGTTGCGGCGCAGCCACTCGCCCCCGGCCAGCAGCGCGAGCGAGAAGAGGAAGCCGAGGGCGATGCGCATGCCCGGGCCGACCAGGCCCTGCTCGATGGAATAGCGCACGAGGAAGATGCCGCCGAGGCCGAGCGCAACGGCGCCGACCCAGACCGCCCAGCGCGAGCCGATGCTCTCCTCGAAGCCGCCGAGGCCGGCGGGCGCCGGAACGGGCGGCGCGGGCGGCACCTCCATCGGGTCGATGGCCTCCAGCGGCCCCTTGCTGGTCACGGCGGGCACCAGGCGGCGCGCGGGAACGGGCTCGCCCGCGGTGGGCGGCGGCAGCGGCTCGGCAGCCGCCTCGGCCTGGGGCGTCATGTCGGGTGAGGGCGCGAGTGGAACCTCGGAAGCGAGGGTCTCGGCCGGGGGCGCTACCGGCGTTCCGGCAGCGAGGGCCGCCCGGAGGAGGCCGAGTTCGGTTTCCGCCTGGTGCAGCCGCATCTCGACGCCATCGAGCCGCCGCTTGGCATCGCCGGCGCGGATGAAGGCGGCGATGGCCATGATCGGCACGCCGAGGACGACCGCGACCGAGAGGAGGATGGCGAAGACGAATTCCATGTGTGGGTGCCCCCCGGTAGCCCGACGTCGCTCTCCGGCGCGACCCGCGCCGGCCATGCCGTGACCGCCTCATGCAGCCCGGACATTTCCGCGCGATGGCGCGCGTCGCGACGATTGTCACCGAAAAGGGGTTGCGACGGGGTTGCGGCAACCCCGCCGATGCGATCAGCGGCCGAGCCGGAGCGCGAAGGGTTCGCCCTCGAAGGCGTCACGGCCGCGGCCGATCCGCTCGATCGCCGAGACCATGCGCCCGTCGCGGCCGAGCATGCGGTCGGCGATGGTGACGAGGCGCAGGTTGGGCGTGGCACTGGGGCTGAGCCGCCTGAGTTCGCCCGCCAGAGCCTCCTCGTCCTCGGCCGGATTGACGGCGCAGGCGGTGATGTAGGCCGCCGCAGTGGAGCGGCTGATGCCGGCCCAGCAATGGACGACGAGCGGGCTCTGCGCGCTGTGGGTGCGCCACCAGCCGTCGACGAAGGCGAGCAGGCGTTCCACATGCGCGTCGGCGGGCACGATGTAGCCGTCCATCGGCGCAACGATGTCGTTCATGCCGAGGAACAGGTGATCGTCGACGGCGACCGTCGCCGGCCGCTCGACCGCCGTGCCCTGGTTGATCAGCGTCACCACGTGGCGCGCGCCGGTCGCTTCCACGGTGGCGGCGAGCCTGGACAGCGAACAGACGTGAACCTGCATGAACCTGCCCTCCTGGCGCCCGCGCGGCCTTCCGCCTGATAGCGCGGGATCGATGACGAAACGATGCGGCAGATCGCGCGGGTCGGCAATGCCGGCCGGCCCTCAGGTTGCGAGCGCGGCGAAGCGGGCGAGATAGGCCGCCTTGGCGCTGTCGGAATCCATCGGCACCAGCACGGGCGGCACGCCCCGCTCGCCGCCGAAGACGCCGGTGGGGGCGCCGAAGATGCCGGTCGCCTCGTCGTGGCCGAAGCCGGCGAGCTGGGTCGCCTCGAGGAAGGCGGCAACGTGGTCAGCCTTCTTGGTGAGGGCGGCGATGTCGGCGGGGGCGGCGGCGGGCAGGCCGAAGCGGATGTGGATGGCGGCCATGAGACGGGCCTCGACAGCCTTGTAGTCGCCGCCGATCACCGCCTTGAAGGGCGAGATCATGTCGCCGATGACATATTCGGGCGCGTCGTGCAGCAGCACGGCGAGGCGCCAGCGGGGTTCCAGGGCCGGCTGCATGCGCGCCGCGATCTCCTCCACCAGCAGGCAATGCTGCGCCACGGAGAAGACGTGGGGGCCCGTCGTCTGGCCGTTCCAGCGGGCGACGCGGGCGAGGCCGTGGGCGATGTCCTCGATCTCGACATCGAGGGGCGAGGGGTCGAGCAGGTCGAGCCTGCGGCCGGAGAGCATGCGTTGCCAGGCGCGCGCCGGGCGCCGGGACGAGGAGGAGCGGAGAGCCATGGCCCTTCCTGCCTGCTTCGCCGGGCCGCGGCAAGACAGGTCTTGGCAGCAGCGTGGCGCGAGAGGAAGCGGCACGCCGGTGGACGGGGGAACGCGGAGCGGATAACCCGGGCTCACCCCGCTCGCGCGTCGGCGCGGGCGCTCGCCGAAGGATGCCGCATGACCCCCGCCGACACGGCAAGCCTGCCGCCGCGCCCCGCAGCCGCACCGCGCCGCCCGCGCATTGCACTGGTCGACCTCGCCCGCGGCGGAGCCCTGGCGGCGATGTTCGTCTACCACTTCGCCTGGGACCTCTCTTTCTTCCGGCTGATCGCCACCGATATCGTCGCCCATGCGGGATGGCGCTGGTTCGCCCATCTCATCGCCGGCTCCTTCCTGGCGCTGGTTGGCGCAAGCCTGGTGCTGGCGACGCGCGACGGCCTCAATCGGGCCGCCTATCTCAGGCGCCTCGCCCTGGTGGCGGGGGCCGCCGCGCTGGTGACGGCGGGAACCTATCTCTTCATGCCCGACGCCTATGTCTTCTTCGGCATCCTCCACCACATCGCGGTGGCGAGCGTGCTCGCCCTGCCCTTCCTGATGCTGCCGAGCCTGGCGGTGGCCGGCGGCGCCATCACCGCCTTCGCCCTGCCCGCCCTCGTCGCCCATCCCCTGCTCGACGCCGACCTGCTGCTCTGGCTCGGGCTCTCCGACCGGCCGATCCGATCCGGCGATTTCGTGCCGCTGTTCCCCTGGTTCGGCTGCGTGCTGGCGGGGATCGTCGCGGCCCGGGCGCTGCTCGCCCTCGTCGGGGAGGAGCGTCTCGCCGCCTTCCGCGCCGGGGACCGCGTCACCACCCTGCTGGCGACGATGGGGCGGCATTCCCTGCCCATCTATCTCGTCCACCAGCCGCTGTTCATCGGGCTGCTCTCCGCCTGGATCTGGCTCTTCCCTGCCTCGGTGCATCGCGGCCCGGCGGCGGCCGACCCGCAGACGCGCCCCTTCGTGGAGGCCTGCATGCGCACCTGCGTCAGCAATGGCCAGGAGGCCGACCTCTGCCGCGACGCCTGCATCTGCACGGCCGACCGCCTGAAGCGCGACAACCTCTGGGGCCAGGCCCTGTCGGGGCAGATGAGCACGGCCGAGCGCGCCCGCGTCGGCGAGATCGCGCGGATCTGCACGCAGGGGGAGTGAGGCGGGGGGCCATCCTCATCCTGAGGTGCGAGCTCCGGGCGATGCGTCAGCATCGTCCAGCGGCGAGCCTCGAAGGACGCACTTCCTCCCTGCAGGGGCGACTCGCCCCCTCACCCCAGCGCCTTGACCTCCTCATGGCGGAAGCAGCCGACCATGTGGTCGTTGGTCATGCCGACCGCCTGCATGAAGGCGTAGACGATGGTGGGGCCGACGAAGGAGAAGCCGCGGGCCTTGAGGTCCTTCGACAGTTTCTGCGCCACCTCCGTCTCGGTCGGCACATGGCTGCGGTCGCGGAAATTCGGCTGCAGCGGCCTCCCGTCCACATAGTTCCAGAGGTAGTCGGAAAAGCCCTCGCCGCGGCCCATCATGTCGCAATAGATTCCCGCCGCCTTCACCGTGCCGACGATCTTGGCGCGGTTGCGGATGATGCCGGGGTCCTCCATCAGCGCCGCCACCTTCTCCGGCCCGTAGCTTGCCACCACGTCGGGCCGGAAACCGTCGAAGACCTTCCGGAAATGATCGCGCTTGCGCAGGATGGTGATCCAGGAGAGCCCGGCCTGGAAGCCGTCGAGGATCAGCTTCTCGAACAGGGCGCGGTCGTCGCGCTCCGGCACGCCCCAGTCAGTGTCGTGATAGGCGACGTAGAGCGGATCATGGCCGGGCCACCAGCACCGCGGCTTGCCGTCTGCATGATCGGTGAGCAACATTCGGATCTCCTGCCGAATTATTTTACACTTAAAATATTTTTAGCGGGTGGGGTTGTTCGCGAAAATTCCACGGCGATAATGCCTTCGCATTGGCCGCGACCACGGACAAGCCCGGGAGCGGTCTTCGACCCGAGCAAGGCTCGGGGTGGGAGGTTTTCGATGAAGCGCATCCTTCTCTCTCTGGCGCTGGGAGCGGCGACGCTCGCCGGTCCCGCCCAGGCCCAGGAGCCGATCCGCATCGGCGTGATTCAGACGCTATCCGGCCCCGCTGCCGTCCTCGGTCAGCAGGCGCGCGACGGCCTCCAGCTCGCCGTCCGCCAGCTCGGCGGCAGGATGGGCGGCCGCGAGGTCCAGGTCATCGTCGTCGACGACGAGCTGAAGCCGGACGTCGCCGTGCAGCGCGTGCAGGCCCTCATCGACCGCGACCGTGTCGACTTCGTCGTCGGCCCGATCTTCTCCAACATCCTGCAGGCGATCCACGCGCCGGTGGTCAATTCGCCGCGCGCGTTCCTGATCAGCGCCAATGCCGGGCCGTCGAGCTATGCCGGCCGTGGCTGCCACGAGAACTTCTTCGTCACCTCGTACCAGAACGACCAGGTGCACGAGGTGCTCGGCGCCTATGCGCAGCGGCAGAACATGAAGAAGGTGTTCCTGCTCACCCCGAACTACCAGGCCGGCCGCGACGCCATGGCCGGGTTCAAGCGGCATTTCCGCGGCGAGATCGTCGACGAGGTCTATGTCCCGCTGAACACGCTGGACTTCTCCTCCGAGCTCGCCCGCATCGGCTCCTCCGGCGCCGACGGCCTCTTCACCTTCATGCCCGGCGGCATGGGGGTGAACCTCGTGCGCCAGTACGGCCAGGCCGGCCTCACCCAGCGGGTGCCCTTCCTCTCGGCCTTCACCGTCGACGAGTCGACCCTGCCGGCCCAGCAGGACGCCGCCATCGGCATGCTCGCCGGCATGACCTGGGCGCCGAACATGGACAATCCGCAGAACAAGAAGTTCGTCGCGGACTACGAGGCGGCCTTCGGCTCGGTCCCCGGCTCCTACGCCATGCAGGCCTATGACGCGGCCATGCTGATCAACAGCGCCGTGGTCGCCACCGGCGGCAACCTGTCGGACCGTGCCGCGGTGCGCGCCGCCCTGCGCAAGGCCGACTTCACCTCGCTGCGCGGCCGCTTCCGCTTCGCCAACAACCATTACCCGATCCAGGACTTCTACACCGTGCGCGCCGCCAAGCGCCCGGACGGCAAGTTCCAGACGGAGATCGTGGACCGCATCTTCGAGAACTACACGGACGTCTACGCCGCCCAGTGCCAGATGCGCTGGTGAGGGAAACTCGGGCAGTCGGCATTCGGCAGTAGGCAGTCGAACGTCCGACTGCCGACCAACGACTGCCGACTGCCTGACTGACGAGCCCCCATGTCCTCCACGCTCCTCATCATCCAGACACTGAACGGGCTGCAGCTCGGCGTGCTGCTGTTCCTCATCGCCGCAGGCCTCACCCTGGTCTTCGGCGTGATGGACTTCATCAACCTCGCCCATGGCGTGCAGTACATGCTGGGCGCCTATCTGGCCGCCATGTTCGTCGCCTGGACGGGCAGCTTCTTCCTCGGCATCGGGCTCGCCCTCATCACCGCCCTCGCCTGCGGGCTGATCCTCGAGGTGGCGGTGATGCGCCATCTCTACGACCGCGACCATCTCGAACAGGTGCTGGCGACCTTCGGCCTCATCCTGTTCCTCAACGAGGGCGTCAAGATCGTCTGGGGCGCCGCGCCGCTCCAGGTGCCGATCCCGCCCTCGCTGTCGGGCACCATCCGCATCGCCGACGGGGTGCTCTATCCGGTCTGGCGCCTCGCCATCATCGGCTCGGGCCTCGCCGTGGCGCTGGGGCTCTACCTCGTCGTCGCCAAGACGCGGGTCGGCATGCTGATCCGGGCCGGCGCCACCAACGCGCCCATGGTCTCGGCGCTCGGCGTCGACATCCGCCGCCTGTTCATGATCGTCTTCGGCTTCGGCGCCATGCTGGCGGGCTTTGCCGGCTGCATGGCGGCGCCGGTCTTCTCGGTGGAGCCGGGCATGGGCGACAACCTGCTCATCCTCGCCTTCGTCGTCATCGTCATCGGCGGCATCGGCTCGATCCGCGGCGCCTTCGTCGGCGCGCTGCTGGTCGGCCTCGTCGATACGCTGCTGCGCTCCTTCTCGGTCGACCTTCTGCGCCTCTCCGGCCTCTCGCCGTCCGACGCGCGCACCATCGGGCCGGCCATCGCCTCCATGTCCATCTACATCCTCATGGCCGCCGTGCTGTTCTTCCGGCCGACCGGCCTCTTCCCGGCCAAGGGCTGACCATGGCCGAGCCCCCCTCCCCCGCCGCCCAGCCCGCAACGCCGCCGCTCTGGCGGCGCATCTGGCTGCCCGTGCTCGTCTTCGCCCTGCTGGCGCTGGTGCCCTTCGTCTGGGGCGAGCGCTTCATCCTCGGCCTCGTCAGCCGCGCCATGATCATGGCGATCGGCGCCCTGTCGCTCGACCTCATCCTCGGCTACGGCGCGCTCGTCTCCTTCGGCCACGCCGCCTTCCTCGGCATCGGCGCCTATGCGGTGGCGATCCTGTTCAGCCACGACATCGTCGACGCCTCCATCGCCTTCCCTGTCGCGATCCTCGCAGGGGCGCTCTTCGCGCTCGTCACCGGCGCCATCTCGCTGAAGACCCGCGGCGTCTATTTCATCATGATCACGCTGGCCTTCGGGCAGATGGCCTATTTCACCGCGACCAGCCTGTCGGCCTATGGCGGTGACGACGGCCTGCGCATGTTCCACCGCTCCGAGGTCTTCGGCACCCGCATCCTCGCCAACGACACGACCTTCTACTTCGTCGTGCTCGGCACGCTGGTGCTGTGCTTCATCCTGCTCAAGGCCATCGTCGGCTCGCGCTTCGGACGGGTGCTGCGCGGCGCCAAGGAGAACGAGCGGCGCATGCGGGCGCTCGGCTTCGATCCCTTCCGTTACCGGCTCGCCGCCTATGTCATCGCCGGCGCCGTCTGCGCGCTGGCAGGCGCCCTCTTCGCCAATCTCGGCATGTTCGTCGCCCCGGCCTACATGACCTGGCAGCGCTCGGGCGAATTCATCGCCATGGTGGTGCTCGGCGGCATGGGCACGCTGATCGGACCCATCATCGGCGGCATCGGCGTGACGCTGGTGGAAGAATGGCTGGCGGCGCTGACACAGCACTGGAAGGTGATCTTCGGGCCCATGGTCATCCTCGTCGCCATCTTCGCGCGCGGCGGGATCGTCAAGCTGCTGGAGCGGGGAGGCCGCCGATGACAGCGCCCATTCTCTCCCTGTCGAACCTGCACAAGAGCTACGGCGCGCTCAAGGTCACCGACGGCGTGACGCTGGACATAGCGCCCGGCGAACTCCACGCCATCATCGGGCCGAACGGCGCCGGCAAGACGACGCTGATCTCGGAGATCACCGGCGAGGTGGCGCTCGATTCCGGAACCGTCACCTTCGCCGGCGAGGACGTCACCGCCCTGCCCGTCCATGCCCGGGCGCTCAAGGGCCTCACCCGCTCGTTCCAGATCACCCAGGTCCTGCCCGGCTTCTCCGTGCTGGAGAACGTGGCGACCGCCGCCCAGGCCCATGACGGCTCCTCGTTCCGCTTCTTCCGCTCCGCGAGCGCCGAGCGGCGGCTCAACGACACGGCCATGGCAGCGCTCGGCCAGGTCGGCCTCGCGGGCCGGGCCGGCACCATCGCCGCGAGCCTTAGCCACGGCGAGAAGCGCCAGCTCGAGATCGCCATGGCGCTGGTCTCCGAGCCGAAGCTCCTCCTCCTCGACGAGCCCATGGCCGGCATGGGCCGCGAGGAGACCGAGCGGATGGTCGAGGTGCTGATGGCGCTGAAGGGGCGCTACCCCATGGTGCTGGTCGAGCACGACATGCATGCCGTCTTCCGCCTCGCAGACCGCATCTCCGTGCTGGTCTATGGCCGCGTCATCGCCTCAGGGAGCCCCGAGCAGGTACGCGCCGACCCGGCCGTGCGCGAGGCCTATCTCGGCGAGGAGGAGTTCGCATGAGCGGGCCCGACCTCGCCATCGACGCGGAGACGCGCCTCGCCCACCAGGCCGGCGACAGCCGGCCGGAACTGCGCCTGTGGCTGCGGCTCCTCACCTGCACGACCATGATCGAGCGGGAGATCCGCCGCCGGCTCGCCGAGCGCTTCCACATCACCCTGCCGCGCTTCGACCTCCTCGCCCAGCTCGACAAGTCGCCGGAGGGCATGACGCTCGGCGACATCTCCCGCCGCATGATGGTGACCAACGGCAATGTCACCGGCCTCGTCGCCCGCATCGCCGAACAGGGCTATGTCGAGAAGCGGCGCGATGCCCTGGACGGGCGCGCCCAGCGCATCGTCATGACGGAGAAGGGCCATCAGGACTTCGCCCGCATGGCCCGCGAGCACGGCGCCTGGGTGCGCGAGCTCCTCGCCGACATCGACCCGACCGAGCGCGAGGTGCTGATGGGGCTCCTGGCCAAGACCAAGGCCTCCGTGGCCCGCGCCACGGCGGCGCGCGAGGGAGGCGGGGCATGACCCTGTCCGCGGCTTCGCTCGGGGCGGGAGCAACAAGGCCCCACCCTCACCCTCCCCTCGCTCCGCGAGGAGAGGGAGGCTTCCGCGTCGCGCTTCGCTGTCGACCGCCGCGCCAGGCACTGCCGCCCGGGGTGAAACGGGCGGTCAAAGTCCCCCTCTCCTCGCGCCTGCGAGGGGAGGGTGCGGGTGGGGCCATTCCTTCAAACGCCCGGAACCTCCCATGCTGAGCGTCTCCAACCTCGAGGCCGGCTACGGTGACGTACAGGTGCTGTTCGGCGTCTCGCTGCAGGTGGCGAACGGCGAGGTGGTGACGCTGCTCGGCCGCAACGGCATGGGCAAGACCACCACGATCAAGTCGATCTTCGGCCTCCTGAAGCCGGCCGCCGGCGCCATCGAGGTGGAGGGCGTGGGCCTTGCCGGCCAGCCGCCATTCCGGGTCGCCCAATCCGGCCTCGGCCTGGTGCCCGAGGGCCGGCAGGTCTTCCCCAATCTCGATGTCGAGGAAAACCTCGTCGCCACCGCCGCCAACCGGGGAAAGCGCGAGCAGGCCTGGACCCTGGAGCGGGTCTACGAGTTCTTCCCGCGGCTGAAGGAGCGCCGCCGCAACATGGGCAACCAGCTTTCCGGCGGCGAGCAGCAGATGCTCGCCATCGGACGGGCGCTGATGACCAATCCGAAGCTCCTCGTGCTCGACGAGGCGACGGAAGGGCTCGCCCCCGTCATCCGGGCGGAGATCTGGGCCTGTCTCGCCCGCCTCAAGCAGGACGGCCAATCGATCCTGGTCATCGACAAGAACGTCGATGCTCTGGTCAAACTGGCGGACCGGCACCTGATCCTCGAGAAGGGCCGGATCGTCTGGGAAGGGACGAGCGGCGATTTCCTCGCCAGTCCCGACCTGAAGGACCGCTACCTGCACGTTTGATCGGACATGCCCATGGCCACCCCGCTCGCCGAAACCATCGCCCGCGAATACGGCACCCCCGCCGTCGTCATCGACATGGACCGGGTGGAGGCCAACATCGCCCGTATCCAGGCCCAGTGCGACGCCGCCGGCCTCGCCAACCGGCCGCACATCAAGACCCACAAGAGCCCCGAACTCGCGAAGATGCAGGTCGCGGCCGGCGCGAAGGGCATCACCTGCCAGAAGATCGGCGAGGCGGAGGTGATGGCCGCCGCCGGGCTCGACGACATCCTCATCAGCTACAATCTCCTCGGCGAGGAGAAGATGAACCGGCTCGGCAGGCTCCTCGAATCGACCACCGTCACGGTCGCCGCCGACAACGCCACCGTCATCGGCGGCCTTCCGAAGGCCGCGGCCATCGCCGGACGGCCGCTGGGCGTCGTCATCGAATGCGACACGGGCCGCAAGCGCGCCGGGGTCGAGACGCCGGGCGAGGCCATCGAGCTCGCCAAGCTGATCGCCGCCTCGCCCGGCCTCGCCTTCAAGGGCTTCATGATGTACCCGACCGAGGACGGCTGGCCGGAGGCGCAGAAATTCCTCGACACGGCGCTCGCCGGCATCGGGCTCGAAGGCCTCGAGGCGGAGATCATCTCCACCGGCGGCTCCCCGAACATGAAGAACATCGGCAAGCTGAAGGGCGCGACCGAACACCGTCCCGGCACCTACATCTACAACGACCGCATGCAGGTGGAGGCGGGCGTCGCCACGCTCGACGACTGCGCGCTGACCGTCTACTCGACCGTGGTGAGCCGCGCCGGCGCCGACCGCGGCATTCTCGACGCTGGCTCCAAGACGCTCACCGCCGACCCCGGCGGCGGGCTCGACGGCTACGGCCTGATCCTCGAACATCCGGAAGCGCGGATCGCCAAGTTCGCCGAGGAGCACGGCTTCCTCGACCTGTCGAAATGCAACGAGCGGCCGAAGGTCGGCGACATCGTGCGGATCGTGCCGAACCACGTCTGCGTGGTGGTGAACATGGTCGACGAGGTGGTGATGGTGCGCGGCGAGGAGATCGTCGGTATCCTGCCCGTCGCCGCCCGCGGCAAGCTCAGGTGAGGAGAGGCCCATGACCCCGGAAGAGAAGCTCGCCCAGCTGGGCCTCGCCCTGCCGCCCACCCCGACCCCGGCCGGCAATTACGTGCCGTTCAAGCGCGACGGCAACATCGCCTATCTCGCGGGACAGGGCCCGCGGAAGGCCGACGGCTCGCTGCATACCGGCAAGGTCGGCGCCGACGTGACCGTCGAGACGGCCTATGAGCACGCCAAGCTCGTCGGCCTGCAGATCCTCGCCTCCGCCAAGGCTGCGGCCGGCGGCGACCTCTCCAGGGTCGAGTTCCTCAAGGTGCTCGGCATGGTCAACGGCACGCCGGATTTCGGCGACCATCCCCGCGTCATCAACGGCTTCTCCGACCTGATGGTCGCGGTGCTCGGCGACCGCGGCCGCCATGCCCGCTCGGCCGTGGGCATGGGCTCGCTGCCGATGGGGATCACGGTCGAGATCGAGGCGGTGATCCGGATTCACGACTGAGGAGCCCCGTCATGGCCCGCGCCCCCGTCTATTACGGCGACTACCTGAAGCTCGACCGGCTGCTCTCCGCGCAGGAACCGGAGAGCGTCAGGGAGGGGGTCGAGGCCCATGACGAGATGCTCTTCATCATCGTGCACCAGGCCTATGAGCTGTGGTTCAAGCAGGTCCTGCACGAGCTCGACCGGATCGAGCGCGACTTCGGCACGGTGCCGGTGGACGACGATGCGCTCGCCCGCATCGTCCACGGCCTCAACCGCATCCACGAGATCCTCAAGCTTACCCTCGGCCAGCTCGACGTGCTGGAGACGATGACGCCGTTCGACTTCCTCGATTTCCGCGACCTGCTCATGCCGGCCTCCGGCTTCCAGTCATTGCAGTTCCGGCTGATCGAGACGCGGCTCGGCCTCGCCCCCGACATCCGCGTCCCCTTCGACGACAAGGCGGTGGACGAGAGGCTGTCGCTGCAGGACCGGCAGGCGCTGGCGGCGGCGCGCGCGAGGCCATCGCTCTTCGACCTCCTCGACCGCTGGCTGGCCCGCACCCCCTTCCTCGAATGGGGCGGCGGCTCGTTCCGCGAGGCCTATCGCCAAGCCGTGGAGGCGCATCTCACCCGCGACAAGGCCATCGTCGAGGCCGACGCCGGCATGCCGGCCGAGCGGCGCGAGCGCGAGCTCAAGGCGATGGACCGGGCGCTCGCCGCCTTCGCCGCAGTGTTCTCGCCGGAGGAGGACCGCGGCGGCTGGCGCCTCGGCCCCTCTGCCGTGCAGGCGGCGCTGTTCATCACGCTCTACCGCGACAAGCCGGCGGTGCATCAGGCCTTCCGGCTGCTCGCCGCCCTGATGGACATCGACGAGACCATGACGCTCTGGCGCTATCGCCACGCCCTCATGGTCGAACGCATGATCGGCGTGAAGATCGGCACCGGCGGGTCCTCGGGGGGTGCCTATCTCAAGACCACCGCCGAGCGCCACCGCATCTTCGGCGACCTCTTCCGCCTGTCCACCTTCCTCATCCCGCGTTCGGCCCTGCCGCCGCTGCCCGCCGAGGTGCAGGCGCGCATGGGCCTCGTCTACGCGGCATGACGGCGCTCGACCTCACCGGGCATTTCGCGCGCTTTCGGGCGGCGGCGCCCGACCGCATCAACCTTGCCGCCCATTCCCACCACGACTGGCCGGACGTGACCCTGTCCGCCCAGGAGGCCTGCTGGCAGGACGCGGCTCTGCTCGCCGGCGACAAATGGGGCAAGGTCTTCGGCGAGGTGATCCCGGCCGTGCAGCGCGGCATCGCCGCCCGTCTCGGCCTGCCGGATCCCGCGACCATCGCGGTGGCGCCGAACACCCACGAATTCCTCCGCCGGATCCTCTCCTGCCTGCCTGCCGGACGACCGGCGCGCATCCTGACCACCGATGCCGAGTTCCACACCGCGCGCCGGCAGATGGCGCGGCTGGAAGAGGACGGGCTCGTCACGGTGACGCGGGTGCCGGCGGAACCCTTCGGCACTTTCTCCGCCCGGTTCGGAGAGGCGGCGGCGAAGGGCGGCCACGACCTCGTCTTCGTCAGCCAGGTCTTCTTCACCTCCGGGGCGACCTCGGGCGATCTCGCCGTGCTCGTCGCCGCCGTGCCCTCCGCCGACACTCTGGTGGTGGTCGACGGCTATCACGGATTCATGGCGCGGCCGACGGACCTGTCGGCGGTGGCGGAGCGGATCTTCTACATGGCCGGCGGCTACAAATATGCGATGGCCGGGGAGAACTGCTGCTTCCTGCACTGCCCGCCCGGCTACGGCGAGCGCCCCCGCGACACCGGCTGGTTTGCCGATTTCGGCGCGCTCGCGGTTCCCGCCGGCAAGAGCATCGGCTATCCCGCCGATGGAGGCAGGTTCCTTGGCGCGACCTTCGACCCGACGGGTCTCTACCGCATGGCCGCTGTCTTCGAGTGGCTCGACGGGCTGGGGCTGACGATCGCCGACGTCCACGCCCATGCCCAGAGCCTCATGGCGCGGTTCCTCGACGCGGTGGAGGCCATGGGGATTGCAGGGCTCGGCGCGGATGACCTCATCACGCCGTTCGGCCCGCATCACGAGCACGGCAATTTCCTCACCTTCCGCACGGAGCGGGCCGGTGAGATCGAGGCGAAGCTCGCGGCGGTGCATGTCCACAGCGACCACCGCGGCGACCGCCTGCGCTTCGGCTTCGGCATCTGCACCAGCGGGGAGGACGTGGACCGGGCGGTGGAGCGGATCGGCCGGGCGCTGCGGTAACGCACGCCGTAGGCTCGCCCCTCACGTTACCGGGGTGGCTTGCCCCCAGACCCCGGACGCCCCCTACTCCGCCACGACCGCCGTCGCCTCGATCTCGATCTTCGCCGCCTTCTCCACCAGCCTGACGACCTGCACCACGGCCATGGCCGGGTAGTGCTGACCGAAGACCTCGCGATAGGCCTGGCCGAGCGGGCGCAGGTTCGCCTGGTATTCCTCCACGTCGGTCACGTACCAGGTGAGCCGGACGATGTGGTGCGGCAGCGCCCCGCCCTCGGCGAGGATGGCCCGGATGTTCTCGAAGCACTGACGGGCCTGGGCAATGAAGCCGTCGGGGAAATTGCCCATGACGTCCCAGCCGACGACGCCGCCGGTGACGATGAGGCGGCCCTTGGCGGCCATGCCGTTGGCATAGCCGCGCGGCACCGGCCAGCCCTTGGGGTTGAGCGTCACCGGCACGGCGTCCTCGTCCAGCAGGTCGAGCGGGATCACGGGCTTTGCGGGATGGGACATGATCGGGTCTCCGGCGCGCCTCTATTCGGCGGCCTTGGCGTTGTCCGGGGAATGGCCTGCGCCCGCCTCGCGGGCGGCGCGCTCGCGGAGGGCGAAACGCTGCAGCTTGCCCGTCTCGGTGCGCGGCAGTTGCGGCACGAAGGCGATCTCGCGGGGATATTTGTAGGGCGCGATCTCCTCCTTCACGAAAGCCTGGAGCTCCACCACGAGGGCGGGCGTCACCGTCACCTCGGGCTTCGGCACCACATAGGCCTTGACGATCATGCCGCGCTCGGGATCGGGCTGGCCGACGACTCCGGCCTCGGCGACAGCGGGATGGGCGAGGAGCGCCGCCTCCACCTCAGGGCCGGCGATGTTGTAGCCGGCCGAGACGATCATGTCGTCATTGCGCGCCTGGTACCAGAAATAGCCCTCGGCATCGCAGACATAGGTGTCGCCGGTGACGTTCCAGCCACCGACCACATATTTGCGCTGGCGCTCGTCGGCGAGGTAGCGGCAGCCGGTGGGCCCGCGCACGGCGAGGCGGCCCGGGGTGCCGGCGGGGAGGTCCTCGCCGTCGGGGCCGATCACCTTCGCCTCGTAGCCCGGCACCGGCTTTCCCGTGGCGCCGGGGCGGATCGCCTCCTCCGGTGCCGAGATGAAGATGTGCAGCATCTCGGTTGCGCCGATGCCGTCCATCAGCTTGAGGCCGGTGGCCGCCTGCCAGGCATCGAAGGTCGCCTTGGGCAGGGCCTCGCCTGCCGAGACGCATTTCTTCAGCGAGCGCCAGTCGTGGTCGCCGAGCAGCGGGATCATGGCGCGGTAGGCGGTGGGGGCGGTGAAGCAGATGGTCGGCCGGAAGGTCGCGATTGCCGGCAGGAGGTCGCCGGGCGAGGCCTTCTCGACGAGCACGGTGGAGGCCCCGACGCGGAAGGGGAAGAGCACGAGGCCGCCGAGACCGAAGGTGAAGGCGAGCGGCGGCGAGCCAATGAAGCGGTCGTCGGGCCCGGGCTTCAGCACGTTGCGGGAATAGGCGTCGCAGATGGCGAGGAGGTCGCGGTGGAAATGCATGGTGCATTTCGGCTCGCCCGTGGTGCCCGAGGTGAAGCCGAAGAGGCAGACGTCGTCGCGGGCGGCGTCGACGGGGGCGAAATCGGCCGAGGCGCCAGCGGTCATGCCGCGCAGCTCGGAGAAGGTCACCACCCGCTTCAGGAAGCGCGAGCCGGCGGCGGTCCTGGTGAGTTCGCCGGTCAGACGATCGTCGCAGAGGGCGAGCCCGATCTCCGCCTTGTCGACGATCTGGCCGAGTTCGCGGGCGCGCAGCAGCGGCATGGTGGCCACCACGATGCCGCCGGCCTTGATGACCGCCAGATAGGCCGCGACCATGGTCGGGTTGTTCGGCGCCCGCAGCAGCACCCGGTTGCCGGGCACGAGACCGAGGGGGCCGGTAAGAACGGTGGCGATGCGGTTGATCTCGGCCGACAGGTCCGCATAGGTCCAGTTCGTGCCGTCCGGGGCGAGGACGGCGGTGCGGCCGCCGCGGCCCTCGGCGACATGGCGGTCGACGAATTCGGTGACGCAGTTCAGCCGCTCGGGATAGACGAGCTCCGGCCGCCCGAAGAGAAAGGCGGGCTGCAGATCCGCCGGCGGCAGGCCGCGCGCGGCGAAGGTGTCCACATGGGCTGAAGCGGTGCCCGTCCCGAGCTTCACCACCGATCCCGTCATCGGGCGCTCCTATCCGGCTGCCTTGGATTGCGCCGCGGCTTCGGCCTCGGCGAGATGGGCCCTGGCGATGACGACCTTCTGGACCTCGGTCGCCCCCTCGTAGATGCGCAGGGCGCGGATCTCCCGGTACAGTTCCTCCACCTTCTCGCCCTTCTTGACGCCCAGGCCTCCGAAGACCTGGATCGCCCGGTCGATGACCTTCTGGGCATTCTCGGTGGCGACCATCTTGGCGATGGCCGCCTCTCTGGTGATGCGCGGCTTGCCCTGGTCCTTGGCCCAGGCGGCGCGGAAGACGAGCAGGGCCGCGGCCTCGAGTTCGGCGACGCTGTCGGCGAGGGCTGCCTGGGTGAGCTGGAGGTCGGCGAGCGGCGCACCGAACATGATCCGAGACTTCGCCCGGCGCGTCGCCTCGTCCAGCGCCCGCAGGCCCATGCCGAGGGCGGCGGCAGCCACCGTCGGGCGGAAGATGTCGAGGTTCGCCATGGCCATGGCGAAGCCCCCGCCGGGCTTGCCGATGAGGGCGTCCGCCGGCAGGCGGCAATCCTCGAAGAGGAGGGTCGCCAGGGGATGGGGCGCGATGACGTCGATGCGCTCGGCGATGGAGAGGCCCGGCGCGTCGGCGGGGACGATGAAGGCGGAGATGCCGCGGGCGCCGGGTGCCTCACCGGTGCGGGCGAAGACGACGTAGCGGTCGGCGATGCCGCCGTTGGAGATCCAGGTCTTCACGCCGTCGAGCCGCCAGCCGTCATCGAGGCGCGTGGCGGTAGTGGACATGGCGGCGACATCGGAGCCGGCATCGGGTTCGGAGAGGGCGAAGGCGGCGATGGCCTTGCCCTCGCGCACGGGCGGGCAGCAGAGCGCCTTCTGTTCCGGCGTGCCGAAGAGGGAGACGACGCCGGTGCCGAGGCCCTGCATGGCGAAGGCGAAGTCGGCGAGGCCCTCGACATAGGCGAGCGTCGCGCGGGTGATGCAGAGGGTGCGCACGTCGAGGGCAGGGTAAAGGCCCCCCTGGTCGGCAGGCACGCAGGCCTTCAGCCAGCCCGCCTCGCCCATGGCGGCGACGAGCTTCCGGCAGGAGCCGTCGACGTCGTGGTGATCGACGAGACCGGGGACGGTGCGGGCCGCCCAGTCGGCGAGACGTGCGGCGTAGTCGCGGTGGCGGTCCTCGAAGAAGGGCAGCGACAGGAGGTCAGCGGGGAGCATCTCAATCCCCCTCGAAGACAGGCTTGGTCTTCGCCGCGAAGGCCTCGAAGGCGCGGCGGAAGTCCTTGGTGTCCATGCAGATCGCCTGAGCCATGGCCTCGGCCTCGATCGCCTCGTCCACCGACATAGTCCATTCCATGTGCAGCATGCGCTTGGTGATGGAGTTCGCAAAGGTCGGGCCGTCGGCGATCTCACCCGCGAGCGCCGTGGCCTCGGCCAGCACTGCCTCGGGCGCGGCGAGGCGGTTGAAGAAGCCCCAGGCATGGCCCTCCTCGCCGCCCATCATGCGGCCGGTATAGAGCAGCTCGGAGGCGCGACCCTGGCCGATGATGCGGGGCAGGATGGCGCAGGCACCCATGTCGCAGCCGGCAAGGCCGACCTTGTTGAACAGGAAGGCGACCTTCGATTTCGCCGTGCCGACGCGCAGGTCCGAGGCCATGGCGATGATGGCGCCGGCGCCGACGCAGATGCCGTCGATGGCCGAGATGATCGGCTGCGGGCAGGCGCGCATGGCCTTCACCAGTTCCCCGGTCATGCGGGTGAACTGCAGGAGGCCCGGCATGTCGCGGCCGGTGAGCGGCTCGATGATCTCGAAGACGTCGCCGCCGGCGCAGAAATTGCCGCCGGCGCCCGTCACCACCACCGCCTTGATCGAGGTGTCGAAGGCGAGTGCCCGGAAGAGGTCGCCGAGCTCGGCATAGCTCTCGAAGGTCAGCGGGTTCTTCTTCTCGGGGCGGTTCAGGGTGATGGTCGCGACCTTGCCCTTCACCTCCCAGAGGAAATGCGTCGCCTGCCAGTCGGCGAGGGCCTGGCGGTGCGGGATGCGGTGGGCGGGGGCTTGCATGGGGCGTGTCCTTCAGATCTCTCCGCCCGCGACCGGCAAGGCGAGGCCGGTGACGGCGGCGGCCGCGTCCGAGACGAGCCAGAGGACGGCGGCTGCCACCTCCTCCGGCTTGATCAGGCGGCCGATGGGCATGGTTCTTGTCAGGTCAGTGAGCGCGGCCTCGGGGCTGCGGCCGGTCTTTACAACGATCGTGTCGATGGAGCCGGCGACGAGATCGGTCTCGGTGAAGCCCGGGCAGACGCAATTGACGGTGACGCCGGAGGTCGCGACCTCTTTCGCCAGCGCCCGGGTCAGGCCGACGACCCCGTGCTTCGCCGCGCAATAGGCGGAGACATAGGGGTAGCCGGTGAGGCCGGCGGTGGAGGCCACCGAGACGATGCGGCCCCTCCCCCGCGCCACCATGCCCGGCAGGACGGCATGGATGCCGTCGAAGACCGCGGTGAGATTCAGCGCGATCATCCGGTCGAACAGCGCCGCGTCCATGCGCTTCAGCGGCGCGGTCTCGGCATGGCCGGCATTGCTGACGAGGATGTCGAGATCGCCGGCCGCACGCAGCGCTTCTGCAAAGGCGGGACGGTCGGTAACGTCGCAGGCCATGGCGCGGGCGGCGTGGCCGGCGGCCACGGCCTCATCGAGGGGAGCCCGGCTGCGGCCGAGAACGATGACCTCGGCGCCCTGGCCCGCCAGCGCTGCGGCGATGGCCCGGCCGATGCCGCGTCCACCCCCGGTGACGAGGGCGCGCTTGCCGCCAAGGGGCGTCGGCGCAGAGGAAAGGGCGGCGGGGTCCGTCGGCATCGTGGCCTCCTCCCCTGAATGTTTTAAGCTTCAAATATTTCGGGGCAAGGGCCTTTCCGTGCCTTGCCGCCAATTATTTTAAGCCTAAACTATTTTGCACGGCGCGCGCCCCCGGGCGCAGCGACAAGGGAGATGGCCATGCGCATCGCGGTGATCGGCGGCGGACCGGGCGGACTCTATTTCGCCATCCTCATGAAGAAATGGCAGCCGGCGGCTGAGATCACCGTCTTCGAGCGCAACCGCCCGGACGACACGTTCGGCTTCGGCGTCGTGTTCTCCGACGCGACCCTCGACATTTTCGAACGCTACGACGCGGAGAGCTATCGCGCCATCACCGAGAACTTTGCCTACTGGGACGACATCGAGGTCCGCTTCAAGGACACGGTGCACCGCATCGGCGGCAACGGCTTCTGCGGCTGCTCGCGCCAGACGCTGCTGATCCTGCTGCAGAACCGCGCCCGCCAGCTCGGCGTCGAGATGCGCTTCCAGACTGAGATCGATCCGGCGCCTGAGACCTTTGCGGCCTACGACCTCGTCGTCGCGGCCGACGGCATCAACTCGCGCATCCGCGAGGCGAACCGGGATCATTTCCAGCCGGAGGTGGACCTGCGCCCCAACAAGTTCACCTGGATGGGTTCCACCCGCGAGCTCGACGCCTTCACCTTCTTCTTCCGCGAGACCGAGTTCGGCATCTTCATAGCCCATACCTACCAGTACGAGGCGGGGCGCTCGACCTGGGTAATCGAGACCGATCCCGAGACCTTCGCCCGCGCCGGCCTCGACCGCATGGACGAAGAGGCCTCCGCCCGCTTCCTCGAGGGCGTGTTCACCGAGGAGCTGGCCGGCCATCCGCTCATCACCAACCGCTCGCTCTGGCGGCAATTCCCGATGATTCGCTCGAAGCGCTGGGTGAAGGACAACGTGGTCCTCATGGGCGATGCCAAGGGCACCGCGCATTTCTCGATCGGGGCCGGCACCAAGCTCGCCATGGAGGATTCCATCGCGCTGTTCGACGCCTTCCGCGCCAAGGGCACCGTGGCCGAGGCGCTGGCTGCTTACGAGACCGACCGGCGCGAGGAGGTGGAGCGGACACAGCACGCGGCGGACGTCTCCCTCGTCTGGTTCGAGCATGTCGACCGCTTCTGGGACATGGACCCGCGGCAGTTCGCCTTCGGCCTGATGACGCGCTCCAAGGCCATCACCTACGAGAACCTCAAGCTGCGCGCGCCGGATTTCGTAGCCGAGACGGACCGGATGTTCGCCGAAGGCGTGCCGGGCGCGGATCTCGCCAGGCCCCGGCCGCCGCTGTTCCAGCCGCTGTCGCTGCGGGACATGACCGTTGCGAACCGCGCCGTCGTCTCGCCCATGTGCATGTATTCCGCCGTGGAGGGCATGCCGACCGACTGGCACGTGGTGCATTACGGCGCGCGCGCCATTGGCGGCGCCGGCCTCGTCTACACCGAGATGGTCTGCGTCGCACCCGACGCGCGCATCACGCCCGGCTGCGCGGGTCTCTGGTCCGACGAGCAGGAGGCGGCCTGGACGCGCATCGTCGCTTTCGCGCATCAGAATTCGCAGGCGAAGCTCTGCCTGCAGCTCGGCCATGCCGGCCGCAAGGGCGCGTCGAAGCTGATGTGGGAGGGCATGGACCGGCCGCTGACCGAAGGCGCCTGGCCCATCGTCTCCGCCTCCCCCCTGCCCTACTATCCCGACAGCCAGGTGCCGGCGGAGCTGGACGAGGCCGGCATGGCCCGCATCACCGCCGAGTTCGTGGCGGCGACCGAGCGCGCGGTGCGATGCGGCTTCGACATGCTGGAGCTGCACTGCGCCCACGGCTATCTGCTGGCCTCCTTCCTGTCGCCGCTGACCAACCAGCGCACGGACTCCTACGGCGGCAGCATCGACAACCGCCTGCGCTTCCCGCTCCGCGTCTTCGCCGCCATGCGCGCCGCCTGGCCGGCGGAGAAGCCCATGTCGGTGCGCATCTCCGCCACCGACTGGGCCGAGGGCGGCATCACCGAGGATGAGGCCATCGCCATCGCCCGCGCCTTCGCCGAGGCCGGGGTCGACCTCGTCGACGTTTCCACCGGCCAGACCACGCCGAAGAGCCGGCCGGTCTACGGGCGCATGTTCCAGACGCCCTTCTCCGACGCCATCCGCAATGAGGCGGAGGTGAAGACCATGTGCGTCGGCAACATCACCTCCGCCGACCAGATGAACACGATCCTGGCCGCGGGCCGCGCCGATCTCGTGGCGCTCGGCCGCCCGCATCTCGCCGACCCATCCTTCATGCTGAAGGCGGCCGCCTGGTACGGAATCGACATCCACCAGCCGCCGCAATACCTGCCGGGCAAGGACCAGGCGCTGCGCAATGCGGTGAAGGACCGGGCGGATTTCGAGGCGCTGAAGGTGGCGGCGAAGCCGAAGCGACACGCGCGGGGAAGCTTCGCGCGGCAGGAGGCGGCGGAGTAGGATTTCAGCCACGGGAGCCTAGCCATGATCGACCATATCGGACTGACCGTCTCGGACTTTGAACAGGCGAAGACCTTCTACGCTGCGGCACTCGCGCCCTTGGGACTTTCCCTGCTCATGGAGGTGACGCCTGAACAGAGTGGGGGCGGCGCCCATGCGGGTTTCGGGCGGGACGGCAATCCCTTCTTCTGGATCGGCACGGGAGCGACGCCGGCGACCGGGGTTCATGTCGCCTTCACCGCGAATTCCCGCTCGGAGGTCGATGCTTTTCACGCTGCCGCGCTGGCTGCCGGTGCGCGGGACAATGGAGGACCCGGCCTGCGGCCGCATTACCACCCGAACTACTACGGCGCCTTCGCCTTCGATATTCAAGGCAACAACATCGAGGCCGTCTGCCACCGGCCTGCGTGACGCTCGAAGGGCGCCACTCTTCCTCTCAACGGCTCGCCGCCGACAGCCCGCCATCCACCGCGATCTCCGCCGCCGTGACGTAGCGCGCCTCGTCGGAAACGAGGAACAGCACGGCCTGCGCCACGTCCCAGGCATCGCCCATCTTGCCGGTGGGCACCTGGGCGTTGCGGGAGGCGATGAGGGACGCCGCATCTCCACCGGCGACCTGCTTCGCCAGCCGCGTCTCGACGAGCGGCGTGTGCATCAGGCCGGGGATCACCGTGTTGCAGCGGATCGCCTTCTTCGCATAGGTCACGGCGATGGAGCGCGAGAAGCCGAGGATGCCGAGCTTGGTCGTCGTGTAGGCGACGTGCGGCCGGTCGGGCAGGATGCGCACGCCGGCAATCGACGACAGGTTGACGATGGCGCCGCCGCCCTGTCGCTCCATGACCGGGATGACGTGCTTGCAGGCGAGGAAGGCTGTCTTCAGGTTGAGGTCGAGCTGGGCGTCCCACACCTCCTCGCTCATCGAGACCGGGTCGCCCGGCGCCGATCCCCCGACATTGTTGACGAGGATGTCGATGCGGCCGAAGCGGGCGAGACAGTCGGCCACCGCCGCCTCCACCTCCGCTGCCCTGGTCATGTCGACGGCCGCCGCATGGGCGGTGCCGCCCTCCGCCGCGATCAGGCGCTGCGTCTCTTCCGCCGCGGCGAGGGTGATGTCGGTGCCGTAGACCTTGGCCCCCTGGCGGGCGAGCAGCACGGCGGTCGCCTTGCCGTTGCCCCAGCCCTCCCCCACCGAGCCCGCGCCGGAGATGAAGGCTACCTTGCCGCTGAGGTCATGCATGGCGCCGGCTCTCCTTGGCCCGTCAGACGAGGACGGCATGGGACTTCATGCCGATGGTGCCGAAGACCCGGCGGTAGCGCTCGATCTCGTCCGCCGGGCCGGTCGCCTTCAGCGGGTTGTCGGAGAGCTTCACCGCCGGGCGGCCGTTGGCCTCCACGACCTTGCAGACGACGGAGATGGGCGCGAGGGCGTCGGGGTCGCCATTCGGCACACAGCCCTTGAAGTCGTTGGTGAGGTTCGTCCCCCAGCCGTAGCCGATGCGGACCTTGCCGGTGAAGCGGCGGGCCGTCTCCTCGATGGAGTCGATGTCCATGCCGTCGGAGAGGATGACGAGCTTCCTGGCGGGGTCGCGGCCCTTCTCCCGCCACCAGGCGATGAGCTCTTCCGTGCCCTCCGTCGGGTCCTTCGAATCGGGGCGGGCGCCGGTCCAGTCGGCCACCCAGTCCGGCGCATGGGCGAGGAAATGCGCCGTGCCGAAACAGTCGGGGAGGATGATGCGCATGTTCTGGTCATAGATGCGCGCCCAGTCCTCCAGCACCCGGTAGGGCGCCTTCAGAAGCTCCTCGTCGGTCCTTGCCAGCGCCCCATAGACCATGGGCAGTTCGTGGGCATTGGTGCCGATGGCCTCGAGGCCGAGATCCATGGCGAGCTTCATGTTGGAGGTGCCGGTGAAGACCTCTGGGCCGAGCGCATCGGCCATGGCCTCCATCATCCATTGCTGCCAGAGATAGCCGTGGCGCCGGCGGGTGCCGAAATCGGAAATCTTCAGCGTGCCGACCTCTTCGCGCAGGCGGCGCAGGCGCTTGATCTTCTCCCAGGCCTTGGCCTTGGCATTGGCATAGAGGATGTCGAGTTCGAGCTTCGACATCGAGCGCATGGTGGCGCGGGCGCGCAGCTCGTTGATGATGGCGAGGGCCTGGACCTCCCACATGGTGGTCTCGGCCCACTTGCCGGCGAAAGTCAGCTCGTACTGCCCGTCGCGCTTCTCGAGCTGGTACTCGGGCAGGCGGAAATCCTTGAGGAAGGCGAGGTAGTCGGGGCCGAAGATGCGCTCGCGGCCGTAGAAGGTGTTGCCGGCGAGCCAGATCAGCTCCTTGGCCTTGAAGCGCAAGTCGCGGGCATGGTCGAGCTGTTCGCGCAACTCGCGCTCGTCGATCACCTCGGCGAGACGGATGGAGCGGGTGCGGTTGGTGAGCGCGAAGGTCGCCGTCACGTCCGGGTGGAAGCGCCGGATGAGCTGCTGCATCGAGAACTTGTAATAGTCCGAATCCAGCAGCGACCGGATGATCGGGTCCAGCTTCCACGTGTGATTGTAGACCCGGGTGGCGATATCGACCATGGATGGCCCGCTCGTGGCGCTTCAGGGCTGCGGACCTTAGGAGCCCGGACAGCCCTTGGAAAGTCGCCCGTCCGGCAGCCGCGTGCAAGGCTGCCGCGCGGTCAGGGGTTGCGTCCGCTCAGGCCGGCACCGCGTCGCGGGCAAGGCCGAACTCCCTCCCCGGGATCGAGGCCAGCAGTGACTGCGTATAGGCGTGCTGCGGATTGCCGAAGACCTCGCCGATGGGGCCCGCCTCCACCACCTCGCCGCTCTTCATAACCGCGACGAGGTCGCAGACCTGGGCGGCGACGCGCAGGTCGTGGGTGATGAAGACGATGGAGAGGCCGAGCCGCTCGCGCAGGTCGGCGAGGAGCCGCAGCACCTGCGCCTGCACCGAGACGTCGAGGGCGGAGACCGCCTCGTCGGCGACGAGCACTTCCGGCTCCAGCGCGAGCGCGCGCGCAAGGCCGATGCGCTGGCGCTGGCCGCCGGAGAATTCGTGCGGGAAGCGATCGGTCGCGGCCGGGTCGAGCCCGACGAGGCCGAACAGCTCCTTCGCCTTCGCCAGCGCCTTGGCCCGGTCCATGCCGTGGACGATGGGACCCTGCGCCACGAGTTCGCCGGCCTTGCGGCGCGGATTGAGCGAGCCGAAGGGGTCCTGGAAGACCATCTGGATGTGGCGGGTCTCGCGCCGCATCTCCTCGCGGCTGAGTTTCGCCAGGTCCTTGCCGTTCAGCACCAGCGAGCCGGTGTCGGGATCGATGAGGCGGATGATGCAGCGCGCCAGGGTCGACTTGCCCGAGCCGCTCTCCCCGACGATGCCGAGCGTGCCTCCCTTGGGAAGGACCAGCGAGACATCCTTCACCGCGTGGGTGACGCGCACGCCGCGGCCGAGGAAACCACCGGTACGGAAGGTCTTCGAGACGTTGGCGATGGTGAGGATCGGCTCGTCGGAGATCGGCCGCGGCGGTGGCGCCTTCAGCGGCGGCACGGCGGCGATGAGCTGTTTCGTATAGGCGTGCTGCGGACGGTTCAGCACCTCCTCCGCCGGGCCCTGCTCCACGACCAGGCCGTACTGCATGACGGCGACGCGGTCGGCGATCTCGGCGACGACACCGAAATCATGGGTGATGAAGAGCACCGCCGTGCCCTTGCGCTTCTGCAGGTCCTTGATGAGGCTGAGGATCTGCGCCTGCGTGGTGACGTCGAGGGCGGTGGTCGGCTCGTCGGCGATGAGCACCTTGGGGTCGAGGGCGAGCGCCATGGCGATCATCGCGCGCTGGCGCTGGCCGCCGGAGAGTTCGTGCGGATAGGCTTTCGCCGCGAGCTTCGGATCGGGAATGCGCACTTCGGCGAGGAGGTCGAGCACCTTGGCGGCGATCTCCTGCTTCGACAGGCCGGTATGGATGTCGAACATCTCGCCGATCTGGTCGCCGATGGTGCGCAAGGGATTCAGCGCCGTCATCGGCTCCTGGAAGATCATGGCGATGCCCGAACCGCGCACGGCGCGCATCTCGGCTTCGGTGAGCTGCGTCAGGTCACGGCCGTCGAAGAGAACCTTGCCGCCGTCGATGGTCACGCCGCCCGGCAGCAGGCGCATGATGGCGTTGGCGGTCATCGACTTGCCGGAACCGCTCTCGCCGACGACGCAGAGGATCTCGTTGCCGGCGATGGCGAGGGAGACATCCTTCATGGCGTGCGGACGGTCGGCGCCGGCGGGCAGGCGGACGCTGAGCTGGTCGAGGACGAGGACGGGGGACGGGCTCACGGTCATCGGCCCTTCAGGCGCGGGTTGAGGGCGTCGTTGAGGCCCTGTCCGACGAGCGAGACGGCGAGCACGGTGACGAGGATGGCGATGCCTGGAATGGCGGAGACGTACCACTGGACGCGCAGTACGTCGCGGCCGAGGCCGATCAGGTTGCCCCAGGAGGCGACGTTGGGGTCGGAGAGGCGAAGGAAGGCCAGCGCGCTCTCGAGGAGGATCGAGACGGCCATGACCACACTGGCATAGACGATCACCGGCGGCAGGGCATTGGGCAGGATCTCGCCGAAGATCAGCTTGAGGTCCTTCAGCCCCAGGGTGCGGCCCGCCTGGACGAATTCGCGGTTGCGCAGCGACAGGAACTCGGCGCGGGTGAGCCGCGCCGGCGCCGGCCAGGAGACGATGCCGACGGCGACGATGACCGTCGTGATGGTCGAGCCGAAGACGGCGACGAGGACCAGCAGCAGGAGGAAGTTCGGCAGGGTCTGGAAGGCCTCGGTGATGCGCATCAGCACATTGTCGACCCAGCCGCCGTAATAGCCGGCGACCGCCCCGATGACGATGCCGATGGCGATGGCGATGATGGTCGCGACCCCGCCGATCAGCAGCGAGATGCGGGCGCCATAGAAGATCTGGGCGGCGATGTCGCGGCCGGAATTGTCGGTGCCGAGGGGGAAGCGCGGATTGGAGAAGGGCCAGACCAGCGGCCGGCCGGCCAGCGCCAGCGGGTCGCGCGGGAAGAGCCAGCCGGCGCTCACCGCCATGGCGATGACGACGAGCAGCAGGATCAGGCCGATGACGGCCGGCGGGGAGCGGAAATAGGCGCGGACGATCTCCACGGCTCAGGCTCCCGTGGTGATGCGCGGGTCGAGGCGCGCATAGATGAGGTCGACGATGAAGTTCACGGTGATGACCAGCAGGGCAGAGACGAAGATGATGCCGAGCAGGGTGTTGAGGTCGCGCTGGACGACGCTCTCATAGGCGAGGCGCCCGAGGCCGGGCAGCGAGAAGACGCTCTCCACCACCACCGAGCCGCCGAGCATGGTGCCGGCCTGAAGGCCGATCAGCGTCACCATGGGGAGAAGCGCGTTGCGCAGCACGTGGCGGGTGATGATGCGCGTCTCGTCCAGGCCCTTGGAGCGGGCGGTGCGGACGAAGTCGAGGTTCAAAACCTCCAGCATGGAGGCCCGCATGATGCGCAGGTAGATGGCGAGGAAGATGAGCCCCAGCGTCAGCGTCGGCAGGACGAGATGGCGTGCCGTGTCGAGCACCGCCCAGATGCCGGTCGCCGTCGAGGTGATGTCGGAGAGGCCGCCGGCCGGCAGCCATTGCAGATAGATGGAGAAGACGACGATTGCCATGAGGCCGAACCAGAAGGAGGGCGTCGCGTAGAAGATGAGGCCGACGGTGGAGATCAGCGTGTCCGGCCACTTGTTGACGCCGCGCGCCGCGACCACGCCGAGGATCAGGCCGAAGAAGAAGGCGAAGGAGAGCGAGGCGGTCATCAGCAGGATGGTGGCCGGCAGTCGCTCGGCGATGACGGTCGCCACCGGCTTGCCGTAGATGGCGGAGAAGCCGAGGTCGAAGCGCACCAGCCGCCAGAGGTAGTTCGCGAGCTGGGCGGACACCGACAGGTCCAGACCGTAGAAGCGGCGCAGGTCCTCGGCCGTCCTGGCGTCGCCGCCGCCCATCTGCGCCATCATGGCGTCGACCGTGTCGCCCGGCGCGAACTGCAGCAGCAGGAACACGCCGATCAGGATCAGGAACAGGGTCGGGATCGAGGCGGCGAGACGCCGCCCCGCCAGGCTGAAGATTCGCATGGGATCAGGCCATCCGGAGCGCTGACAAACAAGGAGGCGAACCGGAGCGGACGCGGCACCGCGCGTCATTCCCGGCCGGGCGAAGCGAGGGGAAGAGGATCCAGCGGCCGCCGAGGCGCGACCTCACCGGGGTCGTCTGACCACAACAAGCCCCCCTTCCCTCCCCCTTCGGGTTCGCCGGGGGTGACGACCGTCCCACATTCACCTCCGCTGTCGATCGCGTGTGATCACTCCGCCAACCAAAGATCGTGCCAGGAGGAGGAGCCCCAGCGCGGCGTGTTGGAATGGTTGCGTGCCTTGGCGGTGATTGTGGTGACGAAGATCTGCTCGATCGGCATCCAGATCATCAGCTCGCCATTGGCGCGCTTGACGAAGTCGGCATAGAGCGCCTTGCGCTTGGCCGGATCCACCTCGGTGGCGGCATCGTCGATGATCTTGTCGAGCACCGCGTCAGCCACACCCCACTGGTTGGTCCAGGGCGCGCCCTGCGGCTGGCCGGAACGATACCAGACCGTGGTCGAGACGGCCGGGTCGTTGCGGTACTGGTGCCAGCCGGTGGCGAGGTCGAAGGCGTGGTCGGCATAGACCGACTTGAGGAAGCCGCCGCCGTCGTTGCGCACCACCTCGACGCGGATGCCGACCTCGCCGAGGGACTGCTGGATGAAGGTCGCCCAGAGCGAGATGTCCTCGCCCCAGGGAGCGGGCAGGAGGCGCAGCGACAGGCGCGTGCCGCCGGCGCCGGGCCGGAGCCCCGCCTCGTCCAGCAGCTTGATCGCCTTGGCCTTGTCGTAGGGATATTGCGGCGTGTTGGCGCCGGGATAGAAGTCGGTCGAGACCGAGGGAATCGGGCCGGTGCCGAGCTTGGCGAAGTCGCCGAGGAAGTTCTCGATGAAGAACGGCACGTTGATGGCGTGGGCGATGGCCTGGCGCACCTTGATGTCCGCCAGCTCCTTGCGCCGGAAGTTGAATTCCAGCGTGTTGGTGCGGGCATTGCCCTCGTTGCCCTTGGTGGAGACGACGAAGCGCGGATCCTTGCCGAGGCGCGCCATGTCGGAGATCGTCAGGCCGGAGAACGGCGAGTAGTGCAGCTGCCCCGCCTCCATCTGGGCGGCGGCGGCGGCGCGGTCGGTGATGACGCGCCAGACGATGCGGTCGAGGTTCGCCGGGCCCTTCCAGTAGCCGTCGTGGCGCTCGGCGATGACGTGCTGGCCGCGCTCGTAGGACACGAACTTGAACGGGCCGGTGCCGACCGGGGCGAGGTTCACCGGGTTCTGGCGGATGTCGCCCTTGCCCTCGTAGAGGTGGCGCGGCGAGATGTAGCCGAGGTCGGGAAGCGCGCGCAGCAAGAGGTTCAGCGGCATGGGCCGCTCGTAGCGGAAGATCGCCGTATGCGGGTCCGGCGTATCGACGGCGGTGAGGAAGAGCTGCAGCGTCGAGCCGTAATTCAGGATCTTCTTCCACATCTCCATGGCGGTGAACTGGACGTCCGCCGAGGTGAAGGGCTTGCCGTCGTGCCAGGTCACGCCCTGGCGCAGCTTGAAGGTGATGGTCTTGCCGTCGGGGGTGGACTCCCAGCTCGTCGCCAGCACGCCGACCGGCTGGCCGTTGGCGTCGAGGTCGACCAGCGGCTCCATGATCTTTCCGGAGATGATGTAGACGCCGGTGGAGGCCTGCAGGCTGGGGTTCAGCTGGCGCTGCTCGGCGCCGTAATGGACGACGAAGACGCCGCCCTTGCGCGGCGTCTGCTGCGCGAAGGCCTTGAAGGGGTCGACCACGTTGGCGGCAATGGCCGCCGAGGTCATCAGGGCTGCGCGACGGGTGAAGTTCATGGAGCTCTCCTAACGGCAGGCAAGACGGATTTGACGATGGGCGACTGCGGAATGGGCGTCAATCGCCGATCCGCCCGAAAGAGGCGCGTGCCTCTCAATGGGGCACGAAGCTGACGATGACGCCATTGACGCGGGCCGCCGGCACGCTGACCGTCTCCTCGCCATGGGCGATGCCGCCGGAGGCCGCCTTGGCCCTGGCGAGGTCGTCGGTGGCGATCACCAGGGCGACGGCCCCTTCGGAAGCAGCACCCTCGCGGACGGCCGCGGGATAGAGCGCTTCGAAGGTCCTGGCGTCATAGAAGCGGAAATCGGCGCGCTTGCCGCCCGAGGGCACGCGCCAGCCGTCCGGCGTCTGGGTCGCCGGCTCGTCGATGAGGCCGGCCATCTTCTCGGCGGCCGCCTTGGGATCGGCGGTGAGGATCTCGATGCGGGCGATGCGCTTCGCACCGTTGGCATGGGTCATGATCTCGGGGATCCAGACCGTGTCGCGGGTCAGGTGCTGGCAGGCGAAGATGCGCATGCCGCCGGGGTTCTGGTCGAGCGGCCAGCGGAAGACGTTGAACTTGGCCTCGCCCGTGCCACCGCCGGGGAGGTCGACCGGACGGCCGAAATGGACGGGACCCAGCGGCTCGAGGCCGCGCGCCTTCAGCTCGGCCGCGCCGGCCGCGGCATCGTCGGTGGTGAAGGCGGTGCGCTCGATGCCCTCGCGCTTCGCCAGGAAGTCGCGGGTCGGCTTGTTCTGGTCGGTCTCGGTGAGAACGCCGAGCAGTTCGAGGTAATCCTCGCCGAACATGGTCGTGTAGTTGCCGGTGCCGAGGTGCGGCGAGTGGGTGCCGCGGGGAGACATGGTGAAGCCGATCCCTGACCAGGCTTTGGCGGCCGCGTCGAGGTCGCGAACCGTGACCACGACGTGGTCGGCGCCGAGAATGTGCTTGAGCGGCATGGCAGCAGCCCTCCCCCTGATGAATGCGCGGGCAGTTCAACCCAACATGCCGCCGGTGGCAACGCACCGAGGGTGGCAGATTTGCGGGTCTATGCTGCCGTGCACACATAGCTGACGTAGCATGATTTTCCCATTAGACGGGTAAATCACAATACAAACAGTGTTATTTTTTCTTTTCCCGAAGAACAAACAAAAATTTCTTTCTGTCGATCCCTCCTTTCACGGCAGCGACGCGCCATTTCGCCGCCCTCACCGTCCGGCCGACCGGGCGGCACTCTTGCCGCTGCCCGCCGGGACCGCTTTCATGGATCATGCCACATTCCGCGGAGATTGCTTCCATGCCGTCCACATCATCGGCTCCCTGGCCGCCGTCGCTCTGGGCGGCGACGGCCCCTCCCGGCCCGGTCCTGTCGCCGCTGACCGGAGCCGAGACGACGGATGTCGTGGTGATCGGCGCCGGTTTCACGGGCCTGTCCACCGCCATCCACCTGCGGGAGATGGGTGTCGCCGTCACGGTGGTGGAGGCGGTGGAGCCGGGCTGGGGCGCCTCGGGCCGCAATAACGGCCAGGTGATCCCGACTCTGGCGGGCCACGACCCCTCGGGCATGACGGCGCGCCACGGCGAGGCCGGCGAGCGCTTTAACGCGGTGCTGCGCGACGCCGCGCAATATCTCTTCGACACCGTGCGCAAGTACGACATTCCCGCCGAGGCCGAGCAGGCCGGCTGGGTGCAGCCGGTGCACTCGCCCGGCCGCTTCAAGATCGCCGAGAAGCGGGTGAAGGAATGGTCGGCGCTCGGCGCGCCGGTGGAGCTGCTCGACCGCGAGGCCATGGCGCGGATGCTCGGCTCCGAGGCCTGGTTCGGCGGGTTCTGGAACCGCACGGGCGGGCACATCAACCCCCTCGCCCTCGCCCGCGGCCTCGCCGAGGTGGCGCTGCGCCTCGGTGCGGTGATCCGCTCGCGCTCGCCGGTGATCTCCTATGAGCGCGTCGGCGACAGCTGGGTGGTGAAGACCGAGAAGGGGTCCGTGACGGCCAGGGCGCTGGTGCTCGCCACCAACGCCTATACGGGCGAGTTCTCCGACAGGCTCAATCCCGACATCGCGCGCGAGGTGATCCCGGTCCTGTCCTGGCAGATGGCGACGCGGCCGATCAGCGACAATGTGGCGAAGTCGATCATCCCTGACCGGCAGGCCATGTCGGATACCCATCGCGAGCTCTATTTCGCCCGCTGGGACGCCCGCAACCGCCTCGTCACCGGCGGCGCTGCCATGTTCCCCGGCGCTGGCGGCGACAACCTGCGCGCCCAGCTGGCGCAGCGGCTGAAGAAGCTGTGGCCGCAGATCGGCGAGGTCGAGTTCGACTTCGTCTGGTCCGGCTATGTCGGCATGACGCCGGACAATCTCCTGAAGCCCCAGGTCGCCGGCTTCCCGCGCTTCCACCGGCTCGGGCCCAATGGCTATGCCTGGGCGGGGTGCAACGGCCGCGCCGTGGCGCTCTCGGTGTCGCTCGGCCGCGAGCTGGCGAAGATCACCCAGGGGGTGCCGGAGAGCGAGCTCGGCCTGCCCTTCTCGGAGCCGACGCCGCAGCCCTTCCAGCCAATCCTCCGGCGCATCGCCCCCTTCGCCCTGCCGCTCTATCGGCGGCTCGACGCCCAGGAGATCTGAGTCATGAGCGCGCCCGTGCCCGGCGAGGTCAAGGTCTTCGGACCTGAGGAGAGCCCGTCCTACTGGCAGCCGGTGCCGGCCAACGGCTTCGTGCGCTGCATCCTCAACCCGAAGACGGTTCAGTCCGAGAACCGCTTCGCCATGGGGACACAGACGGTGGCGCCCGGCTGCCACATCCGCGAACACACCCACGACCGCCACGAGGAGGTGATCCACCTCACGGCGGGCAAGGGCTTCGCCCGGATCGACGGCGAGGACATCCCGATGGAAGCCGGCTCCACCGTCTTCATCGGCCGCGACCGCAAGCACGGCTTCGTCAATCCGGGGCCGGAGCCGATGACCTTCGTCTGGTTCCTGATGCCGGGCGGGCTCGAGGACTTCTTCGCCGCCATCGGCCGCGAGCGGGTGCCGGGACAGCCGGCGCCGGAGCCCTTCCCGCGCCCCGCCGACGTCGCCGAGATCGAGAAGCGCACCGTCTTCGGCTGGGCGGATGCCAGCCACAACCCGAAAGGCTGAGGCAATGATCGTCGAGGAGCGCGACTACCGCATCAAGACCGGCCACGTGGCGGAATTCATCGGCCTCTACGAGGAGCACGGCCTTCCCATCCAGAAGGAGCTGCTCGGCACGTTCCACGGCTATTTCACCTCGGAGACGGCGGAGCTCAACCACGTCGTCGCCTGGTGGTCCTACGAGAGCCTCGATGACCGGCTCGCCCGCCGCGACCGGATGATGGCCGACCCGCGCTGGCAGAACTACCTCGCGCGGGTGAAGGGCCTGGTGGAGACTCAGCACGTCAGGTTCTTGCGGCCGACGCGGTTCTCGCCGTTGCGGTGAGGGGCAAGACACCAAGGCCGCCTCCCCCTCGCCTTACTTGAATCCCACCACCGCGTGCGGCACGTAGGCCGCCTCCATCGTGGCGATTTCCTCGGCCGTGAGCCTGACGGAGAGCGCAGCCACCGCGTCGTCGAGATGGCTCATCTTGCTGGCGCCGACGATGGGCGCGGTGATGCCCGGCTTCTGCAGGACCCAGGCGAGCGCGACCTGCGCCCGGGGAATACCGCGGGCCTTGGCGACCTTCGCCACGGCCTCCACCACCTTGCGGTCGGCATCCGCCGTCGCCGCATAGAGCGTCTTGCCGAACTCGTCGGTCTCGGCGCGGGCGCTGCCCTCCTCCCAGTCGCGGGTGAGGCGGCCGCGGGCGAGCGGGCTCCAGGGGATCACGCCGACGCCCTCCTCGCGGCAGAGCGGCAGCATCTCGCGCTCCTCCTCGCGGTAGAGCAGGTTCACGTAGTTCTGCATGGTGGAAAAGCGCGTCCAGCCGTTGGTCTCGGCGGTCTTCAGCATCTTCATGAAACGCCAGGCGCTCATGGACGAGGCGCCGATATAGCGGGCCTTGCCGGCCTTCACGACGTCGTGGAGCGCCTCCAGCGTCTCCTCGATCGGCGTGTCGTAGTCGAAGCGGTGGATCTGGTAGAGGTCGACGTAGTCGGTGCCGAGGCGGCGCAGCGAATGGTCGATCTCGGTCATGATCGCCTTGCGCGACAGGCCGGCGCCGTTCGGCCCCGGGCGCATGCGGTTGAACACCTTGGTGGCGATGACGATGTCGTCGCGCTTCGCCATGTCCTTCAGCGCCTTGCCGACGATCTCCTCCGAGGAGCCGAGCGAATAGATGTTGGCGGTGTCGAAGAAGTTGATGCCGAGGTCGAGAGCCCGTCTGATGAAGGGGCGGCTCTCGGTCTCGCCCATGGACCAGGGGTGGGCGCCCATGTCGGGCGCGCCATAGGTCATGCAGCCGAGGCAGAGGCGGGAGACGTCGAGGCCGGTGCGGCCGAGCTTCACAATGTCCATGGTGATCCTCCGGGGCGGGCGACGCCGCAGTTCTAGGGCGGTGGCGGTGGCGCGGGAACGGCCACGCGCCGCGCCCCTGCCATGCCGTCAGTCGTCACGATGGCGGCTGCGGATGCGCCGGACGATGAGGGCCATGACGATCACCACGAAGGGTAGCACCGCCGCGGTCGCCACCGTCGGCTCGAAGGGCAGGACGCCGGCATCCTTGCCGCCCTTGAAGAGATAGCCGAGCAGGCCGAGCACGTAATAGGAGACGGCGGCGATGGAGAGGCCCTCAACCGTCTGCTGCAGGCGCAGCTGCAGGCGGCCGCGCTCGGACATGGTCTCGAGCAGCGCCCGGTTCTGCTGTTCGAGGGCGATGTCGACGCGGGTGCGCAGCAGGTTGGCGGCGCGGGTGAGCTTCTGCGACAGCTCCGCCTGGCGGTCGGCCGCCGTCTGGCAGGTGCGCATGGCGGGGGCGAAGCGGCGGTCGAGGAAGGCCGCCCAGGTGGAATGGCCCTCGACCGGCACCTCGCCGATGACCGCGAGGCGCGAGCGCACCAGCGCCTCGTAGGCGCGGGTGGCACCGAAGCGGAAGCTCGACAATGCGGCCTCCGCCTCCAGCTCGGCGGCCTGCGCCACCAGCGTGTCGAGGAGGGCGGCATTGCTCTCGAGCCCCGTGGCGGTCTTCATCCGCCCTGCCACGGCGACGAGTTCGCGCTCGATCCGGCCGATGATCGGCCCCATGCGTTGCGCCTCCGGCAGGCCGAGCAGGGCGAAGCAGCGATAGGTCTCGACCTCGAGGAGCCGCTGCACCAGCGCGCCCGCCGCCGCGGGGGTCAGCGTGTGGTCGACGACGAGGATGCGGGTATAGCCGCGGGCGTCCTGGCGGAAGTCGGTGGCGATGGTGGCGGCGCCGTCCATGGCGCCGGAGACGCAGAGCGAGGCCGGGTCGAAGAGGCCTTGCCAGTCCGCCCCCAGCGCCTCCTCGCGGACGAGAGCGAGGTCGATGGCGACGAGGAGAGGACCGGGCGCCGCCACGGCCGCGCCGACCGGCGTCGGCTGCGGCAGCGGCCAGTGGAAGGGATCGTCTCCGGGCGCCGGCACGTCCCAGCCATAGGTGGAGAACTCGCTGTGGCGCTCCCAGCGCAGGCGCGCGGTGGGAAAGACGGCGCGGTGGAAATTGGCGCCCTCGTCGGGGCGCGCCGCACCGGTGGCGTTGCACCAGGCAGCGAGCGCCGCGCGTTCCTGCACCACGGGCAGATCGGCGGTCGCAAAGGCGTGGAGCAGCACCCGTCGCGGCGTCTCCACCAGCTGGAACGGCCGAGCGTGCAGTTCGTCGAGGACCTGCCGTCGCAGCGGATGGGGCGCGAAATCGAGACTCACGGGCAGCGCGTCCTGGGGCGGGGCTGGTATTGGAGCCCCGCCGCGACCGCTTGGCAAGCCGCGGCGCGCGGCTCGGTCACTCGATGCCGTAGGCCTTCCTCGCCTCCGCGACCTCAGCCTCGTCCCAGTAGCCGATGAGGATGCCGCCGCGCATCTGCCGCGCCGGGCCATAGGTCTCGATGGTGGCGTCGGACATGGTGATGCGGTTGTGGTCGGTCAGCGCCCAGGCGAGCAGGTGCTCCTTCAGGCGCTCGCGCTCGGCGGCGAAATCGGGATCGTCGCCGAGGTCGCGATATTCGTTCGGGTCGGTGGCGAGGTCCCAGAGCATCGGCCGGAAGCCCGGCGCGTGAACATATTTGAACCGCCCGTCGAAGACCATGAACAGGCGGCATTCGTCCGGGGCGCGGCCGAGGGTGCGGCGGCTGTCGAGCATGGAATAGTCGTATTCGGAGATCGCCACCTGCCGCCAGCCGGGCGGCTTCTCGCCGCGCAGCAGGGGTTTGAGCGACCGGCCCTCGACGATGTGGCGCGGCACCTCGCCGCCGAAATGCTCGATGAAGGTGGGCGCGAGGTCGATGGCCTCCACCAGGGCGTCGCAGGTGGTGCCGCGGGCAGCATCCGCCTCCGGCGAGGGATCGACGACGATGAGCGGCACCTTCACGGAGACCTCGTGGAAGAGGTCCTTCTCGCCGAGCCAGTGGTCGCCGAGATAGTCGCCGTGGTCGGAGGTGAAGACGATCATGGTCTTGTCCGTCAGTCCCTCGTCGTCGAGGAATTTGAACAGCACGCCGAGCTGGTCGTCGATCTGCCTGATGAGGCCCATATAGGCGGGGATGACGCGGCGGCGGACCTCCTCGCGGGAGAAGTTGCGCGAGACCCGCATGTCCATGAAGGCGCCATAGACCGGATGTGGGTTCTGCTTCTCGCCGTCGGAGCGGATGGCCGGCTGGACGTCCGCTTCCGTGAACATGTCGTGGTAGGGCGCCGGCGCGATATAGGGCCAGTGCGGCTTGATGTAGGAGAGATGCAGGCACCACGGGCGCCCGTCCTCCTTCGCCTCGCGGATGAAGTCCATGGCGCGGCGGGTCATGTAGGGCGTCTCGGAGTGCTCCTCCGGGACGTTCGCCTCCTTGTCGGCATGGGCGAGCAGCCAGCCGTTCTGCTTCTCACCGTCAGGTCCGACCCCGGAATTGGCCCGGTCCTCCCAGGGGTTGCGGGCGGGAAAGCCGTGCTCCTCGAGATATTTGTCGTAAGCCGGGCGCGGCGCGCCGGGGCGCGAGGGATGTAGTCCGTCGTCGCGCTCATAGGGCTCGAAGCCGCATTGCGCCGCCTCCACCCCGATGACCGACCCCTTCGGAATGCCGAGCCGCTCCATGCCCTCATCGTCGGCGGTCATGTGTGTCTTGCCGACGAGCACGTTGCGCACGCCGAGGGCCTTGAGGTGCTGGCCAAGCGTCGGCTCGCCGATGCGCAGCGGGAAGTTGTTCCAGTTGGAGCCGTGCGAGCGCATGTAGCGGCCGGTGTAATAGCTCATGCGGGAGGGGCCGCAGACCGGCGACTGCACATAGGCCCCGGTGAAGCGGACGCCGCGGGCGGCGAGGGCGTCGATGTTCGGGGTCTTCAGCCGCGGATGGCCGTAGCAGCCGAGGTAATCGAACCTGAGCTGGTCGCACATGATGAATAGGACGTTCTTGGCGGCGTGCGGCATGTGAAGTCGTTCCGTGTGGGCTTCGTGCGATCTCCGAAGGCCCCACCCTCACCCTCCCCTCGCTGGCGCGAGGAGAGGGGGACTACAGCGTTCCGGGTATCCTGAACCGCCGTGCCAGGTACGACCTTCGGCCGGAGGCTCGACGCGGTAGTCCCCTCCCCTCGCCAGAGGGGAGGGTAAGGGTGGGGCCTCTTCTCCTAGGATGGCTTGAAGCCCGAGGCCTTCACCGCCGGGGTCCAGGCCTCGTTGTCCTCCCGCTGGATGCGGGCCAGCTCCTCCGGGGTCGACCCCGTCGGCACCATGGACAGGCGCAGCACCTTCTCCTTCACGCCGGGATCGCGCATCGCCGCCATGACGGCGCGGCTGACGCGCGCGACCATGTCGGGCGGAGAGCCGGCGCGGGTGAAGAGCCCGTACCAGGCGCCGCCGGTGATGGGGACCCCCGCCTCGGTGAAGGTCGGCACGTCGGGCAGGAAGGGCGAACGCTCCCGGCCGGAGACGGCGAGGATGCGGATGCGGCCGCCCTTCGCCAGTTCGGTCACGTCCGAGGTGGTGGTGATGACCATCGGCACCTGGCCGGCGACGAGGTCGGTGAGCGCGGGAGCCGACCCGCGATAGGGCGCGTGCTGCAGCGGCACGCCGATCTTCTCGGCGAGGAGTGCGCCGAAGAAATGCGGCAGGTTGCCGACGCCGGGCGAGCCGTAGGTGCCGCGGCGCGGGTCCTGCTTCAGCCAGGCGACGAGTTCGGCGAGGGTCTTCGCCGGCGTGTCCGGATGGATGGCGAGGGCGAAGTCGAAGGTGGTCACGAGGCTGACGGGGGCGAGATCCTTGAACGGATCGTAGGGCAGCTGCGGGAAGACGATCGGGTGGATCACCACCGGGGCGATCGGCGTGAGCAGCAGGGTTCGGCCGTCCGGCGCGGCATTGGTGACGGCCTGGGTGCCGATCTGGCCGCCGGCGCCGGGGCGGGCCTCGACGATCGCCGTCTCGTTCAGCGCCCGGCCCACCTCGTCGGCGACGATGCGGGTCAGCGCGTCCCCTGCCCCGCCCGCGGCGAAGGGGAAGACGAAGCGCAGCGGGCCGGACTGGGCCCCGGCCATGCGGGCGGCGAGGGGGGTCAGAGCCGCACCCGCGATGAAATGCCTGCGATCCATGGTCATCCCCTCCCGCCCTTTTTCATTGCGCCTATCACTGCACGAAGGCGGCACCATATCAACGGCGCGCGGTCGCGTCAATGATAATTTTCCTATTGTAGGTTTTCACGCCGATATGCTAGCGAGGCGGCCGGCCGGGCGGGGTTCCCCGTCAATAGGCTTTCACGGGATGGATGAAGGGCCAGGGGGACGCCTCCGATCCGCGGGCGACACTCACCTCGATCAGCGCCGGGGCTCCCCTGACCAGGGCCGCGGCGAGGACCGGCCGCAATTCCTCCGGCGAGCCGACGCTGACGCCGTCCACCCCGAAGGCCTTCGCCAGAGCTGGAAAGTCAGGGTTCACCAGATCCGCGCCGATCAGCCTGTTGCCGTAGCGGGTCTCCTGGTCGCGGCGGACATTGCCGTAGGCCTGATTGTTGAAGACGATGGTGACGAGCCCGATGCCGTATTGCACGGCGGTGGCGAGCTCCTGCACGCCGAACAGGAAGCCGCCGTCGCCGGTGATGGAGACGACCGGCCTGTCGGGATGGGCGACCTTGACGCCCAGCGCCGTCTGGAAACCGTAGCCGAGCGTCCCCTGGAAGCCCGTCGAGACATAGGTGCGGGGGCGGCGGACCGGATAGCCGAAATAGCTGGCGAAGCCGGCCTGGCAGAGCTCCTCGACCAGGAGGCCCTCGACGGGCAGCACGTCACGGATGACGTCGAGATAATCCATCTCCGGCTGGACGACGCGGACGGCCTCGGCGGCCGCGGCGCGGGCTGCCTCGATCGCCGCGCGGTTGTCGACGGGACGGTGGCCGACGAGCGCCTCGATCAGCGCCAGGACCGCCGCGCGGCTGTCGGCGACGAGGGGCGCGTCGGCCTCGAGGCGCCCCATCTCCTCGGGATCGATGTCGATGCGGACGAGCTTGCGGCCGCCGTCGAGGCGGGTCGCGACCTCCATCATGTTGGCCCAGCGCATGGTGGGCATTTCGAGCCGGGTGCCGATGGCGACGACGAGGTCGCACTGCTCCCAGAGGCGGAAGGCGGCATAGGAGGAAAGCCCCCAGGGGCCCGCCTCGTCGACGACGCCGCGGCCGCCGCGGAAGGCCGTCACGGGGGCGCCGATGCGCTCGGCGAGGAGGGCGACGGCGGCCGCCGCGTCCTGGGCGCCGGAGCCGGTCATGATGATGGGGCAGCGGGCGGCGCGGATCAGGTTGGCGGCGTGGGACAGGGCCATGGCATCCGGCTTCGGCAGCGCGTCGAGAACCGCCGCTTGCGCCTCCGGCACGTCCTCCGATCCCGCCATCACGTCCCAGGCCATTTCGAGCGCCACCGGCCCCGGCCGGCCCGACTGGGCCTGGCGGAAGGCCTCGGCAACGAGGCCGGGCGCATCGGCCGGCCGCTCGATCCGCTCCGCCCATTTGACGAGCGAACGCAGCGTGCCGAGCTGGTCGGCGACCTCGTGGAGATGGCCGCGCCGCCGGCCGATGAAGGCGGAGGGAATCTGCCCGGTGAGGCAGACCATCGGCGTGTTGCAGCCCCAGCCGGTGGCGAGCGCCGCCGTGGTGTTGAGCAGGCCCGGCCCCGGCACGACGGAATAGACGCCCGGCCTGCCGGTGGAGCGGCCATAGCCGAAGGCCATGTAGCCGCAGGCCTGTTCGTGGCGGGCGCCGACCGTGCGGATGCGGTCGGCATTGCGGGCCAAGGCATCGAAAAGCGGATACATCTGCGCGCCGGGCAGGCCGAAGACCGTGTCCACACCGTTGGCGAGGAGGCCCGCGACGATGGCCTCGCCGCCCGTCATGGGGCTTTTCACGGCCATTTCACCACCGGCGGCAGGGAGGAGAGGATGCTCTCCACGTTGCCGCCCGTCTTCAGGCCGAAGACGGTGCCGCGGTCATGAAGGAGGTTGAACTCGACATAGCGTCCGCGGCGGACGAGCTGTTCCTCGCGGTCGGCCTCGGTCCAGGGCGTCGTGAAATTGCGGCGCACGAGGGCCGGATAGATGTCGGCGAAGGCGCGGCCGACATCCCGGGTAAAGGCGAAATCGGCGTCGCGGTCGCCGCTGTCGAGATAGTCGAAGAAGATGCCGCCGATGCCGCGCGGCTCCTTGCGGTGCGGCAGGTAGAAATAGTCGTCGCACCAGGCCTTGTAGCGGGCGTAGTCGGCGACCTCGTGGCCCTCGCAGGCGCCCTGCATGGCGGCGTGGAAGGCCAGCGTGTCCGGATCGGTCTGGGTGCGGCGGCGGTCGAGGACGGGGGTCAGGTCGGCGCCGCCTCCGAACCACATGCGGCTGGTGGCGACGAGACGGGTGTTCATGTGCACCGCCGGCACGTTGGGGTTCACCGGATGGGCGATGAGCGAGATGCCGGTGGCGAAGAAGCGGGGATCCTCGCCGGCACCGGGAATCTGGCCGCGGAACTCGGGCGCGAACTCGCCAAAGACGGTCGAGCAATGGACGCCGACCTTCTCGAAGACGCGGCCCGCCATCATGCTCATGACGCCGCCGCCGCCGTCGGCGCCGGTATGGTCCGTGCGGATCCAGGGCTTGCGGCGGAAGCGGCCTGCCGGCTCGGAGGAGCCGGGGAGTTCGTCCTCCAGCGCCTCGAAGCGGGCGCAGATGTCGTCGCGCAGCGCCTCGAACCAGCCGCGGGCCTTCACCTTGCGGTCGGAGAGGTCGGGCGGCAGGGGGGACGGGTCGGGGCGCGGCGCGTTCTGTGTCTTCATGTCCATCCGATCTAGCTCCCTTGGCCGCCGCCGTTCAACCGGTCAGAAGGCCACGCAGGCGCGGCGCGTCACGACGCCCACCGATTCCTGCCGGAACTGCCGGCGGTAGGCGGCCGCGACTTCGGCCAGGCGCGGCAGGTCGCGCGCCTCGTCGCCAAGGACGATGGTGACCACCTTGCCCGGCTCACGCACGATCCGCCCGTCCCCGTGGCGGTACTGGCCGCGGCTGTCGGTGATGGTGAGGCCGGCGGGAAAGCGTGGTGTGATCTCGCGGTCGACGAAACGACCGAATGCCTGTTCGCTGACGCCGACCGCGTCGCCGATCTTGCGGCCGAACAGGAGGTCCGCGACGAGACGGTCGCTTCCACCGGGCGGGCAGGACGGGCCTGAGGCGGTGACGCAACCGGCAACCGCCAGCGCGGCCCCGGCGACGACGATCGCTCTCACCGCTCGCCGCATCGTCGTCAAAGCCTGGCGGTCTCGTACCAGAAGCGGGTGATGCTGTCGGCAAGCTCGCGGTAGCCGTCGGAGGAGCGGGGCTTCACCACATAGGCGTTGGCATGGGCGCGGTAGCTGCGCCGGACATCGTCCTCGTTCTCGGAGGACGAGAAGATCAGGGTGGGGACGCCGCGCATGACCTCGTCGCGGCGGATGCGGCCGAGCACGTCGTGGCCGTCCATGCCGGGCATGTTGAGGTCGAGGAGGACGAGATCGGGGTTGAAACGGGGAATCTCGGCGAGGGCCGCCTCGCCGCTGTCGGCATGCCTGATCTCGAGTTCCTCGGCCGAGCCGGCGAAGGCATGGCGAAGAAAGAAAACCTCGTTCGGATCGTCATCGACGATCAGCAGCTTCCGTCCGGGATGGCGCATCGTCTCCTCCTGCCGAAAGGTCCTTCCTGTCGCGCTGCCGGGGCAGCGTGAACTGGAAGCGTGCGCCTTTCGGCCAGTCCTTGTCGAGCCAGATTTCGCCGCCGTGGCTCTCGACGATGCGGCGGCACAGCGCAAGACCGAGACCAAGGCCGGGATAGCGGCTTTCGTCCCGATGCAGGCGGCGGAAGATCTCGAAGATCCGCTCGGCGTAGAGCGGGTCGATGCCGATGCCGTTGTCCTCGACGCTGATCTCCCACATCCGGCCGGCAGGCCGGGCGCGGATCTTCACCACGAGGGGCTCGCCGCTCCGGTATTTCAGGGCGTTGCCGATAAGGTTCTGGAACAGCCGGGCCAGCAGTTCGCCGTCGCCCTCGATGCGCGGCAGGTTGAAGACCCGGATCGTGGCGCCACAATCGGCGATGTCGGCGTCGAGATCGGCCATGGCCTCCCGCACCACGGCCGCGAGATCGACCTCGTCGCGCTTCACCAGGGCATAGGCGACCTGCGAATAGGCGATCAGGCTGCGGATGAGGCGCTGCATGCGCTCCACGCTCGCCATGATGTTGGCCACATATCCCGCGGCTTCCGGATCGGCGCCGCCGACCTTCAGCTTCAGCATGTCGGAGAACATGTTGATGTGCCGCAGAGGGGCCTGCAGGTCGTGGGAGACGATGGCGGAGAACTGCCGCAGCGCCTCGTTGGTCTGCCGCAGCTTGGTCTCCTGGCCCTGGCGTTCGGTGTCGTCGCGCACCACGACGATGATGTTGGGCTCCCCGGGCCCGACGCCGTCGATGCGGCTGTAGGCGGCTTGGATCCAGACCCAGTGGCCCTCCCTGTGGCGCAGCCTGTGGACGCTGAAGCCGAGGTCCCGCCCCTCCCCGATCCCCCTGTTCACCGCATCCACCCGCTTCCAGTCGTCCTGGTGGACGAGGTCGACCGGCCGCAGCCCGATCATTTCCTCCGCCGTGTAGCCGAGCAGGCGCTGCGAGGAGGGCGAGACGTAGAAGATGCGGCCCTCGACATTGCGCAGCAGGATCATGTCGCGGACGTTCTCGGCGAGCAGCCGGTAGCGCTTCTCGCTGGCGAGCAACTCGGCGCCACGCTCCTCGACGCGCTGCTCGAGGTCACGGTTGGCACGGGCGAGGGCAGAGGCTTGCAGATGCAGCTTGACCGAGGCGCGGCCGAAGGCCTCGCCCACCCGGTTGACCTCGGCGACTCCGGTGCGCGGCACCACGGTGAGCTGCCCGCGTTCCATGGCGCCCGCGGCATCCGTCATCGCGGTGCTGGCGCGGGCGAGGCGACGCACGATCAGGCTCGCCACCACCGTCGCGATGCCGATCAGACCTGCGGCCACCGCCAGCATCCAGGTCAGCGAATTCCACAACGAGCGGTTGAGCGCTGCAACCTCCACCCCCAGCGCCAGGAGCCAGCCCGAGGCGGGCGAGCGGCTGTAGAAGGCGGAGACCTCGACCCCGTCCGGATTGATACCGCGCCAGGTCCCGCTGCTGCCGGTGAGGGAGAGGAAGGCCGGCAAGGGGCGGCCGAGGGTCTCCGCGTGGCGCGACGAACGGGCAATGACCAGGCCAGTGCGATCGGCCATGGCGGCGTAGTAGGGGGCCGTCACCCGGAAATCGGCCATGATCCGGGTGAAGACGTCGGGGCTGAAGGTGGTCGAGACGACGAAGGCCACCTCGTCGCCGCGGATCACCGGCAGGAAGATGGCCACCGCATAGGTTCCGGTGCCCCGGCTGACGAAGAGGTCGGAGAAGACGGGCTCGCGCAGCGCCACGGCGTTCCCGATTGGCTCGATCACCGGCCATTGCGGAAGGGGCTCACCGGGCGTGGCCGAGGTATCGACCAGCAACTGCCCGTCGACCCGCCTCAGCCGGATATCAATGCCCAGGCTGGCGAATTCGCGGGCCTGGACGTCGAACCGCGCGAAGTCGCCGGCATCGATGGCGGGGGAGGTGGCGAGGGCACGCAGGATGGCGAGACGGGATGCGAGAAGCCGGTCGATCTCGGCCGCGACGGTCTCTGCGCGCTGGAGGGCCCCCGCCTGGAGCTGCCGGCTCTCGGCCTCCGCGAAGCGCCAGGTGAGAAAGGCGGCGAGCAGCAGGAGCGGAATGGTCAAGGCCGCCGCGAAGGCGGCGAGGTAGATTGCGAGGGAGCGTTCCTTCACCGCGCCGTCCACGTCGCCCCCGCCCTGATTCGAAGGGCGCCAGCATATCACCGCACGAAGGCGCTTGCCGTTCCGTCAGGCGGGGCCGGGCTGGCCGCTGCCGCAGAAGATGTCGTAGACGACGCCGATGACGCGCCGGACGTCGTCGTTGGCGAGGCTGTAATAGACCGTCTTGCCATCCCGGCGGGTGGCGACGAACCCTTCGAGGCGGAGGCGCGCGAGTTGCTGCGAGACCGTGGGCTGGCGCAGCGAGAGGATGGCCTCGAGTTCGCCGACAGACCGCTCCTTCTCCGAGAGCAGGCAGAGGAGCAGCAGCCGGCTCTCATGGGCGAGCGCCTTGAGGAAACGGCTGGCATCGCGCGCCTTCTCGGCCAGTCCGACGGTCGCGGCGGACAAATCGTCCGCGCCTTGCCAGTCGATCGGTTGCGCTTTCGCCGGTTCCGCAGCCATCCACATCCTCCCGCCTTGCCGCCGCCCGCGCCGACACCCGCACGCGGGCCGATCCCACGGCGGTTGCACGTTCTATACCAGTTTACCGTCGCCGGGACACCGGCTCGGGCGCGCGCCCCGCGGCGGCGCGTCCCTAACGTGGGGGCAGCCTGACCCAGATCAAGGCCGCACCCGAGCGAAGAGGCCATATGGCGCCGTCGACGTGGCTCACCCGGGCCCGGCGATCCGTGCCACCATCCAGGCAAAGGCGCCCGTCCATGCGCATTCGACTGATCGCCGCCACATTGGCAACTCTCCCAGCCCTCCCCGCCTTCGCCCAGCAGGCGGGCGATGCCGCCGCCGGCGAGCGCGTGTTCGCGCAGTGTCGCGCCTGCCACCAGGTCGGCGAAACCGCCCGCAACCTCGTGGGGCCGCAACTCAACGGCCTGTTCGGCCGGCGCGCCGGATCCGTGGCGGGCTACAATTACTCGCCGGCCTACAAGACGCCGGAAGTTGCCGGGAAGACCTGGTCGCCCGAGAACTTCGCCACCTATATCCGTGATCCCCGCGCCGTGACGCCCGGCACGCGGATGGTCTTCGTCGGCCTGCGCGATGACACCCAGATCGCCAACCTCACCGCCTATCTGCAGCAGTTCGGCGCCGACGGGAAGAAGGCGCCCTGAGGCGCGCCCCGGGCGCGACAGGGCCCGGCCCCGGCGCCGGGCCCTTTCCGCGTCCCCGAATCTCAAGGTCAGCGGCACCATAGTATTCAACCCACTATATTACCGCCATCCTGAGGACCGAGTCCGAAACCGGCGCCGACAACACTGTTTTTTCCTGGAATTCGGCTTTGGTGGAACATAATCGCCGGCCGAACTACAGTCCGCTGGCGTATTGGTTAAGCATTGTCCAGCAACATTTGCGTGGGAAATGGCCGGCGGGCCGCGGCAGGGGCTGCGGATATCGGACCAGGGATCACCAGGTTGGGGACACAGAATGCTGGGCTTGCTGGGGAGACGACGGGACAAGGCGGCGGCGAAACTCGCAGCGCTCGACCGGGTCCAGGCCACGATCGAATTCGAACTCGACGGCACGATTCTCGACGCCAACGCCAATTTCCTCGCCGCAGTCGGCTACAGGCTGGACGAGATCCGCGGTCGCCATCACTCCATGTTCGTCGATGCCGCGACCCGCGACAGCGCGGACTACCGCGCCTTCTGGGACAGCCTGCGCGCCGGCAATTTCAAGGCCGCCCAGTTTCGCAGGATCGCAAAGGGCGGGCGCGAGATCTGGATCGAGGCCTCGTACAACCCGCTGATCGGACGTGACGGCAAACCCTTCGGCATCGTCAAGTTCGCCACCGACATCACGCGCCAGAAGGCGGAGGATGCGGAGAGCGCCGGAGAGGTGGCCGCCATCCGCAAGGCCCAGGCGGTGATCTCCTTCACGCTCGACGGCGTCATCCTGGACGCCAACGAGAACTTCCTGAACGCCGTCGGCTACACGCTCGACGAGATCAGGGGTCGGCACCACGAGATCTTCGTCGATGCGGCGACGCGCGGCAGTGCCGATTATGCCGCCTTCTGGGCGGCTCTGAAGCGCGGCGAGTTCCAGGCGGCGCAATATCGCCGCCTCGGCAAGGGCGGCCGCGAGATCTGGATCCAGGCCTCCTATAATCCGATCCTCGACGCCTCGGGCCGGCCGTACAAGGTGGTGAAGTTCGCCACCGACATCACGGCGCAGATCCGCCTGCTGGAGACGCTGCGGCGGATGATCGACACCAACTTTCTCGAGATCGACCAGGCGGTGGGGCGCACCAGCGAGGAATCGGCGCGCGCGCTGGAGGCGGCCACGCGCACGCGCGACAGCGTCCAGGGCATGGCCGCCGCGACCGAGGAGCTCGCCGCGTCCGTCGCCGAAATCTCGCAGATGATGTCGAATTCGCAGTCGGCCACAGACACGGCGCTGGAAAGCACCCAGGCGGCCGGCTCATTCGCCACGCGGCTGTCGGAGGCGACCGTCGCCATGGGCGGGATCATCGGCCTGATCAACACGATCGCCGGGCAGATCAACCTGCTGGCGCTCAACGCCACCATCGAGTCGGCGCGGGCGGGGGAGGCCGGCCGCGGCTTCGCGGTGGTGGCTCAGGAGGTGAAGAACCTAGCCAATCAGGCGGCGAAGGCGACGGAGCAGATCGGGACGGAAATCAACGGCGTCCAGGCGATCTCCGACGAGGTCGTCGGCGCGCTCGGCGAGATCCGCGCCTCGATCGCCGTGATGCGCGACAGCGTGGTGGCGACCGCCGCCTCGGTCGAGGAACAGAGCGTGGTGACGAAGGACATGTCGTCGAGCATGCAGCAGGCGGCGCGCGCCAGCGCCCTGATCACCGAGAACATGGCCGGCATCTCCGCCGCCGTGACGCAGGTGTCGCAGGCGGTCGCCTCGACCCGGGAGGCGGCGGTCGTCCTCGCCCGCTGAGATCAGCGCAGCGGCGGCGCGTAGAGGATGCCGCCCATGGACCAGAGCTGGTTCATGCCGCGGGGAATGGCGAGGCGCGAACCGGCGCCGACATTGCGCTCGTAGATCTCGGCATAGTTGCCGACGGCCCTCACGGCGCGGATGGCGAAGGCGTTATCGAGCCCCAGCTTGACGCCGAGGTCGCCCTCCGCCCCGACGAAGCGCCGCACGTTCGGCTTGGCCGAGCGCATCGCCTCGTCCGCCGTGGCGGTGGAGATTCCGAGTTCCTCCGCATTGACGAGGCCGTGAGCGACCCATTTGACGATGTTGAACCAGGCGACGTCGTCGGCCCGCACCACGGGTCCCAGCGGCTCCTTCGAGATGACGTCCGGCAGGATGACGGCCTCGGCCGGCTTCGAAAGCTTCAGCCTCTCGGCGAAGAGCGCCGACTGGTCGGTGGTGAGCACGTCGCAGCGGCCGGCCTCCAGCGCCGCCAGGGCCTCGGCGGAGGTCGGCAGGGTGTGGAGCGTCAGGCGCATGGAATTGGCCCGGAAGAAGTCGGCGACGTTGAGAGCGCTGGTAGTGCCCTCCTGGACACAGACCGGCACGCCGTCGAGCTCCAGCGCCGAGACGATGGCGGGCCGGCGCAGCACCATGAAGCCCTGGCCGTCGTGGAAGGTGATGCCGGCAAAGAGCAGCTTCAGGCCGGCCTCGCGCTCCAGCGTCCAGGTGGAGTTGCGCGAGAGCAGGTCGATGCGGCCCGCCGCCAGCGCCTCGAAGCGCTCGGTGGCCGAGAGGGGGACGTAGGTGACCCTGGCGGGGTCGCCGAGGACGGCCGCGGCCACCGCCTTGCAGAAGTCGACGTCGAAGCCGGTCCAGGCACCCCCCGAGCGATCGGAGAAGCCGGCGAGCCCCTGGCTGACGCCGCAGACCAGGCTGCCGCGCTGCTTCACCGCATCGAGCGTCGCGGCGGAAGCGGGAAGGACCGCGGCCATGAGGAGGGCCGTGGCGGCGGCCCAGCGGCCGAGGCGGCGGCGCAGCGGCAGGGTCGTGACCGTCATCCTTGCGTTCCTTCCCGGTTCGGCGGCTGCGGAGTGCGGCAGTCAGAGTGCGGCGGCATGGCGGATCACCACCTTCGCGCCCACGGGCACGCGGGAATAGAGGTCGATGACGTCGCCGTTGGCGAGGCGGAAGCAACCCGAGGAAACGGCGTGGCCGATCGTCTCCGGCTGGTTGGTGCCGTGGATGCGGTAGACGGTCGAGCCGAGATAAAGTGCGCGGGCGCCCATGGGGTTGCCCGGGCCCCCAGCCATGAAGCGCGGCAGGTAGGGCTGGCGCTGGATCATCTCCGGCGGCGGCGTCCAGTCCGGCCATTCGGCCTTGCGCGAGATGCGCACGAGGCCGGACCAGGTGAAGCCCTCGCGGCCGACGCCGATGCCGTAGCGCAGGGCGCGGTTGTTGCCGAGGACGACATAGAGGAAGCGCTCGGAGGTGTGGACGACCACCGTGCCCGCGGGCTCGTGGGTGCGGAAGAAGACGAGCTGGCGCGCGAAGGGCCCCTCGCGGATGACCACCTCCTCGGTGGAGACCCTGCCCGGCTCGTCGCCGATGGACATGGTCTCGCGCATGGCGGCGGGAGAAGCGGCCTGGGCGCGGGCGGCGGCGGGGGCAAGAGCAACAAGGGCGACGAGGACGAGGGCCGTTCGGGTGGGGCGCGCGGTCATGGCGGTGCAGGTCCGGGCTGGGCGGCTCATGGGATCAGCGGGCGGCGGTGGCGGCGCCGCCGCCGGGGCAGCGCACATAGACGAACGTGCCGTAGCGGGCGTGAACGTCGGGGGCGACGAAGCGCATGACGATGAGGTTCTCCGTCAGCGACAGGATCTGCCGGTCCTGCGGATGTCCCGGCGGGGCGTCGAAGCCGAGATAGACCTTGCCGTCGGCGCTGCCCTTCAGCGTCAGTTCGTAGAGCTTGGCGTCGTCGGCGACATGCATCATGACGCCGTCGGTGGGGCCCTTGGTGATGACATAGGGCAGCCGGCAGTGCTGCCGCGCCATGGCCTCGGTGCGCTGCCTGTCACGGTCCTCGCGGAAACTGGCCACACCCCAGGAGCCGACCAGGGCGGTGACGGGATAGGCCGCGGCCACTCGCGCGGGCGGCGGCGGCGCCTGTGTGACAGGACCGCTCGGAGCGGAGGCGCAGCCGGCGAGGAGAAGGGCGAGGCCTGCCGCCAGCCAAGGCGCGGCGGGAAGCGACATGCGCGTGAGAGACACCACCACTTCCGCCTCCGGCTACAGCCCGACGCAGCCAGTGAAGAATCTTCTTTTACCGTTGGCAATGGGCGCAACGCTGGCCCTGAAAAAAATCGCGCAGCGTCGACGCAGTCCTCTGCGGCCGATGCCGTGAACTGCCTTGCCGGTACAGATCACGGCCGGCCCAAGACTTGTCGATTCTCGACGGCTTCCCTGCAACGTCAGCGCCATGCGCGCGGAGGATGGCCCGGACAGGCATATTTCGCTCGCATCTCTCTGCGTAATCTGACATCGTTTCATTGCCCATGCGGGCAGGTGCTGCCGCACCTCAGGCGCGACCGTCGTGCCGGCCCTGACGGAGGTCCGTCCGTCCAGGTAGTGGAGTTCAACATGCCCCAGATCCGAGGCGGCCGCCTGGCCACCACCTTCGCCGCGACCATCCTTCTGTCCGGCGCCTTCCTGAGCCTTCCCTCCGTGTCGGCGCGCGCGGCCTCGCTGATCGACATCGCTCCCGCCACGGCCGACAGCGCCGTCTCGCCGGTGGAGATGCAGCGCCGCGGCGGCGGCTTCCGTGGCGGCAGCCCCGGCTTCCGCGGGCCCGTGC
>JAEZGJ010000042.1 GCA_023416965.1 Pseudomonadota bacterium | reverse complement strand
GACCCATCTCATGCGCATCGCCATCGCCGCGCTCGTCGCCACGGCCTCCATGCTTTCTCCCCTCATGGCTCAGGCCCCTGCGCCGACGCCTCCGGCAGCTGCTCCGGCCGCTCCCGCGGCAGCGGCGCCCGCAGCCGGCGACCCGGCGGCCGGCGAGCGGGTCTTCGCCCAGTGCCGTGCCTGCCACCAGGTGGGCCCGACGGCCCGCAATGTCGTCGGCCCGCAACTGAACGGGCTGTTCGGCCGCAAGGCCGGCAGCGTGGCGGGCTTCAACTATTCGCCGGCCTTCAAGACGCCCGCAGTCGCGGAAAAGGTCTGGTCGCCGGAGAATTTCGCGGTCTACATCCGCAACCCCCGCGAGGTGACGCCGGGCACGCGCATGGTCTTCGCCGGCATCCGCAGCGACACCCAGATCGCCGACCTTACCGCCTACCTCCGGCAGTTCGACGCCGAGGGCAAGCGCGCCCCGTAAGCCGCAGCGGCCCGCACCTCCGGCGGCGGAGTGCGGGCCGGCCGCGTCAGGCCGGCGTCACCGCGCGGCCTCCCCGCACCACCACATAGATGGCCGGGATCACCAGCACGGTCAGCAGCGTCGAGGACGCCAGGCCGAAGAGCAGCGAGATCGCCAGCCCCTGGAAGATCGGATCGGTGAGGATCGTCACCGCGCCGATCATCGCCGCCAGCGCGGTCAGCAGGATCGGCTTGAACCGGATGGCTCCCGCTTCCAGCAGCACCTCCGTCAGCGGCCGGCCCGGCATGCGGGCGTGGCGGATGAAGTCGACCAGGAGGATCGAGTTGCGCACGATGATACCGGCGAGCGCGATGAAGCCGATCATCGAGGTCGCCGAGAAGGGTGCGCCGAACAGCCAGTGGCCGATCAGGATGCCGATGAAGGTCAGCGGGATCGGCGTCAGGATCACCAGCGGCAGCTTGAACGAGCCGAACTGCATCACGACCAGGATGTAGATGGCGAGCAGCGCCACCATGAAGGCCGCGCCCATGTCGCGGAACGTCACCCAGGTCACCTCCCACTCGCCGTCCCACAGCAGCACCGGCTTGGTCGTGTCGACCGGCTGGCCGTTGAGTGCGATCGACGGCTTTGGCACCGCTCCCCAGTCGGCCGCCTCCATCGCCCACTGCACGGCGATCATGCCGTAGAGCGGCGCCTCGAAGGCACCGGCGAGTTCGGCGGTGACCATCTCGGCGGCGCGGCCGTTGCGGCGGAAGATCGGCAGCGAGGTCTGCTCGCGGGTGACCCGCACCACGTCGCCGAGCTCGACCACCGAGCGGTCACCGGGCAGGATGTTGGCCGGCACCGGCGTCGCCAGCGCCCGCTCGTCGACGACGAGGCCGCTCTTCGCCGGCGCGAGCCGGATCGGAATGGGTTGCCGGCCGCCGCCGCGATGCGAGTAGCCGACTGTCGTGCCGCCATAGAGCATGCGGATGGTGGAGTAGACGTCGGACTGCTCGACGCGGTGGAAGTCCAGGGCATCGTCGGCGACGGTGAGCCGCACGCGCTCGGCGGCCGTGCCGAAACTGTCGTCGACATCGACGATGAAGGGCACCGAGGCGAAGGCCTCCCGCACCTTGCGCGCCACCTCGCGGCGAGTCTCGGCGTCGGGGCCATAGATCTCGGCGAGCAGCGTCGCCATGACCGGCGGTCCCGGCGGCGGCTCGACGACCTTCACCGCCGTCAGCGGCGGCACCGCGACCGCCTTCAGCCGCTCGCGCACCTCGAGGGCGATGGCGTGGCTGTCGCGCTTGCGCTTGTCCTTCGCCACGAGGTTGAGCTGCAGGTCGCCCATCTGCGCTTCGCTGCGCAGGTAGGAATGGCGCACCAGACCGTTGAAGTTGAACGGCGCGGCGGTCCCGGCATGGCTCTGGATCGAGGCGATCTCGGCCATGGGGGCGAGGCGCGCCGCCATCTCCTGCAGCAACCGGTCGGTCTCCTCCACCGAGGTGCCGCGCGGCAGGTCGACCACCACGCCGAGTTCCGGCTTGTTGTCGAAGGGCAGCAGCTTCACCGTGACGTGCTGGGTGTAGAACAGCGCCATGGAGCCGAGCGTCGCGATGCCGACGAGGACGAGGAACATCCAGGCGCGGGCCTTGGAGGCGAGGATGGGGGCCGCCGCCCGCCGGTAGGCTCGCCCCAGAAGGCCGCCGTCGTCACCGCCATGGCCGCCGTGGCCGGCCTCGTGCCCGCCATGGGCCTTGCCGAACTTCAGCATCAGCCAGGGCGTCACCATGACCGCGACGAAGAAGGAGAAGACCATCGCCGCCGAGGCATTGGCGGGGATCGGGCTCATATAGGGCCCCATCATGCCCGAGACGAAGAGCATGGGGAGCAGCGCCGCCACCACGGTCAGCGTCGCGACGATGGTGGGGTTTCCCACCTCGCCGACGGCGTCGATCGCCGCCTGCACGCGCGAGCGGCCATCCTTCATCGCCCAGTGGCGGGCGATGTTCTCGATGACGACGATGGCGTCGTCCACCAGGATGCCGATGGAGAAGATCAGCGCGAAGAGACTGACGCGGTTGAGCGTGTAGCCCATGATCCGCGCCGCGAAGAGGGTGAGCAGGATCGTCACCGGAATGACGATGGCCACCACCAGCGCCTCGCGCCAGCCGATCGCCAGCCACACCAGGAGGACGATGGAGACGGTCGCGAGCGCGAGGTGGAACAGCAGCTCGTTGGCCTTCTCGTTGGCCGTCTCGCCATAGTCGCGCGTCACGTGGACGGCGAGGTCGCCCGGCACCACGGAGCCTTCGGCGCGCTTCACCGCGGCGAGAATGTCGTGGGCGACGGTGACGGCATTGGCACCTGACCGCTTGGCGATGGCGAGGGAAACGGCCGGCGCCCTGTCGAAGCCGCCCCCGCCGTTCCGCGACAGATGGGAGACGCGGGTCTCCGCCGTCTCGGTCGCCAGCGAGATGCGGGCGACGTCGCGGGCATAGACCGGCCGCCCGTCGCGGGTGGTGACGAGCAGATTGCCGATCTCCGGCAGTCCGCCGAGGGTCTGGCCGGCGACGAGGCCGATCTGGCGGTTGCCGTCGCGGATGGTGGCGGCCGAAAAGGCGCGGTTTGCACCCTCGACCTTGGCGGCGAGGGCCTGCAGTGTCAGGCCGGCGCGGGCGAGAAGCTCCGGATCGGGCTCGACGCGAATCTCCTCGGGCTGCTGTCCCACAAGATAGGTCAGTCCGATATTGTCCAGCCGGGAGATCGCCACCTGCAGCTCGCGGGCGACCCGGGTGAGGTCGTTGGCGCTCCAGCGATCGACTGCGCCGGGCCTGGCGGCGAGCGTCAGCACCATGATGGCGACGTCGTCGATGCCGCGGCCGACGATCAGCGGCTCCGGAATCCCCGTCGGCAGCCTGTCGAGATTGGCGCGCACCTTCTCGTGGACGCGCAGGATCGCCGCATCGGCCGAGGTGCCGACGAGGAACCGCGCCGTCACCAAGGTGCCGGCGTCGCGCGTCTGCGAATAGACGTGCTCGACGCCGTTGATCGACTTGACCAGCGTCTCCAGCGGTTCGGTCACGAGCTTGACCGCGTCCTCCGCCTTCAGGCCGTCGGCCCTGACGTGGATGTCGACCATGGGCACGGAGATCTGCGGCTCCTCCTCGCGC
>JAEZGJ010000022.1 GCA_023416965.1 Pseudomonadota bacterium | reverse complement strand
GTCTACACGCCCCTGGCGAAGAAGCGCCTCATCGCCGCCGTATGGGCCTCGAGCCTCGTCGGCACGGTGATCGATTCCACGCTGTTCCTGTGGCTCGCCTTCGGCTCGGTGAGCCTGCTGCCCGGCCTCGTCCTCGGCAAGATCTGGATGGTGGCGGCCGCAACCCTCGTCCTCTGGCTGATGCGCCGCCGCGATCCCGAAGCCTTCGCCGCCCGCTGAGCCGGCTCTCCCGCACGGCCGAATTGACGGGGGCGCCCGACCGCGGGTCGGATGACCGCCCAGCCGCGCGAGGAAGCCCATGTCGACCCTCTTCGATCTCTCCGGCCGCGTCGCCGTCGTCACCGGCGGCAATGGCGGCATCGGCCTCGGCATGGCGGAGGCGCTGGCCGGCTCCGGCTGCGCCGTCTCGATCTGGGGCCGCAACGCCGAGAAGAACGCCGCCGCCGTCGCCCGGCTGAAGGCGACCGGCGGCCAGGTCTCGGCCCGCTTCTGCGACGTCGCCGACCGCGCCTCCGTCGAGGAGGCCTTCGCCGCCACCCTAGCCGAGTTCGGCCGCGTCGACGGCGTCTTCGCCAATGCGGGCATTACGGGACAGACGAAGGGTCCCTTCATCGACCGCGACATGAACGACTGGCGCCGGGTCATGACGGCCAATGTCGAGGGCGTCGCCCACTGCTTCCAGCTCGCCGCCCGCCACATGGTGGCCCGCGCCAAGGCGGGCGACCCTTACGGCCGGCTGGTGGCGACCTCCTCCGTCGCCTCCATCGAGGGTGCCGCGCAGAACGAGCACTATGGCGCCTCGAAGGGGGCGGTGAATTCCTTCGTCCGCGCCATCGCCGTCGACCTCGCGCGCCACGGCGTCACGGCCAACACCATCCTGCCCGGCTGGATCGAGACCGACATGACGGCGCGGGCCCTTGCCGACGAGAGGTTCGTCAAGGCCGTCTCGCCGCGCATTCCCGTGCGCCGCTTCGGCACTCCGGCCGATTTCGGCGGCATCGCCGTCTTCCTGATGAGCCGGTCTTCCTCCTATGTCACCGGCCAGACCCTGGTGGTGGACGGCGGCTACAGCATCTTCTAGCCGGCTCCGGACCGTCCCGCCCCGGCAGGGGGCGGAGGTGGCCCGCCCGTCATCGGGCTGTCGTCACCACGGTGGATGAGGGCGCTGTCCGCGGCCGCACGGCCGCCAGCCACCGGATCCCTGCCATGTCTCTTCCCGTTCTCGGCGTCGCCCTTCCGCTCGAAGGCCTCCGCCAGCACCGCTCCTGGATTCTCGACAGCCAGCGCGACCTCGAGGTCCAGGACTTCTTCTGGGCCGAGGTCCTGAACGGCGACTGGAAGCCGCTGGCCGAGGCCATTTCCAAGGAACTCGACGGCTACACAGGCCGGCTCGGCATCCACGGCCCGTTCTGGGGCTTCACCATCGCCAGCCTGGATCCGGACATTCGCGCCGTGGTGCGCAAGCGGATGATGCAGGGGCTCGACGTCTGCGCCGCCCTCGGTGCGACGCAGATGGTCATCCACTCGCCCTACACGACCTGGGACTACAACAACCTCGACTACAATCCCGGCGCCCGTGCCAAGGTCGTCGAGCGCACCCACGACACCCTCGCCGAGGCGATCCGCCGAGCCGAGGACATGGGCGTCGTGCTGGTCATCGAGAACATCGAGGACTGCGATCCCGCCGACCGGGTCGCCCTCGCCCGCTCCTTCGACAGCCCCGCGGTTCGCGTCTCCATCGATACCGGCCACGCCAACTACGCCCATACCAGCACCGGCGCTCCGCCCGTTGACTATTACGTCACTGCCGCCGGTGACATGCTGCACCACGTCCATCTCCAGGACTCCGACGGCTATGCCGATCGTCACTGGAATCCCGGCGAGGGCACGATCGCCTGGCCGCAGCTCTTCCGCGTCCTCGGCACCCTCACCAGCAATCCGCGGCTCATCCTCGAGGTGCGCAACAAGGACCTGGTCCGCGCCGGTGCCGACCATCTGATCGACCTCGGCCTCGCCCAGTAGGGCCGGCCACCCCTGTCATGCAGGGGTCATCCGGGGGTCACGGCGCCGTTATGCCGAAGGTCTAGACGACCGCTTCAGACGCGGGGGCCGGCAGGTCCCGCCCCCGCCTCCGGTCCAACCCGGCCCCGCAAACCAGGACATGGCGACGATGCTGATCCCCTCCACCCGACGTTCCGTTCTGCTGCTCGGCGGCGCCGCCGTCGCCGCCCCGCTGGTGCCGCGCTTCGCACTCGCCCAGGCAGACAACCGCCCGGCCATCACCATCGCGGTGCAGAAGATCGTCAATTCCAACGTGCTCGACGTGCTGCGCGAGCAGTCCAATGTCGGCGAGCGCATCTTCTTCACCTCGCTCTGGGAGGCGCTGATCGGCCGCGACTGGCTCGGCGACCTGTCGTCGCGTCCCGGCCTGGCGACCGAATGGCGCCGCGTCGACGACCAGACGGTCGAACTGAAGCTCCGCCAGGGCGTCAAGTTTCACAACGGCGAGGAAATGACCGCCGAGGACGTGGTCTTCACCTTCTCGCGCGAGCGCATGTTCGGCAATACCGAGGCGAAGAACCGCTCCACGCTGAAGGCCTTCGAGAACATCCCCGCGCCGCGCCCGGGCAAGGAACTGCCGGGCGAGGTCCCGGCCGCCGCCCGCCGCATCTGGCCGGACCTGCTGCGCGTCGACGCCGTCGACCGCTACACCGTGCGCTTCGTCAACGCGACCCCCGACGTGACGCTTGAGGGGCGCCTCTCCCGCTACGGCTCCGACATCATGAGCCGCCGCGGCTGGGAAGAGGCCGCGAGCTATCTGGACTGGGCCCGCAAGCCGATCACCACCGGCCCCTACAAGGTGGCCGAGTTCCGCCCGGACACCTCGCTCCTTCTCGTCGCCCATGACGAGTACTGGGGCGGCCGTCCGCCGCTGAAGTCCATCCGCTTCGTCGAGGTGCCGGAAGTGGCGAGCCGCGTCGCCGGCCTGCTCTCCGGCCAATACCAGTTCGCCTGCGACATCCCGCCGGACCAGATCGGCGAGGTCGAGAAGAATGCCGCCTTCGAGGTGCAGGGCGGCACGATCCAGAACCACCGCCTCACCGTCTTCGACAAGAACAACGCCCAGCTCGCCAATCCGCTGGTGCGCCGCGCCTTCACCCACGCCATCGACCGCCAGTCCATCGTCGACTCGCTCTGGGCCGGCCGGACCAAGGTGCCGGCGGGCCTGCAGTGGCAGTTCTACGGCGACATGTTCCACGCCGACTGGAAGGTGCCGGACTACGACCCGAAGATCGCCCGCGATCTGCTCCGCCAGGCCGGCTACAAGGGCGATCCCATCACCTACCGCGTGCTCAACAACTACTACACGAACCAGAACCCGACCTCGCAGATCCTGACCGAGATGTGGCGCTCCGTCGGGCTGAACGTGCAGATGCAGACGGTGGAGAACTGGAGCCAGATCATGGAGCGCGGCCCGGCGCGCGCCGTCCGCGATTGGTCCAATTCGGCGCCCTTCAACGACCCGGTCTCCTCGCTCGTCAACCAGCACGGCCCGAACGGCCAGCAGCAGCAGATCGGCGAATGGACCAATGCCGAGATGAACCAGCTCTGCGAGGTGCTGGAGACCTCGACCGACCGGGCGCTGCGCCGCAAGTCTTTCCGCCGCATGCTCGAAATCTGCGAGCGCGAGGACCCCGCCTACACGGTGCTGCACCAGAACGCGACCTTCACGGCGAAGCCCAAGGCGATCCGCTGGAAGACCGCTCCCGCCTTCGCCATGGACTTCCGCCCCGGCAATTACGGCGCCTGACGCCGCCCGGGCGGGTCGGCCCTGCCCGGCCGGCCCGTTCTTTCCGTCGACGAGGATCGCGCTCCATGACCAAGGCTCTTGCCCTGCCCTCCCGCCGCACCGTTCTCGACCCGGACTTCCGCGCGGCAAAGATGGGCTGACGCGGCATGACATCCTCCGCTCCTGTCTCCGCCGGCCCGCTGGTCCAGCTGGCAGACCTCCGGGTCAGTTTCGCCGGCGTCCCCGCCCTGCGCGGCATCGACCTGACGGTCGGGCGCGGCGAGGCCGTCGGCCTCGTCGGTGAATCCGGTTCCGGCAAGTCCGTCACCTGGCTCGCCGCACTGGGCCTTCTGCCGGCCAAGGCAAGGGTGACCGGCAGCGCCCGGCTGGAGGGACGGGAACTCGTCGGCGCGCCGGCCTCCGTGCTCGACACGGTGCGCGGCGGCCGCATCGCCATGATCTTCCAGGACCCCGCCAGCGCCCTCAATCCGGTGATCAAGGTGGGCCGCCAGATCGCCGAGGCGCTGGCCCTGCACACCGATCTCTCCGGCGCGGCGTTGAAGGCGGAGGCGAAGCGCCTGCTCGACCTCGTCGGCATCCCCGATGCCGGCCGCCGGCGCGACGCGTACCCCCACGAATTCTCCGGCGGCCTGAACCAGCGGGTCATGCTCGCCATGGCGCTCGCCGGACGTCCGGACCTGCTCGTCGCCGACGAGCCGACCACCGCCCTCGACGTCACCATCCAGGCACAGATTCTCGACCTCCTTCGCTCCGTGCGGCGGGAATTCTCCATGGCCCTCGTCCTCATCAGCCACGACCTCGGCGTCATCGCCGAAACCTGCGCCCGGGTCGCGGTCATGTATGCCGGCCGCAGCGTCGAGGAGGCCGCTGCCGACAGGCTGTTCGAGGCGGCGCGCCATCCCTATTCGCGCGGCCTGATCGGCTCGCTTCCTCCCCTCGCCGGCCCGCGGCGGCGGCTCACCTCCATCCCCGGCGTCGTGCCGGACCCGCGTCACCTGCCCGCCGGCTGCGCCTTCGCGCCGCGCTGCAGCGTGGCCGCACCGGCCTGCACGCAGGACGACCCGGACCTCGACGTCCTCGCGGCCGGTCACCGCGTCGCCTGCCTCAGGGCGGATGCGGCAAGCTCCCTGCCGCCGGTGCCGGCGCTGCCGGCGGCCGTCCCGGCCGGCATCGAGGTCCAGCCCGCATGATCCCCTCCCTCGTCACCGCGAAGACCCTGTCGCGGACCTACCAGATGCGGCGCGGCCTGTTCGGCGCCGGGGTGGACGTCCGCGCCGTGGACGGGGTCAGCCTGCGCATCGCCGCCGGCGAAACCCTCGGCGTTGTCGGCGAATCCGGCTCGGGCAAGTCGACCCTCGGCCGGATGGTGCTCGGCCTCGAACGACCTGACGAAGGCACCGTCACCTTCGACGGAGAGCCCATGCCGGCACCCTTCACGGCGGAGTGGCGCCGCTCGCGCGCGCGCATGCAGATGATCTACCAGGACCCTCTCGGCGCGCTCGACCGGCGGCTGAGCGTCCTCGACCAGGTGCGCGAGCCGCTCGACATCCACGGCCGCGGCGTCCGTGAGGCCCGCGCCGGCGAGGCCCTCGCCATGCTCGCCCGCGTCGGCCTCTCCTCCCACCTCGCCGGCCGCTATCCGCACGAACTCTCCGGCGGCCAGCGCCAGCGCGTCGTCCTCGCCCGCGCCCTGATGACCGCGCCGCAATTCCTCGTCTGCGACGAGCCGGTCTCGGCCCTCGACGTCTCCATCCAGGCCCAGGTGGTCAACCTCCTCGTCGACCTGCAGGAGGAATTCCGCCTCGCCATGCTGTTCATCAGCCACGACCTTAGGGTCGTCCGGCAGATCAGCCGGCGCGTCGCGGTCATGTATCTCGGCCGCTTCGTCGAGGAAGGCGATGCCGACGACCTCTTCGTGGCGCCCCGCCATCCCTATACCCGTGCCCTCGTCTCCGCCGCACCGGCGCCGGGGGCGAAGAGCGAACGGATCGTGCTGACCGGCGAGCCGCCGAACCCGGCGCAGCGGCCGCCGGGCTGCGCCTTCCATCCCCGCTGCCCCCTCGCGGTCGACCGCTGCCGCAGCGAGAGCCCTGTGCTGCGGACGCTGGACGGAGGGCGGCGCGTCGCCTGCCACCTCGTCGAAGGCGCCAACCAGACCCGCGAGGCCGCCTGATGTTGCGCTTCTTCGCCCTGCGCCTGCTCAGGGCCTTCGTCACCATTGCGCTGGTCGTGACCTTCGCCTTCGTCGTGCTGCGCCTCTCCGGCGATCCCGCCCTGATCATCCTCGGGCCGGAATCGGCGCCCGAGGCGATTGCCGCCTTCCGCAAGGCCTGGGGCCTCGATGAGCCCCTCTGGCAGCAATATCTCAGCTATTTCGCCGCCATCGCCCAGGGCGAGCTCGGCCGCTCCATGCGTGACGGACGCGCCGCCATCGACCTCGTCGCCGAGCGGATTCCCGCCACCCTCGCCCTGACCATCCCCGCCCTCGTCCTCAAGATCGGCATCGGCATTCCCGCCGGCATTTTCGCCGCGCTCCATCGCGGCAGCCTCGCCGACCGGTTGGTCATGCTGCTCTCGGTCGCCGGCTTCACCGTGCCGAGTTTCGTTCTCGGACTGGTGCTCGTCCTCGTCTTCGCCGTCCAGCTCGGCTGGCTGCCCTCGGGGGGACAGGACAGCTGGCGCCACGCCATCCTGCCCATCGCCACCCTCGGCATCGGCGGAGCGGCGGTCCTCGCCCGATTCACCCGCAGCGCTATGCTGGAGGTGCTCGGACAGCCCTATGTGCGGACCGCGAGCGCCAAGGGCGTGCCGTGGCGGCGGGTCGTCATCGGCCACGCCCTGCCCAATGCCACCATCCCCACCGTGACCATCATCGGCTTCATGGTCGGCTCGCTGATCGCCGGTGCCGTGGTGGTCGAGAGCGTCTTCTCCTGGCCGGGCGTCGGGCGCCTGCTCGTCGTCGCGGTGTCGAACCGCGACCTCGCGGTGGTCCAGTGCATCCTGCTGCTGGTCGCCGCCACCATGGTCGTCTCCAATCTGGTGGTCGACCTCCTCTACGGCTTTCTCGATCCGCGCCTGCGCCAGGCGGGCGCGCGGAGCGCCTCATGACCGACCAGCCCCTCGCCGCGGCTCCGCAACGCGCTGGCCTGACACGGGCGCTCGGCGGAATCCCGCCCCTCGTCTGGCTGGCGATCGCCTGGCTCGTCGGCATGATCGCGGTTGCGCTGCTGGCGGACCTGATCAGCCCCTATTCCTACACGGCGCCGAACCTGCGCAACCGCCTCGTCGCGCCGGGCCACCCCCTGCACTGGCTGGGGACGGACGAACTCGGCCGGGACGTGCTCTCGCGGCTCATCGTCTCGATCCGCATCTCCCTGCTGATCGCCTTCGGCGCCAGCATCATGTCGGCGGTCATCGGCACCACGCTGGGATTCCTCGCCGCCTATTTCCGCGGCGCCGTGGAGCAGGTCGTGCTCATGCTCGCCGATTTCCAGGCCAGCATGCCCTTCCTCATCATGGCGCTGGCCGTGCTCGCCTTTTTCGGCTCATCGCTGCCGCTGCTCATCGGCCTGATGGGTCTCTTCGGCTGGGAGCGCTATGCGCGCATCGCCCGCGGCCTCGCCATTTCCGCCAGCGCCCAGGGTTATGCCTCGGCGGTGACGCAGCTCGGCGCCGCGCCGACGCGGGTCTATCTCAAGCACATCCTGCCCAACATCGCCTCGACCCTGATCGTCTCCATGACCCTGGTCTTCCCGGAGGTGATCCTGCTCGAGAGCGGGCTCTCCTTCCTCGGCCTCGGCGTCCAGCCGCCCATGACCAGCCTCGGCAACATGGTCGGCTACGGGCGCGAATACATCACGCGCGCGCCCTGGATCATGCTGGCGCCGGCAGCGACCATCGTGCTGACCACCCTCGCCGTCTCCGTTCTCGGCGACTGGCTGCGCGACCGGCTGGACCCGACGCTGCGCTAGCCCTCCCTTATATTTCAATATGCGAATGCGTGTCCGATCCGCTAGCCTGTGGCAAAACCACGGGAGGACGACATGCAGCTCACACGACGGACCCTGATCGCCGCCTCGGCCACCCTCGCGGCGGCCGGCCCGGCCCGCGCCCAGGTGGCGAGCACCAGGCTCGGCGCGGCAGAACTCGCCGTGCTCACCGACGGCACCATCACCCTGCCCGGCACCATGCTGGCGCGCAACGCGCCCCGCGAGGAGGTCAACGGCCTGCTGACGGCGGCGGGCCTCCCCACGGAGGAGGTGACCAACGCCCTGAATGTCCCGGTACTGCGGACCGGCGAGGACCTCGTCATGTTCGACACCGGCGCCGGGCGGAACTTCCTGCCGACCACCGGCCGCCTTCCCGACTCCATGGAACGGGCCGGCATGGATCCCGCCAAGGTCAGGCACGTGCTCTTCACGCACGCGCATCCGGACCATCTCTGGGGCGCGCTCGACGAGTTCGACACCCCCGCCTGCCCGAACGCGACCTATCACATCGCCCAGGCGGAATGGGACTTCTGGTTCGACCCCGGGGTATACGGCCGCCTGCCGGAGGACCGTCACGCCTTCGCGGCCGGTGCGCAGCGGGTGCTCAAGGCACTGGAACCGCAGATCAAGCGCTTCAAGCCCGGCGACGAGATGGTCTCCGGCATCGCTGCCATCGACACGAAAGGCCATACGCCCGGCCATGTCTCCTTTGAGGTGAGGCTCGGCGGCGATCCCTTCGTGGTGGTGGGCGACGCTTTCACCCATCCGGTCCTCTCCTTCGCGCGGCCCGACTGGAGCACCGGCTTCGATCAGGACGGCGCGACCGCCGCCGCCAGCCGCCGGCGGCTGCTGGGCAAGCTCGCCTCGGAAAAGCTGGCTTTCTCGGCCTACCACCTGCCGCGCGGCGGGCTCGGGAGGGCGGAGGCGAGCGGCACAGCTTTCCGTTTCGTGCCGGCGGCCTGACGGCTCATTCGGCGGGCGAGCGCTGGCCGCCGCCGCGGCGGGTCAGCGCCCGCAGCCATTCGATGGGCGAGCCCTCCAGCAGGATCGCGATGCCGATCCGCGCCCCCACCACCATGCCGATCACCGCCACCGGCCAGGACAGGGCGAGCAGCGATCCGGCGGTGAGGCCCTGGCCGATGGTGCAGCCACCGGCGAGGACACCGCCGGCCCCCATCAGGGCCGCGCCGGCCAGGTGGCGGCGCATCTCGCGCTGGTCGTCGAAAGCCTCCCAGCGAAATTCGCGGCCTACGAAGGCTGCCGTCGCGGCGCCGGCGATCACGCCGAAGACGGTCATGACGCCGAAATCGAGGAGCATGCCCTCGCCGGTGACGATGGTGAAAAGCGCACGCGCCACCGGCGCGACGAAGGTCAGGCTCTGCACCCGGATCTCGGCTGCGAAGGGGTCGGCCAGAGGCCCCGTCACCGCCCAGCCGGCCACCACGCCAAGGCCGAGAACAACCGCGGCGGTAAGGAGGCGCGGCGAACGGCGCAGGCGTTGATCGCGCAGCGCCACTGCGAGGAGAAGGACCGCCACCAGCGGGCCCGTGACATGGCGCGCGAGCGGACCGAGCCAGGCGGCCATCAGGTCCGGATAGGCGCCGATGGATCCCGCCGGAAGCGAAAGCGCCACCGCTTCCACCATGTCGATGCGCACGCCGGCCAGAACACCGCGCAGCACCGCATAGGCGAGGACGGCAAAGATCAGCAGCGTCACCAGGCTGCGCAGGTCGCCGGTTCCGAGCCGCACCAGCGAGCCGAAGGCGCAGGTGCCGACCAGCGCCATACCGAGGCCGAAAAGGACGGCGCCGACGAGCGTGCCGGCCAGCGCGATGCGGGCGGGCACGTAGGTCGTGGTGCCGGGATCGAAGCCGAGGAAGGCGACGAGAGCCTGGACGCCGAGGATCGCGAGGGCGAGCGACAGGCCGAAAGCCTTCAGGCGGCGCCAGTTGCCGCCCACCAGCGCATCCTCGACCGCGCCGAAGGTGCAAAGTCGCGCCCTCTGCACCGTGAAGCCGCAGGCGAAACCCACGGCGAGCCCGATCAGTCCCACGGCGATGGCCGTAAGCCCCTGCATCCGTCCTCCCTCGGGGAGCGGCGGAGCTCCCCCGTTCTTCAGGCGCCCGGTGTTCCGGGTCGGCACAGCGCGGCCGTCGGGCCGCCGCTGCAGAAGATATCGTACACGACGCGGATGACCTGCCGGACATTGTCGTTGGCGAGGCTGTAATAGATCGTGGTCCCGTCGCGGCGGGTGGTGACGAAGCCGTCGAAGCGCAGGCGCGCCAGCTGCTGCGAGACCGTCGGCTGGCGCAGCGAGAGGATCGTTTCCAGTTCGCCCACCGAGCGCTCCTTCTCGGCGATGAGGCACAGCAGCAGCAGCCGGCTCTCGTGGGCCAGCGCCTTGAGAAAGTCGCTGGCGTCGCGGGCATTGCGCATGAGCTGCTCGAGTTCGACGGAATATTCCTCCCCGTCGCGCAGCGCGTCCTCGATCGACTTGGGAACGATCGTTTCGGTCATCCTGGTCTTCCCTGCGGCGGCTTCGGCGCTTCCGCCGGGCCTGATCGTTCGCGGTGGTCGCGAACCATCTTCGTCAACAAGCCCCAGAAGGTCGACGCGTCAATGTACCCGATCAAACGCCCGATCTCCCGCCCCTCGTCGACGAGGACGAAGGTCGGCGAATAGTGGACCGGCATGGCGAGGCCCAGCCCCTGGGGCTGGCCCCTGTCCATGTTGATGCGCCGGAGCGGAGCGAGGCGCCCCTCCTCCGAGGCCTCGTAGGCAGGCGCCACCTCGCGGTTCCAGCGCAGGCACCAGGGGCAGCCGGACCGCTCGAACATGAGGAGTTCGAGGGCCGCCGCCGGCTGGGCCGGCGCCAGGCCGAGGCATGCGAGCAGGAAGAGCCGGCGGAGAAGGCGCATCGGCGTGTTCTCAGGGCTGGTTGACCGGTGACTGGCGGTCGAAGAGATAGGCCAGCACGTCCTTGATCTGGTCGATCGTCAGCACCTTCGAGGAGCCGAACCGCGGCATGTTCGAGCACGCGACCACCGCCTGGGCGTTGAAGATCTTGATATAGGCGTCGCGGATCAGTTCGGGATCGTAGTTCCTCTCCCGCCCGTAGCCGGCAAGGCTCGGCCCGAGCGTCCCGAAGCTGACCTCCTTCGGGTCCATTTGGTGGCAGGCGTAGCAATTGCCGCCGGCGACCGTCCCCGCCGGATCGGAGAACTGGAAGCCACGGCCGTTATTGGCGACCTGGAAGCCCTTGCGCCAGTCGCCGAGGAAGTTGCCGTCCGGCGGCAGGACGACCGCCGCGCGTTCACGCGCCTGGATGGCGTCCGCCTCGGCGGCCGAGACCTGGTTGCGCCGCTCGGTGCAGGTCCGCTGCGTCGGGTCGAGTTCGGTGCGGGCGCGCCATTCCGGCGACACCCGCTGGAACATGGCGCTGATGAGGGCATCCACCTTTGCGGGATCGGCGGCGGGCCGGTCCTGGGTGGCGGCCGGGGTCACGGCGAGAAGGGTGCCGCAGGCGACCAGTGCGAGCGCGCCGAGGATTTTCGATGGGAACGAGACCATGGAACCCTCCGGTCAGCGCTTGATGGAGGGAACGGTGATCTCACCGCCCGCCGCCTGGACATTGAGGAACATCTGGAGGGCCGTCAGGCCGTCCGAGGCATAGGCCGGTTCCGGCCAGCGCTGCTGGCGGAAACAGTCCCACAGCCGGTGCTGCATGGTCCTGAGCGCGCTCTGCGAGACGCGATAGGTCGGCCAGGAGCCCATCGTCTCCTGCGCCTGCTTGCCGGGCGCGGAGAAATCGGGGAGCCCCTGGAGGCGGATGCGCTTGCCGGGTTCGGCATGGCAGGTGGCGCAGGAGAAATCCATCACACCGGCGCGGCGGTAGAACATCGCCTCGCCCATGGCCGTCATCTCCCGCTCGCGCGGATGTGACGTCTGAGGTTCGATCCGCATGCCGTTGGATTTGTTGGCGATGAAGGCGACGAGGTCCTCCATGTCCGAGGCTCGTCCCGGACCGGAGAATCGGCGCCGGATGACGTCGGCCGTATCGAGTCCCTGGATCTTCTCCATGCACCAGAGCAGGCGCTGCTCGAGATCCATCACCCGGTCAGCATCGGCGAAATAGCGCGGCAGGCGGGCATAGGCGCCCTCGAGCTTGCCTGCGCCCTCGCCGAGGTCGCAGGTCTCCAGCGACACGTTCTTCGTGCCGCGTGCCTGTGCCCACAGCACTTCGCCCCGGTCCACGGCGAGATAGCCGGGATTGGCCATCGGATCATTGATCATGGCGCGGTAGCGCTCGATCTCGCGTTCGCTCTCGTCCTGCGTCTGCGCTGCTGCGCCGGCAATGCCGGCACAGGTCGCCACTGCCGCGACGAGGGCCCGTATCCCCCTCATTCGACCCATGGTAGTCTCCTCGGTGTCCTCCACGGTCGCTCTCTGGCGGAGCGATCCGACAGGCTTCGTCTTTCGCGCTTTACATTCACGAAAAACTATATTCCTATATATCGAAGCTTGCAGGCATGGACCTGCGGCGTCAAGAAGAAGATCGAACGGTTCCAAGAGAGAACCGTCGGGTTGGAAACCACGAAGGAGGTCCCCATGGCGGGTCCAATCGTCTCCCGGACGAGACGCAGCGTGTTGCGCATGGCGGCCCTCGCGGCCGCGGCTTCCGTTATCGCGCCGAGCCTGTCCCGGGCCGACGCCAAGGCGGTCGAGGCCGAAATCAAGAAGCTCTACGACGGCAAGACCATGGCCGAGGGCCGGGTGAAGCTGGACGTCCCGCAGATCGCCGAGAACGGCCTTGTCGTGCCGATCACGGTCGACGTCGAGAGCCCGATGACCGAGCAGAACTACGTCAAGGCGGTGCACGTCTTCGCCGACGGCAATCCCCTGCCCGGCGTCTTCACCTTCCGCTTCTCGCCGCTGTCGGGCCGGGCCTCCGCCTCCACCCGCATGCGCCTCGCGCAGACGCAGAACATCGTCGCGGTCGCCGAAATGTCGGATGGATCGCTGTTCACCACCAAGGCCGAGGTGAAGGTCACCATCGGCGGTTGCGGCGGCTGAGGGAGGATAGAGCCATGTCGACGAGACCCACTCCCCGCGTCCGCGTTCCCGGCACCATCAAGGCCGGCGACACCGTCGAGGTGAAGACGCTCATCTCCCACGAGATGGAGAGCGGCCAGCGCCGCGGCCAGGACGGCAAGCCGATCCCGCGCAAGATCATCAACCGCTTCACGGCGACCTTCAACGGCAAGCCGGTCTTCGATGCCGACTGGCATGCCGCCATCTCGGCCAATCCCTACCAGTCCTTCTTCTTCAAGCCTTCGGAGAGCGGCGAGCTGAAGATGGTCTGGAAGGACGACGACGGCTCGGAATACACGGCCACTAGCCGCATCACCGTCAGCTAGGCCAGGGCCGGGCGCGGTTGGTCCGCGCCCGCACCGCCTCCTTCGAGCGACAGGACACCCCATGATCTCGCGCAGGCACTTCCTGCATGCGACGGCGGCTGCCCATGCCCTGGCCATGGCCTCGGGACTGGGTCCGCTTGGTCGCGCCGCCGCCCAGCAGCGCCTCCGGGAAGAGGACATCCTCCGCTTCGAGCCGCTCGGCCAGGTGACGATCCTGCACGTCACCGACATTCACGCCCAGCTCGTGCCGCTCCATTTCCGCGAGCCTTCGATCAATCTCGGCGTCGGCCCGGCCAAGGGCAAGCCGCCCCACCTCACCGACCAGGCGTTCCGCGACTTCTTCAAGCTCGCCAACGGCTCGGCGGAGGCTCACGCCCTCACCGCCGACGACTTCACCCAGCTCGCCCGCGCCTATGGCCGCATGGGCGGCATGGACCGCGTGGCGCGCCTCGTCTCGGCCATCCGCGCCGAGCGCGGCGCCGAGAAGGTGCTGCTGCTCGACGGCGGCGACACCTGGCAGGGTTCCTGGACCTCGCTGCAGACCCGCGGCGACGACATGGTCCAGGTGATGAACGCCCTCGGCGTCGAGGCCATGACCTCGCACTGGGAATTCACCTATGGCGAGGACCGGGTGAAGGAGCTGGCGGAAAAGTCGAAGGCGGCCTTCCTTGCCCAGAACATCCGCGACAACGAATGGCAGGAAGCGGTCTTCGAGCCCCGCAAGGTTTTCGAGAAGGGCGGCGCCAGGATCGCCGTCATCGGCCAGGCCTTCCCGCGCACCCCCATCGCCAATCCCCGCTGGATGATCCCGAAATGGGAGTTCGGCCTGCGCGAGGAGGACGTCCAGAAGCAGGTCGACGAGGCCCGGGCCGAGGGCGCCGACGTCGTCGTGCTGCTCTCCCATAACGGCTTCGACGTGGACGCCAAGCTCGCCACCCGGGTCAACGGCATTGACGTGATCCTGACCGCCCATACTCACGACGCCATGCCCGGCGTGGTGACGGCGGGCAAGACGATTCTCATCGCCACCGGCTCGCACGGCAAGTTCGTGTCCCGCCTCGATCTCGACATCCGCGACAAGAAGGTGGCCGGCTATCGCTACAAGTTGCTGCCGGTCTTCTCCGACGCCATTCGGCCCGACACGGCCATGGCGGGCCTCGTGGAGACCATCCGCAAGCCCTTTTCCGGGGCACTGGCCGAGGAGATCGGGCGTACCGACAGCCTTCTCTACCGGCGCGGCAACTTCAACGGCACCTTCGACGACCTGATCGCCGAGGCCATGCTCGTCGAGCGCGACGCCGAGATCGCGCTCACACCCGGGTTCCGCTGGGGCGGCACGCTCCTGCCGGGCGATCCCATCACGTTCGAGGCCATCTCCAATGCCACCGCCATCACCTATCCGGCCTGCTACCGGATGGAGATGACCGGCGCCCAGCTCAGGGAAATCCTCGAGGACATCGCCGACAACATCTTCCACCCGGATCCCTACTTCCAGGGCGGCGGCGACATGGTCCGGGTGGGCGGTGTCGGCTACGCGATCGACGTCTCCGCCCCCATGGGCCGGCGCATCTCCGACCTCACGCTGCTGAAGACCGGGCGGCCGCTCGAGGCGTCGAAAGCCTACACGGTCGCCGGCTGGGCCAGCGTCAACCAGGGCACCCAGGGCCCGCCCATCTGGGATGTGGTCAGGGCCCATGTCGCCCGCCAGAAGACCGTGCGCATCGAACCAAACTCCGCTGTGAAGGTCAGCGGCGCATGACGAGGCTAACCATCCCCCAGGAGACCGCCATGACGGAGACCGGCATGACGACGCGCGAGGCCGCCCGGATCAACAGGCGAGGCTTTCTCGGAGCCGCGGGGCTCGCCGGCGCCGGCCTCGCCACCACTGCGACCGGCCTGAGGGCAGCGCCGCCCGCCGCCCCCGATCCGCTGATCACCACCGTGCAGGACTGGTCGCGGGTGCTCGGCGACGGCGTCCAGGCCCGCCCCTACGGCTCGCCCTCGCAGTTCGAGAAGCACGTGGTGCGCCGCGACGTCGAATGGCTCACGGCAAGCCGAGAATCCTCGGTGAACTTCACGCCGCTTCATGAGCTCGACGGCATCATCACCCCGTCCGGCCTCTGCTTCGAACGCCATCACGGCGGCATCGCCGAAATCGAGCCGGGCAAGCACCGGCTGATGATCAACGGCCTCGTCGACAAGCCGATGGTCTTCACGGTCGAGGACCTCAAGCGTTTCCCCGGCCGGCAGAACCACGCCTATTTCCTCGAATGCGCCGCCAATTCCGGCATGGAATGGCGCGGCGCCCAGCTCAACGGCTGCCAGTTCACCCACGGCATGGTTCACAACGTCTGGTACACGGGCATTCCGCTCAAGACGCTGCTGGACGAGGCCGGCGTCAAGACGAATGCCAGGTGGCTGCTGGCCGAAGGGGCGGATTCCTCCGCCATGACGCGCTCGATCCCCCTGGAGAAGGGCCTGAAGGACTGCCTCGTCGTCTGGTCGATGAACGGCGAGGCGCTCCGCCCCGAACAGGGCTATCCAGTCCGCCTCGTCGTTCCCGGCTGGGAAGGCAACATGTGGGTGAAGTGGCTGCGCCGCATCGAGGTGGGCGACGAGCCCTGGCACCAGCGGGAGGAGACGTCGAAATATACCGACCTCCTCGCCGACGGGCGCTCCCGCCGGTTCACCTTCGTCATGGACGCCAAGTCGGTGGTGACGAACCCCTCTCCCCAGGCGCCGCTGAAGCACAAGGGGCCGAACGTCCTCTCCGGCCTCGCCTGGTCGGGCCGCGGCCGCGTCCGGCGGGTCGACGTATCTCTCGACGGCGGCCGCAACTGGCGGACCGCCCGGATCGACGGGCCGGTCCTGCCGATGTCGCTGACCCGCTTCTATGTCGATTTCGACTGGAACGGCCAGGAGATGATGATCCAGTCCCGCGCCATCGACGAGACCGGCTATGTCCAGCCGACCAAGGACGAGTTGCGCAAGGTGCGCGGCGTCAACTCCATCTACCACAACAACGGCATCCAGACCTGGCTGGTCCACGCCAACGGGGAGACCGAAAATGTCGAGATCGGCTAAGCTCCTCGCTGCCGCGACGCTGCTCGCCGGCCTCGCGGGGACCGGCATGGTTCTCGCCCAGCAACCGGCGTCCGCCCCCGCTCCTGCCGCGGTACCGCCGGCAAAGATCGGGCTCGGCCGCGAAGCCCATCCGGCCGAGGTTGCCGCCTGGGCAATCGCCGTCCGCCCTGACGGCCAGGGCCTTCCCCCCGGACGCGGCACCGTCAAGCAGGGCGAGGAGATCTTCCAGACCCAGTGCGCCGCCTGCCACGGCGAGTTCGGCGAGGGTGCGGGACGCTGGCCGGTGCTTGCCGGCGGCCGCGGCTCGCTGAAGGGCGAGAACCCTGAAAAGACCCTCGGCTCCTTCTGGCCCTATCTCTCCACCACCTTCGACTATGTCCGCCGCGCCATGCCCTATGGCAACGCCCAGTCGCTCTCCAACGACGAGGTCTATGCGCTCACCGCCTACATCATGCACCTCAACGACCTGGTGCCGGAGAGCTTCGAACTGACGCGGGAGAATTTCACCTCCATTCCCATGCCCAATGTCGGCGGCTTCTACGACGACGACCGCGAGACGAGCGAACGCGCCTTCTGGAACCCCAATCCCTGCATGAGCGATTGCCGGCCGACGGCACCGCGGGTCACCGGCCGCGCCCGCGTCATCGACGTGACGCCCGAGGGCCGCAGCGGACCGAGGGTCGAATGACGGGGCGCCGGCGATCCCCCGCGCTGGCCTGGCTCGCCCTCCTGCCGGCCGCCCTCGCGACGGCGGGTCCCGCGGGCGCGGGGGGCCCCGGGGGGGGGGGGTTTGTGGGGGGCGCTTT
>JAEZGJ010000243.1 GCA_023416965.1 Pseudomonadota bacterium | reverse complement strand
GGCGTCGGCCCCGCCGGGCGGTCGGGCGCGGCCGTTCCGGCCGGGCGCCAGCGCAGCGCCGCGTTCGGCACCCGCAGCACGCCCTCGCGGCGGTCGGAAATGACCCTCAGCGTCGCCGTCATGCCCGGCATCAGCTCCATGCGCGGGTTCTGGAACGAGATGATGGCCGTGTAGATGACGACGTTCTGCACCGTCTGCGAGCCGAGGCGGACGAGCTTCACCTCGCCGCGGAATTCCCGGCCGGGATAGGCGTTGACCGTGAAGGTGACGGCCTGGCCGGGCCGCACCCGGCCGACATCGGCCTCGTCGACATTGGCGTAGATCTCCATGGAGCGCAGGTCCTGCGCCACCAGGAACAGGGTCGGCGCCTGCAGCGAGGCCGCCACCGTCTGGCCGAGCTCGACCTGGCGCTGCACCACCGTGCCCTTCACCGGCGAGCGGATCTCGGTATTGGAGAGGTCGACCTCGATCTGCCGCACCACCGCCTCGCGCTGGGAGATCTGCGCGTCGATCGTGCCGATCTGCGCCTCCGCAACCTTCAGCGCCGCCTCGATGGAACGCTTGGAAGCTTCCGCCGAGGCGATCTGCGCCCGCGCCGAATCCCGCCCCGCCCGCTGGCCCTCGGCATTGGCCCTCGCCGTGTCGATCACCGCCTGGGCGACGGCGCCGCGCACGCCGAGCTCGCGCTGGCGCAGGTAGTTGCGCTCGGCCTCGGCGAGCTGGGCCTCCACCTGCGCGAGCTTGGCGGTGGCATCGAGCCGCACCGCCTCGGCCCGGCTGATCTCCGAGCGCGCCTGCTCGACCTGCGCGAGCTGCACCTGGCGGGCGGCGCGCACATTGGCGAGATCGGCGCGCGCGCCGTCGAGCCTGGCCTTCACCTGCGTCGGGTCGAGGCGGGCGAGCACCTGGCCGGCCTCCACCTCCGAATTGTAGTCGGCGATGATCTCCAGCACCTGGCCGGAGACCTGCGAGCCCACCACGACGGTGGAGATCGGATTGATCGTGCCGGTGGCGTTCACCGCCGCGACCACGTCGCCGCGGTCGGCGCGTGCCGTGCGCCAGGCCGGCTGGTCGGCCACCGCCAGCGAGCCGGGGCCGGTGAACCACCAGGCGCCGGCGCCGAGGGCGGAGACGAGGAGAAGGAGGAGGAGCCAGCGGCGCATGGTCACAGGGAGCCCGGTATCATGGCGCTCTTCTATCACGGGTTCCGGACCCGCTCACGTGACAGTTTGGAAAGGTGACAGGACGTTTCCCGCCGGTCCCCCGGAAATGGTTATTGACAATAACCAAGCGCATTGCTGAGCTTCGCCTCGCGCCGGAGACGCCCATGCCCCCACCTTCTCTCGTCCCCGCCTTTTCAATCGCCGCCGAGGTGGCGCCCGCCATCGAGGTGGGCGAGACGCCGCTCGGCGAGCGCCGCCTCATCCCCATCCTCGGCGGGGAGGTCACCGGCCCGCGCCTCGCCGGCAAGGTCCTGCCCGGCGGCACCGACTACCAGTCGATCCGCGATCCCGGCCTCGCCGACATCCATGCCCGCTACGTCATCGAGACGCCCGCCGGCGCCCGCATCTATGTCGAGAACACCGGCATCCGCCGCGGCCCGCCCGACCTCGTGGCGCGGCTGCGCCGCGGCGAGACGGTGGACGCCGCGCAGATCTATTTCCGCACCGTTCCGCGCTTCGAGACCGCCTCGTCCGACCATCTCTGGCTGATGCGCTCGATCTTCGTCTGCATCGGCACGCGTCTGCCCGACCGCGTGCTGCTCGACGTCTACGAACTGGAGTAGCGCCACCATCCTGACAGGCGAGCGGCCGCCACGACCACCACAAAAGCCGCGAGGGAGGTTATCGTGAGAAGACAAATCCGGGCGGCCCTGGCCGCCGCCATCATGGCCGCTGCGGGCATCGCGCCGGCCTTCGCTCAGGCGCCCCGCACCATCACCCTGGTGGTGGGCTTTGCCGGCGGCACCGCCCCCGACACGCTGGCGCGCATCCTCGCCGATGCCATGCAGCGGGTGGGCAATACGAATGTCGTCGTCGAGAACGTGCCGGGCGCCGGCGGCCAGGTCGCCTCCGCCCGCGTCGCCCGCGCCGCGGCCGACGGCTCGGTCGTCCTCCTCGGCGAGGTCGGCTCGGTCGCCATCGCGCCCTTCGCCTTCGCCTCGCTCCCCTACGATCCGGTGAAAGACTTCACCTATGTCAGCGAGGTCGCCCGCACCAATTTCGCCTTCGTCGTGCCGGACAAGGGCGGACCCGCCTCCATGGCCGAGTTCATCGAGGGCGCGAAGAAGGCCGACCGCACCCTGCTCGGCACCTTCGGCGTCACCAGCCCCGGCCACATCGCCGCCGAGCTCTTCGCCCAGAGCGCCGGCTTCAGGGGCGAGCCGGTGCATTACCGCGCGGTGGCCGACGGCATCGGCGACATCGCCCGCGGCCAGACGGCGGGCTCCTTCTTCTCCATCCCGCTCGCCGCCGCGCAGATCCGCTCCGGCGGCCTGCGCGCCCTCGTCCAGACCGGCGCCTCCCGCGCCGACATGCTGCCGGGCGTGCCCACCGCCGCCGAGGCGGGCGTGCCCTATCTCTCCATCTCGTCCTGGTTCGTGCTGATGGTGCCCGCCGCCGTTCCCGCCGCGACGGTTACCGAGATCCATCGCGCCGCCGCCGCGGCGATGAAGGACCCCGCCGCCCTCGAGCGGCTGCGCGGCGCCGGCTTCGAGGCGGTCGGATCGAGCCCCGACGAGGTGAAGGCGATGGTGGCGCGCGAGCGCGACCGCTGGAAGCCGGTCATCGAGCGCGCCGGCATCCGCATCACCAATTGAGGCGGCGCAGGACGGGGCATGAGGAGGGACGATACCGCAGACGGCCCGCTCCGCCCCCCGCTCACTCGATGCGGGCGCCGGAGGCCTTGACGATCTCCGCCCAGACCTTGAGGTCGGCGTCGAGCCTGGCCGCGAGCTCGGCGGGGGTGGAGGTCACGACCTCCGCGCCCTGCTGGGCGAACTTCGCCTTGATGTCGGGTGCCTGCAGCGCCCGGTGGGTGGCGGCCACCAGCTTGTCGACGATCGGCTGCGGCGTGCCGGCGATGGCGTAGAGGGCGATCCACAGCTCGGCGTCGAAGCCCGGCACCGTCTCGGCGATGGTCGGCACGTCGGGCACGAAGCTGTTGCGCTTCAACGTCGAGACGCCGAGCGCCCTGACCGTGCCGGCCTGGATCTGGCTGATGGCGGCGGGGAGGTTGGCGAAGGTGATCGGCACGTGGCCGGCGATGACGTCAGACAGGGCCGGGGCGATGCCGCGATAGGGGATGTGCTTGAGGTCGATGCCGGCGCGCGACTTCAGCATCTCGCCGACGAGGTGGTTCAGCGTGCCGTTGCCGGCGGAGGCATAGTGGTAGAAGCCCGGCTTCTCCTTCGCCATGCGGATGAGGTCGGCCACCGACTTCGCCTCGAAGGCGGGATGGACGACCAGCACGTTCGGCACCGTGCCGAGCAGCGAGACCGGCGCGAAATCCTTGACCGGGTCGAAGCCGGTGCGGGCATAGAGCGCCGGGTTGATCGCCTGGCTCGCCGAGATGGTGACGAGCAGCGTGTAGCCGTCGGGGGTCGAGCGGGCGGCCGCCTGCGAGCCGAGATTGCCGCCGGCACCCGCGCGGTTCTCCACCACGAAGCGCTGGCCCATGACCTCCGACAGCTTCTCCGACACCAGCCGGCCGATGATGTCGTTGGCGCCGCCGGCGGCCTGCGGGACGATGACGGTGACCGGCCGCGAGGGGTAATCGGCCTGGGCGAAGGCGGGGGCGGCGAGACCGGAGGCGATCAGGCCGAGCGTCGTGCGGCGGGTGAGACTGTGCATGCGTGGCTCCACAAGGGCGGCGGTATCGCCGCCTTCCTGCACATGGCGCAGCGGCCTGCGTCAAGCCGTCCGGGCGGCGACGCATGGCCCCCCTGCGGCATCAGGATGGCGAGGGGCTGCGCCTCAGCTCCGGATGCACGGTCTTGCCGAGAATGCCGCCGTCGCGGCCGATGACGTGGCTGGTCGAGCCGACGATCAGCGGATCGGGGGCCACCGCCACGGAAGCATCCTTGTTCGGGTAGGGCAGGGAGGAGAGGAAGTGCTGCATGCAGGCGAGGCGCGCCCGCTTCTTGTCGTCCGACTTGACGATGGTCCAGGGCGCGTCGGCGGTGTCGGTGTAGAAGAACATCGCCTCCTTCGCCTCCGTATAGGCGTCCCACTTGTCGAGCGAGGCCCGGTCGATCGGCGACAGTTTCCACTGTTTCAGGGGATCGGTCTCGCGCGCCTCGAAACGCCGGCGCTGCTCCTCCCGCGACACCGAGAACCAGTATTTGAACAGCCGGATGCCGGATCGGGTCAGCATGCGCTCGAGCTCCGGGCACTGGCGCATGAATTCCAGATAGTCGGTGGGCGAGCAGAAGCCCATGACGCGCTCGACGCCGGCGCGGTTGTACCAGGAGCGGTCGAACAGGGCGAGTTCGCCGGCCGACGGGAGGTGGGCGACATAGCGCTGGAAATACCATTGCGTCCGCTCCCGCTCGCTCGGCTTGGCGAGAGCGACGACCCGGGCGGTGCGCGGGTTGAGATGCTCCATGTAGCGCTTGATCGTGCCGCCCTTGCCGGCGGCATCGCGCCCTTCGAACAGCACGACGATGCGCTCGCCCGTCTCCTCGATCCAGCGCTGCGCCTTCAGCAATTCGCGCTGGAGCTGGACCATGTGCGCCTCGTAGGGCTTGGTCTGCATCCGCCCGACATAGGGATATTCGCCGCTCTCGAAGAGCCGCCGGATGGTCGCCGGGTCACGCTTCATCTGGGCGAGCTGGTGACGCCCGCGCGCCGTGCGGCCGGGCTTCGCCTCGGCCTCGGTTTCTCCCGCGGCCTGGGTGATGGCGGCAGCGCCCTCCGGGGGGGCGATCTCGGCGGGTGCGGGCGGAGCCGCGGTCGGCTGCGGCTCCGGCGGAACCGTCCCCTCGGGGTGAATGGCGTCGTGCATCATGGCTCTCCCTCCCGTCTGACCGGACGAAGAGGAGACGGCGAAATACCACCGCCCGCCATGTCATGGATCAAGCGCTGCCGCCTGCGGCGCGCCGCCGCCCTTGAATTGCCATGGTGGAAATGTGAACATAAAGGGAACACGAGAGGCCCCATGGACCCCCGAACCGCCGCCAAGCTGCGCATCCTCGCCGATGCCGCCAAATACGACGCCTCCTGCGCCTCGTCGGGGGCGCCGAAACGCGCTGCCGGCACCAGGGGGCTCGGCTCCACCACGGGCGCCGGCATCTGCCACGCCTATTCGCCGGACGGGCGCTGCATCTCGCTCCTGAAGATCCTCCTCACCAATTACTGCCTCTACGACTGCGCCTATTGCATCAACCGCCGCTCCTCGAACGTGCGGCGCGCCCGCTTCACGGTGCAGGAGGTGGTCGACCTCACGGTGAATTTCTACAAGCGCAACTACATCGAGGGTCTCTTCCTCTCCTCCGGCATCGTCAGGAATCCCGACCACACGATGGAGGAGATGATCGAGGTGGCGAAGCGCCTGCGCCGCGACCACCTCTTCGCCGGCTACATCCACCTGAAGACGATTCCTGAGGCGAGTCCCTGGCTGGTCGAGCAGGCCGGCCTCTGGGCCGACCGCCTCTCCATCAATCTCGAACTGCCGAGCCAGCAGAGCCTGGAGGCCCTGGCGCCCGAGAAGAACGGCGGCACGATCCGCGCCGCCATGGGCCAGATGCACGAGCGCATCACCGAGGCCAAGGCCGAGAAGCGCCGCTTCTCGCCGGCAGGCCAGAGCACGCAGATGATCGTCGGGGCCGACGCCACCACCGACGAGGGCGTGCTGCGCACCAGCGACGGGCTCTATCGCCGCTATGCCCTGCGCCGGGTCTATTACTCCGCCTTCAGCCCCATTCCCGAGCCGAGCAAGGTGCTGCCGCTGAAGGCGCCGCCGCTGCAGCGCGAGCACCGGCTCTATCAGGCCGACTGGCTCCTGCGCTTCTACGGCTTCTCGGTGGACGAGGTGGCGGCAGGGGGCGATGCCGGCATGCTCGACCTCGACATCGACCCCAAGCTCGCCTGGGCGCTGAAGCACCGCGAGCGTTTCCCCGTCGACGTCAACACGGCCGACCGCGAGCTGCTGCTGCGCGTGCCGGGCCTCGGCACCCGCGTCGTCGACCGCATCATCGCCGCCCGCCGCCACACGACGCTCAGGCTCGACGATCTGGCGCGGCTGACGCCGGGACTGAAACGGGCGCGGCCCTTCCTCGTCACCCCCGACCACCGGCCGACCCGCCTCATCGACCGGCAGGACTTGCGCGCCCGCATCGCGCCGAAGCCGGCGCAGCTCGAACTCTTCGGGTGAGAGAGATGGGCCGTGCAGCACCGTCCCTCGTGCAGATCCGCCTCGCCGAGGGCGCCGACCTCGACGGCTTCCGCGCCGCCGCGCGCAGCCTGATCGCCGCCAACATCCCACCGGAGGCCGTGGTGTTCACATCCGGCGAGGCCGCCGACCTCTTCGGCGCGCCGGTCCTCCCCGAGGGCCCGCCGCTCAGCTTGCCGCGGGCGGCGGCCGACCTCGTCCAGCTCGTCGTCTGCCACCGCGATACCGAGCGCTATGGGCTGCTCTACCGGCTGATCTGGCGCCTCACCCATGGCGAGAAGGCGCTGCTCGAGGTGATGAGCGATCCGCTCGTCCACCGCCTCGCCATGATGGCGAAGGCCATTCGCCGCGACCTCCACAAGATGCACGCCTTCCTGCGCTTCCGCCGCGTCGAGACGGGGCAGGGCGAGCGCTTCGTCGCCTGGTTCGAGCCCGACCACCACATCCTCGCTGCCGTCGCGCCCTTCTTCCGCAACCGCTTCGGCTCGCTCGACTGGACCATTCTCACCCCCGGGGGCCGGGTGAGCTGGACCGGCGGCGCGCTCGTCTTCGGACCGCCCGCCACCCGCGACGAGGCGGCGGCGGGCGACGGTTTCGAGGAGGGCTGGCGCGACTATTACAAGAGCACCTTCAACCCCGCCCGCCTCAACACCACCGCCATGCGGGCGGAGATGCCCAAGAAATACTGGCGCAACATGCCGGAGACGGCGGCGATCCCCGCCATGGTGCGCGCGGCGGTCTCGCGCGTTGACGGCATGATGGAGAGGGAGCCCGCCATGTCGACGAGACGCAATCCGGACAAGGCCGTCGCCGCCATGCAGGAGGCGGGGCCCCACTCGCTCGAGGAGCTGAACCGCATCATCGCCGCCTCCGAGCCGCTCGTGCCGGGCGCCACCCGCGCCGTGCTGGGGGAGGGGCCGGTCGGCGCCGCCATCGCCTTCGTCGGGGAGCAGCCGGGCGACCAGGAGGATCTCCAGGGCCGCCCCTTCGTCGGCCCCGCCGGCCAGCTTCTCGACCGGGCGCTGGCGGAAGCCGGCATCGAACGCTCCGCCACCTATCTCACCAATGCGGTGAAGCACTTCAAGTTCGTCCAGCGCGGCAAGCGCCGCATCCATGAATCGCCCACCGCCGGCGAGGTGAAACACTACCGCTGGTGGCTGGAGCGCGAGCTCGACCTCGTCCGCCCCGGCCTCGTCGTGGCGGAGGGCGCCCCGGCCGCCCTGGCCCGGGCCGGCAAGCCCCTAGCCCTCGGCCGGAACC
>JAEZGJ010000295.1 GCA_023416965.1 Pseudomonadota bacterium | reverse complement strand
GCCGCACGCAGTTCCGTGCGCCGGCCCTCCATGGCGCGGGCGATGGCGAGACCGAGGCGGCGGCCGAGGCCCTGCCTCTCGGCGACGAGGTCGGCCCGCACCGGCACCGCCATTTCGGCGGCGGCCGTCGGGGTCGGCGCGCGGCGGTCGGCGGCGAAGTCGATGAGGGTGGTGTCGGTCTCGTGGCCCACCGCGGAGATCAGCGGAATGGCGCTTTCGGCCGCGGCGCGGACAACGATTTCCTCGTTGAAGCCCCAGAGATCCTCGAGCGAGCCGCCGCCGCGAGCGACAATGATGACGTCGGGCCGCGGCAGGTCGTCGTCGGGGCCTATGCCGTTGAAGCCGCGGATGGCGGCGGCGACTTCCGCCGCGCTGCCCTCCCCCTGCACGCGCACCGGCCAGACGAGCACCGTGCGCGGGAAGCGATCCTCGAGGCGGTGAAGGATGTCGCGGATGACGGCACCGGTCGGCGAGGTGACGACGCCGATCACCACCGGCAGATAAGGCAAGGGCCGCTTGCGGCCCGCGTCGAACAGGCCTTCGGCAGCGAGCTTCCTGCGGCGCTCCTCCAGGAGGGCCATGAGCGCGCCGACGCCGGCCGGCTCCAGGCTCTCGATGACGACCTGGTACTTGGACGAACCTGGGAAGGTGGTGACGCGGCCGGTGGCGATGACCTCCAGCCCCTCCTGCGGCTTGAACTTCAGCCGTCCGTAGGTGCCCTTCCAGATGACCGCCTCGATGGCGGCGCCCTCGTCCTTGAGGCGGAAGTAGCAGTGGCCCGAGGCGCTCGGCCCCTTGAAGCCCGAGACCTCGCCGCGCAGCCGCACATAGCCGAAGGCATCCTCCACCGTCCGCTTGATGGCGGCGGAGAGGTCCGAGACCGAGATCTCGGGCGTGTTGGACGGGGCGACGTCGGTCATGCGCAGCGAATCCGTTGCCGGACGGGGCGCTCTTGTCTAGACGCTGCGGGACGAGGGTTGAAGGGGCGGCCTGCATCGGACGGACGCAGGGCGACGATCCCTCGGCGGAGACGGCCATGAACGTGCTTCTGATCGGCGGCGGCGGCCGCGAACATGCCCTCGCCTGGGCGCTGTCGGCGAGCCCGCTGCTCACCACCCTGCACTGTGCGCCCGGCAATCCCGGAATTGCGGAGGTCGCGACCCTCGCCGCGATCGACGTCACAGACCACGCCGCCGTCATCGCCTATTGCCGCACCCATGCCATCACCTTCGTCGTGGTGGGGCCGGAGGCGCCGCTGGTGGCGGGCATCGCGGACGACCTCGCCGCGGCGGGCATCAAGGTCTTCGGCCCGTCGAAGGCGGCGGCGCAGATCGAGGGCTCCAAGGGCTTCACCAAGGATCTCTGCCGGGAATTCGGCATTCCCACCGCGGCCTACGAGCGCTTCACCGAAGCGGGGCCCGCGAGGGACTATGTGCGCCGCATGGGAGCGCCCATCGTCGTCAAGGCCGACGGCCTCGCCGCCGGCAAGGGCGTTGTGGTCGCCATGAGCCTCGACGAGGCGCTGGCCGCCGTCGACATGATGTTCGAGGGCGGCATGGGCGCGGCCGGCGCGGCAGTCGTCGTCGAGGAGTTCATGACCGGCGAGGAGGCCTCGTTCTTCGCACTCTGCGACGGCGAGACGGCGCTGGCGCTCGCCACTGCCCAGGACCACAAGCGGGTGGGCGACGGCGATACGGGCCCGAATACCGGCGGCATGGGCGCCTATTCTCCCGCCCCGGTCATGACGCCAGCCATGGTGGAGCGCACCATGGCGGAGATCATCCGCCCGACGCTGGTGGCGATGAAGGCCAAGGGCCATCCGTTCAAGGGCGTGCTCTTCGCCGGGCTGATGATCACCCCGGAGGGGCCGAAGCTCATCGAGTACAATTGCCGCTTCGGCGATCCCGAATGCGAGGTGCTGATGGTGCGGTTGAAGGACGACCTCCTGACGCTGCTGCTGGCCTCCGCCGACGGGCAGCTCAAGACCATGAGCGCGCGCTGGTACGACGAGGCGGCGCTGACCGTCGTGATGGCGGCGAAGGGCTATCCTGGCACGCCGGAGAAGGGCAGCCTCATCCGCGGCATCGAGCGGGCGCGTGAGTTGCCGGGTGTCGAGGTCTTCCATGCCGGCACTGCACTGAAGGATGGCGCGGTCGTTGCCAGCGGCGGCCGGGTCCTCGCCGTCACCGCCACGGGGCGGACGGTGACGGAGGCGCAGGAGAAGGCCTACCGGGCCGTGGACCTCATCGACTGGCCGGGCGGCTTCTGCCGCCGCGACATAGGCTGGCAGGCGGTGGCGAGGGAGCGCGCCACGCCCGCGCGGGATTGAGCCGGGGGCGCCGCCCCGCTAGCGTGGCGGTCCAGCAACCGGCTCCGGGGACGCGCGTGCAACAGATCAAGAAGACGATGGGCCTGATCTGGGGCGCCGTCTGGCCGGCCGGAGCCGGCGGGCGGACCATCGCCAGCATCCGGGACGTTGCCCCCCGCATCAGCCCCGATTTCGACTTTCAGCTTCGTCGGGACGACGCGGGCGCCTTCTTCGTCGACGGCCGCGGCAAGCGGGTCGCGCGCGAGCGGGTCGAGGCGCTGGCAGCCGGGCTCGACGCGCTGCTGCGCCATATCCGCGATGCCGGCGACACCATTCCCGCCGACAGGACGCCCTTCCGCAGTCTCTGGACCGGCCAGGCCTTCTCCATCGAAGACCTGCAGCTCAGCGGTGCCACCATCGACGTGAACCTCTCCCGCCGGGCGGGACTGATCGAGATCGACGTGCCGGTCGCCACCTCCGAGAACCCGCTCACCCTGACGCCGGAGAGCCTCGACATTTTCCTCACGGCGATACGCCAGTTGCTCGCCCGGGGCGTTGTCAGCGAGGGATCGGTCGCCTGACGCAGGCCGGCCCGCCCCAGGAGAACAGTACGCCATGGCCACCTACGACCTCTTCCCCGGTTTCGAATCGCACTGGATCGACACCTCCGTCGGCCAGATCTTCGCGCGGTCCGGCGGGTCGGGGCCGCCGCTGCTGCTGGTCCACGGCTTTCCGCAGACCCATGTCGAATGGCACAGGATCGCGCCGGAACTCGCCAAGCACTTCACCCTCGTCCTGCCCGACCTGCCGGGCTACGGCTGGTCGACGGCACCGCGCGGCGGGCAGGACCATTTTCCCTACGCCAAGTCCGACATGGCCAAGGTGATGATCGAGGTCATGTCGGCGCTCGGCCATGCCCGCTTCATGGCCTGCGGCCACGACCGCGGCGCCCGTGTCACCTATCGCATGGCGCTGGACCATCCCGGCCGGCTGGAGCGCCTCGCCCTGCTCGACATCGTGCCGACCCTCGTCATGTGGGAGCGCATCCGGGCGGCGCCGTCGCCGAAGACCGACCACTGGATCTTCCTGTCGGGGCCGGACGGCGTGCCGGAGGCGGAGATCGGCCGCAACCCCACCGCCTATCTCGAGGAGAAACTGTCGCTCTGGACCAAGAGCGGCACGCTCGACGCCTACGACAACCGGGCGCTGCAGCACTACCGCGACTTCTTCAACGATCCCTCGCGCATCCACGCCTGTTGCGAGGACTACCGTGCCGGCGCCACGGTGGATCTCGTCGCCGACACGCAGGACAAGGCGGCGGGTCGCACCATCGGCGAGCCCGTCCACATCGTCTGGGGGGATGCCGGAATCCCTTCGGCAGGGGCGAGCCCGCTCGAGGCCTGGAAGGTCTTCGCGCCGAAGGCCAGCGGCGAGGCGGTCGATTCCGGGCACTTCATCCCCGAGGAGAACCCGGCGGGCTGTCTAGCGGCCCTGCTGCCCTTCCTGAGGGCGACGACCCTCGCCTGAGGCAGACGCGTCGGCGGCGGCGCGCTTGACCCCCGGGCCGCCGCCCCTTAACCCGCAGCCATGACCGACGCCATCGCCGCCCCGCCCCTGTCGACTGCCGCCGTCATCGACGGCCTCTCCGCCATCGCCGGGGATTACGACCTTGTCTTCTCCGACGTCTGGGGCGTGCTGCACAACGGCATGAAGGCCCATCCCGCCGCCTGCGAGGCGCTGGTGGCGATCAGGCGCCGCGGTGTGCCGGTGATCCTCATCACGAATGCCCCGCGGCAAGCCCCGGTCGTGGTCGGCCAGCTGGACCGGCTCGGCGTCCCGCGCGCCGCCTACGACGCCATCGTCACCTCGGGCGACGTGTCGCGCGATTACATGCGCACGCGGCCGGGCGCTCCGGTGCACCATGTGGGGCCGCAGCGCGACCTCGTCGTGTTCGAAGGCATCGATACGCGCCTCGTCGACATCGAGGAGGCCGACTATGTTGTCTGCACGGGCCTCGTCGACGATCGCACGGAGACGCCGGACGACTATCAGGAGCGGCTGGAGCGCATGAAGGCGCGCGGCCTGTTCTTCCTGTGCGGCAATCCCGACAAGGTGGTGGAGGTCGGCCACGACCTCATCTTCTGCGCCGGCGCCATCGGCGACCGCTACCAGTCCATGGGGGGCGAGGTGCTCTATGCCGGCAAGCCCTACGAGCCGGCCTACGAGGCGTGCTGGCGCTATGCGGAGCGCATTCTGGGGCATCGCCCGCCGAACAACCGCGTTCTCGCAATCGGCGACGCGATGCGCACGGACGTCGCCGGGGCGGTGCGGATGGGCTTCGACTGCCTGTTCCTGGCGGAAGGCATCCACGCCGAGGTGCTGCTGGACGAGGCGGGCGTGAGGTCCGAGGGGCTGGCCGCGCTGATCGCGGAGACCGGGCACCAGCCCCGTCACGTCATGCGCAAGCTCGCCTGGTGAGGACGGGGAGCGGGCCTCCGGCCCAGCTCCGTCAGGCTTCGCTCTTGGCGCCCTTCTTGGCGGGCTTGGCGAAGAGCGCGTCGACGTCGCTCTGGTCGACGCCCTCGCCGTCGAGCTGCGGTCCGTGCAGGATGTTCTTGAGCTTGCGCTCCTCGCGGCGACGCTCGTCCTCGGACAGGTAGCCGTCGGCATCGGCAGCGCTGATAGCGTCGGCGAAGCGGGTGACGCGGGCCTCGATGTGCTTCAGCGTATCGATGACCTTGGCGACGCGCTGACCGGTGATGTCCTGGAAGGAGCAGGCCTCGAAGATGAGCATCATGCGCTCGTCGACCATGGCCTTGTAGGCCACAGGATCGGAGGCGTCGGCCGCCATCAGCTCCTCGGCGGCGCCCATGATGGTGTCGGTCGCCTTCTCGGTGGCCTTGACGATGGCGTCCAGCTCCATGCCCGCGGCGGGAATGCGGCTGTGCTTCAGGTCGTTCGGCTGGAGGCGGCCGACCTCGACCTTCATGTTGGTGATGAAGGAGGCGATGTCGGAGAGTTCGCGATAGACCGACATGTCGATGGAGCGGAAGAAGCTCGACAGCGACTCGACCGTCACCTCGGCGAGCGCGACGACGTCGCCCAGCGACACGTCGCCATTGCCCTTCGTCCGGATGAACTGGACGATGCGATCGAGATGCTCGGTGGACACTTTTTTCATGATCGCCTGTTCCTCGGGGACGTCAGCGGCGGCGTGAGTCCGCTCGGTATGCATGCCGCCCACAGACCGGCCCCCGAGGGGCCGGCCGCTGCCGGCAGTCGGGTTTCAGGCCGATCAGTCGGCGAAGACCGCGTCGATCTTGGCCTTCAGCGTCTGGGCGTTGAAGGGCTTCACGATGTAGTTGTTCACGCCTGCCTTCTTGGCGGCGATGACGTTCTCGGTCTTGGATTCCGCCGTCACCATGATGAAGGGCGTGCGGGAGAGCGAGCCGTCGGAGCGGACCTCCTTGAGGAGTTCGTAGCCGGTCATCGGCTCCATGTTCCAGTCGGAGATCACCAACCCGTACTTCTTCTCCTTCATCTTGGCGAGCGCGGCCGAGCCGTCCGACGCGTCGTCGATGTCGTCGAAGCCGAGCTGCTTCAGAAGGTTACGAATGATGCGGATCATCGTGTTGTAATCGTCGACCACGAGGATCGGCATCGAAAGGTCAACAGCCATCACACTGCTCCAAGCGCCGGCGCATCTCTTGGCGCACCGTTCCGGAAAGTTTGTTCGAACCGCACGCATCGCGGCGTTCGGTATGAAAATGCCTGTCAGCCTTGAAGAAGCGGTTAACACAGCGTCTGGAGCATTGGGAAAAAGCCTGAGCAACGCACCGGGGTGGCGTCCGGTTCCCGACAGGGTTAGAAAATGGTTCGAGGCGGCGGCACCGGCAGGAGCGGCCGTCCCGGAGACCCCGATGACCTACTACCAGGACCAGTCACCCGTCGCGACGGGCCTGCGCGGCCGCTGCCCGCGATGCGGCGAGGGCCACCTGTTCGACGGCTTTCTGACGGTGAAGCCCCGCTGCAGCGCCTGCGGGCTCGACCTCTCCTTCGCCGATGCTGGCGACGGACCTGCGGTCTTCGTCATCCTCTTCGCCGGTTTCGTCATCTGCGCCATGGCGCTGGTGGTTGAGGTCCGCTACGAGCCGCCCTTCTGGGTCCACGCCGTCATCTTCGGGCCCCTGGTGCTCGCGGTCTGCCTCGGGCTGCTGCGCCCGATGAAGGGCGTGATGGTGGCGCTGCAATATCGCCACGGTGCGCGAGAAGGCCGCCTCGACAGCGAGTGAGGCAGCGCCTATCTGCGGGTCATGACCTCGACACCCGGCCGCCCCGCTCCCATCGCCTCGCAGCCGCCGGCAGCGCGGATGCGCTCGCTGGTCGTGCCGGGGATCGCCGCCCTGCTGGCGCTGGGGATCCTCGTCGGCCTCGGATCCTGGCAGGTGTCGCGCCTGGCGTGGAAGAACGGCCTCGTCGCGCAGGTCGAGCAGCGCACGCGGGCCCCCGCCATCCCGCTGCCCGGGCGCGAGGCCTGGCCGCGGATGAGCGCGGCGCGCGACGACTACCGCAAGGTGACGGTGACGGGCCGCTTCAGGCACGAGGCCGAGGCCTATCTCTACCACGTCGCGGGCGACAGCCGGCAGGCCGACCGGTCGCGGCCCCAGGGCCAGGGCTATTTCGTGCTGACGCCCCTGGTGACGGCGGCGGGCGACACCGTGCTGGTCAATCGCGGCTTCGTCCCCACCGACCGGCGCGATCCCGCCACCCGCGCGGCGGGACAGGTGGAGGGCGAGGTCAGCGTGACCGGCCTCATCCGCTATCCCGAGGAGCGTGGCCTCTTCGCGGCGCCGGACGACCCCGCGCGTCGAACGTTCTACACCCGCGACCTCGCCGTCATCGGTCGCAGCCTCGGCCTCGATCCCGCGGGGACCGCCCCCTTCTCCGTGGATGCCGACGCCACCCCCGTTCCCGGCGGCCTGCCGGTGGGCGGCGAGACGCGCCTCGTCTTCGCCAACCGCCATTTCGAATATGCGCTGACCTGGTTCGGGCTCGCCCTGACGCTCGTCGGCGTCTTCGGCGCCTATGCGTTCCAGCGCCTGCGGCGGCGCTGAGGCCCCTACAGCCCCTCGGGCCTGCCCACCACCACGACCAGCATCCGCGGCTCGCCGAAGAGGCGCCCCGCGACGCGGCGGACGTCGTCGAGCGTCACCGCGTCGATCAGGGCATTGCGGCGGTCGAGATAGTCGGGCTCCAAACCGTCCAGCTGGACGCGGAGCAGGTTGGAAGCGATCTGCGTCGAGGTCTCGAAGCGCAACGCCCAGGAGCCGATGAGATAGCGCTTGGCCTGTTCGAGTTCGAGGGAAGTCGGCCCCTCCGCGCCGATCCGCTGCAGTTCCGCGGTGATGACGGCAAGGCTCTCGGCGGCGCGGTCGTTGCGCGTGGAGGTGCCGCCCGTCACGAGCCCCGTGGCATCGAGCGCGGCAAGGCCGGAGGAGACGGAATAGGCGAGGCCGCGCTTCTCGCGCACCTCCTGGTACAGGCGTGAGGAGAAGCCGCCGCCACCGAGGATGTGGTTCAGCACGAAGGCGGGAATGAAGTCTGGGTCATCGCGCTTGAGGCCAGGCAGACCGAAGGAGATGGTCGCCTGCGGCACGTCGAGCGGGACAACGCGGCGTTCGCCGGTGGCGGCGATCACCGCGTCCGGAACGGCGACGAGGCGGCCCTTCGCCGGCAGCTCGCCGAAGATCGCGTCGACCAGCGGGCCGAGTTCCGCGGCGGTGATGTCGCCGACCACCGCCACCTTGAGATTGTCGCGGGCAACGATCCGGCCATGGAGAGCGGTCAGGTCTTCGCGGGTGATGGCGGCGACGCTGTCGAGCGTGCCGGCGCCGCGCCGGCCGTAGGGGTGGCCGGGAAAGGCGGCGGACCAGAACGTGTCGCTGGCTATGGAGCCGGGATTGGTGGAGGCCCTGCGGATGGAGGCGAGGATGGACTGGCGCATGCGCTCCAGCGGCGCGGCGTCGAACCTCGGGCGGGTCAGGGCGAGCCGCAGCAGCTCCGCCGCCTCGCCGCGATGCTCCGACAGCGTCCGGAGCGAGCCGGAGAAGAGGTCGCGGCTGGCGGCGAAGCTCACCTCGATGGCACGGTCCTGAAGACGCCCGTGGAAGGCGTCGGAATCGAGGTCGCCGGCTCCCTCGTCGAGCATGGCGGCCATCAGGTTGGCCGTGCCCTCACGGCCGGCTGCGTCCTGCGACGTGCCGCCGCGGAAGGCGAAGGACAGGGCGAGCACCGGCAGGTGGGTCTGGCGCACCAGCCAGGCCTCGATGCCGCCCGGCGAGACCACGCGCTGGATGCGACCGGCCTGACTCGCGGGAGCCTCGGCCTTGGCAGGGGCGGTCGGGATCAGGGCATGGGCCATCACGAGGATTCCGGCGGCGGCGAGATGAAGGGCGCGGCGCATCAGCTGCGCTCCGCGCGCGCGAGCTCGCCGGTGACGGCGCGGGAGAAATCGAAGGCGCGAGGGGCCATGGCGTTGACCTGGTCGCGGGTCACGGCGCGGATGCGCTCGACCCATTGCTGCAGATCCTCCATGGAGGCACCGCAGGTGAGCGCCGCGCCGTACATGCGCGCCATGGAGGCCTGGCTGTCCTGGGAATAGACGGATTCGGCGACGAGGCGGGTCTTGGCGCGGGCGATCTCGTCCTCGCCGACGCCGTCGCCGGCGACGCGGGCAGCGACTTCCAGCATGGCGGCTTCCAGCGCCTCGATCGTCACCCCGGGGCGGGGCGCGGCATGGATGCCGAAGCGGCCGTCGCCGAGGGCGGAACTCGCATAGAAGCAGCCGGCGCTGACCGCCAGTCCCCTGTCGGCCACGAGAGTCTTGTAGATGCGCCCGTTGGGGGAGGCGCCGACGACCTGCGACAGCACCTCGAGGGCCTCCGCCTCGCCTGGCCTTGCGGTCCGGTAGGACGGCACGACGTGGGTGTGGGTGAGGCTCGGCTGGCGCACGCGCTGGTCGGCGAGGCGGACGCGCTCGCGGGTCTCGCGCGCGGGCGCGGGCGGGCGCGTGCGCGCGCCGATGGCCGGGGTGGAATCGATGCGACCGTAGGTCTCGGCGGCCATGCGGAAGACCGCGTCCGGGGGCACGTCGCCGGCGACCACGAGGATGGCGTTGTTCGGCGCGTAGTGACGGCGGTAGAAGGCCATGGCGTCGTCGAGGTTCAGCCGGGCGATCTCCTCCTGGAAACCGATGATCGGAATGCCGTAGGGGTGGGTCTCGCCCCAGAGCCGCGCCTGCATGCGCTCGCCCAGCCGGGCGCCGGGATCGTTGTCGATGCGCTGGCGGCGCTCCTCCAGCACCACGTCGCGCTCGGGCAGCACCACCTCGTCGGTAAGGACGAGGCCGGTCATCCGGTCGGCTTCGAAATCCATCATCACCGGCAACTGATCGGCGGCGATCCGCTGGAAATAGCCGGTGTAGTCGTAGGAGGTGAAGGCGTTCTCCTGACCGCCGGCCGCCGAGATGGCGCGGGAGAAGACCGGCGCGGGATTGCGCGCCGTGCCCTTGAACAGCAGGTGTTCGAGGAAATGGGCGAGGCCGGAGCGACCCGGCTCCTCGTCCGCCGAGCCGACCCTGTACCAGAGCATGTGGGTGACCACCGGCACGCGGTGATCGGGGATGGCGATCACCTCGAGGCCGTTGGCGAGGACGTGCCGGTAGGCGCGCTCCACCGGCACCGCGAAGCCGGCCGATGGCAGCAGCGCCGGCGCGGCGACAGCCGCCAGGCCCGTCGTGAACATGCGTCGTGTCATCGGCATCGCACCACCATCATCACCGCGGGTCCGGCCCATTCAGCCATGGATCATTCCCCGGGGCCACATGACAAGCCCGTGACCGCGGCGGCGAAAAGAAAAGGGCGGCCGAAGCCGCCCTTTCGCATCGGGGAGAGAGGAGCGGCCTCAGTGGCCGACGGCACCGGCCAGGGCTCGGCCCGACCAGTCGTAGCCCCAGACGTAGATGGCGGCGAAGAGGAACAGCCACACCACGTCGACGAAGTGCCAGTACCAGGCCGCGGCCTCGAAGCCGAAATGCTTCTCGGGCGTCAGGTGCGTCTCCTTGTAGAGGCGCAGCACGCAGACCAGCAGGAAGATGGTGCCGACGATGACGTGGAAGCCGTGGAAGCCGGTCGCCATGAAGAAGGTCGCGCCGTAGATGTTGCCGGAGAAGCCGAAATGGGCGTGGCTGTACTCGTAGACCTGCAGGCAGGTGAAGAGGAAGCCGAGGACGACGGTGAACCAGAGGTACATCTTCGCCTGCTCGCGCTCGCCCGTCACGATGTGGTGGTGGGCGGCGGTCACGGTGGTGCCGGAGAGCAGCAGCACCATAGTGCCGAGGAGCGGGATCTGCAGCGGGTTGAAGGTCTCGATGCCCTTCGGCGGCCAGTGGCCACCGGTCAGTTCGGTGCGCTGGTACTGGACGGCCTCGCCGGGGAAGAAGGCGGCGTCGAAATAGGCCCAGAACCAGGCGACGAAGAACATCACCTCGGAGGCGATGAACATGATCATGCCGTAGCGCAGGTGCAGCGACACGACGCGGGTGTGGTGCCCCTCCTGGCCCTCGCGAATGACGTCAGACCACCAGCCGAACATGGTGTAGAGGACGCCGATGAGGCCCGCGAAGAAGGCCACCCAGCCGAGTTGCAGCCCGGCGAGCGGCATGGCCTTCATCCACATGACCGCGCCCACGGCCATGACGAAGGCCGACATCGAGCCGACGAACGGCCAGGGGCTGAGTGGCACCAGGTGGTAGTCGTGATGCTTGGCGTGGGCCTCGGCCATTGAAGTCTCCGTAGGGCTCTCCGCGACGGTCCCCCGCCGCGGCGGTCTGTCAGTTGGTCCGCGATCCAGGCGTCGGCGCGGCGCCCTGGGCGACGGGCCTGGACGACTGGGTCTGGCGGTAGAAGGTGTAGCTCAGGGTGATGGTGTTGGCGGTGCGCGCCGAGGGGTCGTCGGCGATCGCCGGATCGACGAAATAGACGACGGTGAACTCGCGGGACTCGCCGGGGGCGAGCGTCTGCTCAGTGAAGCAGAAGCACTCCAGCTTGTTGAAGTAGCGGCCGGTCTCGGCAGGGGCGACGTTGTAGGTCGCCATGCCGGTGACGGGGACGGAGGCGAGATTGGTGACCTTGTAGGTCATGGTGTGGGTCTCGCCCGCCTTGATCGAATGGCGGGTGGTGTCCACCTGGAAGCGCCAGGGCAGGCCAGAGCCGATATTGGAATCGAAGCGGATATCGACGGGATGGTCGATGACGCGATCGGCGGGGCGCTCGGCCCGCATGGTGGTGCCGCCGAAACCGGTGACGCGGCAGAAGAGGTCGTAGAGCGGCACGGCGGCGTAGGCTGCCCCGAACATGGCAAGACCGAAGGAGAAGGCCGCCGAGGCGACCTTCAGGTCGCGCTTCCAGTTGCGGGGAGTTGCCGTCTCGAGGTGTGCGTCGCTCATCTCCGCCTCACATCGGCCGCTGCAGGATGGCGGCGCCCTTGACGATGGTGATGACCCAGAACAGCACGCAAAGCCCGGCCAGCGCAAAGGCGATGGCGAGATTGCGCTGGCGCTGGCGGCGCTTTTCCTCGGGTGTCAGGACGATGCCGGCCTCGGTGGGGTGATCGACCATTGCCGTGCCTCCTCAGAAGATCCGCGCCACGACGCCCTGCTCGACGAGGAGCACGGCGAAGAGAGCGAAGAGATAGAGGATGGAGAAGGCGAACATGCGGCCGGCGGCCTTGCGGGCAGGCGCGCCGTCGCGGCGGCGGAAGATGTCGACGGCGAGCCAGATCATGACGAGGCCGCCGACGAGCGAGGTCAGCCCGTAGACAATCCCGGCGAAGGAGAGGAACCAGGGCGCCATGCCGACCGGCGCCAGGACCAGCGTGTAGAGCAGGATCTGGCGGCGCGTCTCGTCCTCGCCGCAGACGACGGGGAGCATGGGCACGCCGGCGCGCGCGTAGTCTTCGGACTTGATCAGGGCCAGCGCCCAGAAATGCGGCGGGGTCCAGATGAAGATGATGAGGAAGAGGACGACCGGTTCGACGGAGACCGAGCCGGTGACGGCGGCCCAGCCGATCATCGGAGGGAAGGCGCCCGCGGCGCCGCCGATGACGATGTTCTGCGGCGTCCAGCGTTTCAGCCACATCGTGTAGACGACGGCGTAGAAGAAGATCGTGAAGGCGAGGAGCCCGGCTGCCAGCCAGTTGGCGACGAGGCCGAGAACCAGGACCGACAGGACCGACAGGACGAGGCCGAAGGCCAGCGCCTCGCCCGGCGCGACGCGGCCGGCGGGGATAGGCCGCCTGGCGGTGCGGGCCATCAGCGCGTCGATGTCGGCGTCGTACCACATGTTGAGGGCGCCGGAGGCCCCCGCTCCCACGGCGATGCACAGGAGGCTGATGGCGGCCAGCACGGGGTGGAGTCCGCCCGGGGCGACGACGAGCCCGGTCAGCGCCGTGAAGATGACGAGCGACATCACCCGCGGCTTCAGCAGGGCGATGAAGTCGCGCGGCTCGGCCTGGCTGACCAGGGCGGTGCGCTCCATGCTCGATGTGTCGTCGACGAGGGACAAGACGGTCTCGATGGTTACGGCGGGACGGAAGGGTCCCGGAGGGAGGCGAAGCCCGGGGCGCTGGCTCCGGGCTTCGGCGAGGCGGATCAGCGGATGCGCGGCAGCTGCTCGCACTGGTGGAACGGCGGCGGCGCGGACCGCGTCCACTCGAGGGTGGTGGCACCCTCGCCCCACGGATTGTCGCCGACCTGCTGCTTGCGGGCGAAGGCGTGGACGACACTGGCGAGGAAGATGACCACGCCGACGGCCGCGATGTAGGAACCGATCGAGGAGACGAAGTTCCACATGGCGAAGGCGTCGGGATAGTCGACGTAGCGGCGCGGCATGCCCTGCAGACCGAGGAAGTGCTGCGGGAAGAACACTAGGTTGACGCCGACGAAGGTCACCCAGAAGTGCAGCTTGCCGATCGTCTCCGAGTACATGTAGCCGAACATCTTCGGGAACCAGTAGTACCAGGCCGCGAAGATGGCGAAGACGGCGCCGAGCGACAGCACGTAGTGGAAGTGGGCGACGACGTAGTAGGTGTCGTGCAGGGCGCGGTCGACGCCGGCATTGGCGAGGACGACGCCGGTGACGCCACCGACGGTGAACAGGAAGATGAAGCCGACGGCCCAGAGCATCGGGGTCGGCAAGGGGCTGGAGCCGCCCCACATCGTGGCGATCCAGGAGAAGATCTTCACGCCGGTCGGCACCGCGATGACCATGGTGGCGGCGACGAAATAGGCCTGGGTCGTGACCGACAGGCCCGCCGTGTACATGTGGTGGGCCCAGACGATGAAGCCGACGACGCCGATCGCGACCATGGCATAGGCCATGCCGAGATAGCCGAAGACCGGCTTGCGCGAGAAGGTGGAGACGATGTGGCTGATGATGCCGAAGGCCGGCAGGATCAGGATGTAGACCTCGGGGTGGCCGAAGAACCAGAACAGGTGCTGGTAGAGGATCGGGTCACCGCCTCCGGCCGGGTCGAAGAAGGTCGTGCCGAAGTTGCGGTCCGTCAGCAGCATGGTGATGGCGCCGGCGAGCACGGGCAGCGACAGCAGCAGCAGGAAGGCCGTGACCAGCACCGACCAGGCGAAGAGCGGCATCTTGTGCAGCGTCATGCCAGGGGCGCGCATGTTGAAGATGGTGGTGATGAAGTTGATCGCGCCGAGGATCGACGAGGCGCCGGCGATGTGCAGCGACAGGATCGCGAAGTCCATGGCCGGGCCGGGATGGCCCATCTTGGAGGACAGCGGCGGATAGGCGGTCCAGCCGCCGCCGAAGCCGTTGGCGCCGGTCGGGCCCTCGACGAAGAGCGAGATGAGCAGCAGGCCGAAGGCCGGCGGCAGAAGCCAGAACGAGATGTTGTTCATCCGCGGGAAGGCCATGTCCGGCGCGCCGATCATGATCGGCACGAACCAGTTGGCGAAGCCGCCGATGAGGGCCGGCATGACCATGAAGAAGATCATGATCAGGCCGTGGCCGGTGGTGAACACGTTGAACGTGTGGGGATTGGCGAAGATCTGCATCCCCGGCTCCATCAGCTCCATGCGGATGCCGATGGACAGGGCGAATCCGACGAGCCCCGCGAAGATCGCGAAGATCAGGTACATCGTGCCGATGTCCTTGTGGTTCGTCGAATAGACGTAGCGACGCCAGCCCGTGGGGATGGCGTGATCGTCGTGGTGGTCGTGACCGGCGGTCGCGTGAGCGTTTGCCATGATGGAATCGATCCTCGACAGGTATCGTCTCGGGAGCAGGCGCGTCAGCGCGCCGCGGGGATATCGTTGGCGGCGACGGTGGTCGGCCGGTCGGTCGCGGCGAACTTGCGCCGTGCCTCCTCAACCCAGGCTGCAAAAGCCTGTTCCGACACGACGCGCACGGCGATCGGCATGAAGGCGTGGTCCTTGCCGCAGAGCTCGGAGCACTGGCCGTAGAAGATGCCCTCGCGGGTGGCGCGGAACCAGGTCTCGTTGAGGCGGCCCGGGACGGCGTCGACCTTGATGCCGAAGGAGGGCACGGCGAAGGCGTGCATCACGTCGGAGGAGGTGACCTGGACGCGGACGACCTTGTTGACCGGGACAACGACCTCGTTGTCGACCGCGAGGAGGCGCGGCACCTCGGCAGCGGGGGCGCCGGCCTGGATGCGCTGCTGGCGCTCCTGGTCGGTCTGCATGTTCGACACGAAGTTGAAGTTGCCGTGGTCCGGGTAGTCGTAGGACCAGCGCCAGCTCGAGCCGGTCGCCTTGATCGTCATGTCGGCGCGCGGCACCACCTGCTGCTGGTAGAGCAGGCGGAACGACGGGATCGCGATGATGATCAGGATGAGCACCGGGATCACCGTCCAGGCGACCTCGAGGCCGACATGGTGGGTGGTGGTCGACGGCGTCGGATTGCGCTTCTCGGAGAAGCGATAGAGGCACCAGACCAGCAGGCCGGCCACGAAGATGCAGATCACCGTGATGATCGGCAGCAGCAGGCCGTTATGGAACCACTGGACGAAATCCATGATCGGCGAGGCGGATTCCTGGAAGCCGATGGCACCCGGCGCCGGTTGCCCGAGCCCCTGTTGCGCCGCTGCAGGCCCCGCGGCCGCCATTGCGGCCAGAAGCGCCAAGGCACCCGACGCGCGCACTCCGAAGGCGGCCTTTCCGCCCTGGACCGCCGGCGCGCCGTTCCGCATCGCCAAACCCATGTTCTTCCGCTCCGTAGCCAAGGGCCGACAATCGCCGGACATCGACCCTGTCTCTGTTGTCGCTCGCAGTCCCGGCGGATCGGTTGACCGCACGCCGGGGCTTTCAGCTGCCCTTGCCTTACGACCGGGGACGCGTCTCCGATCAATGCGTCTCACAACGGCCGGCCGAGGGTTTGCAGGCCCCTTGAAACACAAAAACGCCATGCTCGCAATGCGACCCTTTAGAGCTTTTCCAAGCCCCGGGACCGATTGCAGCTTGAAGGGCTTATAAACTCGGGGACCCTCCATTGGAATTGGCCGAAAGGCGGTTCTCTCCCGTGAAAACGGCATGGCAAGCCGGCCGGTCACGCATAATCTTGACACCATTGCGAGGGAATGGTCCCTCGCGTGCTCGCCTGCCTCGCCGGGCGCCGGCGGCGATTCGTCCGCCGGCTCCTTCGATCCGGCAGCGCCAGCCCCTGATCGTGCCCCGAGCCGCGGAGCCCCACGCATGACCATGCCGACCTCGCTGCGAATGGCCAAGGGCCTCCGCCACGGCCTGATCGGCGCAGCCCTGGCTGCGCTGACCCTTGTCGCGACGGGCGGAACGGCCTCGGCCCAGGGCGCCGTGCGTGCCACGCACGGCGACTGGCAGGTGCGCTGCGACACGCCGCCGGGCTCGCGTTCCGAACAGTGCGCCCTCGTCCAGAACGTCGCCGCCGAGGACCGGCCGAACGTCGCGCTCACGGTGATCGCGCTGAAGACGGCAGACGGCAAGGCGCGGCTGCTGCGCGTCCTCGCCCCGCTCGGCGTGCTGCTGCCCTCCGGGCTCGGCCTGAAGATCGACAATGCCGATGTCGGCCGTGCCGGTTTCGTGCGTTGCCTGCCCTCGGGCTGCGTCGCCGAGGTGGTGATGGACGACAGCCTGCTCGGCCAGCTCTCGGGCGGCCAGACGGCGACCTTCATCATCTTCCAGACGCCGGAGGAGGGCATCGGCGTGCCGGTCTCGCTCAACGGCTTCAAGCCGGGCTTCGAGGCCCTGCCCTGACCTTCGGGCTCGCGCCGCGGCGCCCGGCGCACTAGATAGCCGGACAGTCACCGTTTCTCGCGCCGGAGCCGCCATGGCCGACCTGTCCCTCTTCGCCCGCGCCGATCTCGATCCCGCACGGGCCCGCGCCATCCTCGACGAGGCCCTGGCGGGCGCCGACGACGGCGAACTGTTCATCGAATACAAGCAGTCCGAATCCCTCCTCTTCGACAACGGCCGGCTGAAGCAGGCCGGCACCGACAATTCCCAGGGCTTCGGGCTGAGGTCGGTGAAAGGCGAGGCGGTGGGCTACGCCCATTCCTCCGACGTGTCCGAACCTGCACTGAAGCGCGCCGCGGAGACGGTGAAGGCGGTGGCGGGCGGCTATGCCGGAACGCTGGCCGCGGGTCCGGTGCGCTCCAACATCCGGCTCTATGCCGACGACAACCCGCTCGACGCGCCCGCCTTCGCCGAGAAGGTGAAGCTGCTCGAGACCATCGACGCCTATGCCCGCGCGAAGGACCCGAAGGTCCGGCAGGTGACGGTGTCGCTGGCCGGCTCCTGGCAGGTGGTCGAGATCCTCAGGCCCGACGGCGAACTGTTCCGCGACATCCGCCCGCTCGTGCGCCTCAACGTCACCGTCGTCGCCGGGTCCGGCGACCGGCAGGAGGCGGGCAGCCACGGCTTCGGCGGGCGCGCCGGCTATGCCGGTTTCCTCACCGAGGGTCGCTGGAGACACGCCGCGGACGAAGCCATCCGCCAGGCGCTTGTCAACCTCGAGAGCATCCCCTCCCCCGCCGGCGAGATGGACGTGGTGCTCGGCCCCGGCTGGCCGGGCGTCATGCTGCACGAGGCGGTGGGCCACGGCCTCGAGGGCGACTTCAACCGCAAGGGCCAGTCCGCCTTCGCGGGGCTGATGGGGGAGATGGTGGCGGCCAAGGGGGTCACCGTGGTGGACGACGGTACGATCCAGGACCGCCGCGGCTCCATCTCCATCGACGACGAGGGCACCGCCTCCCACCGAACCGTGCTGATCGAGGACGGGCGGCTCGTCGGCTACATGCAGGACCGGCAGAACGCCCGGCTGATGGGCGTCGCCGCCACCGGCAACGGCCGGCGCGAGAGCTATGCCCATGCGCCCATGCCGCGCATGACCAACACGTACATGCTCGGCGGCGCCCATACGAAGGACGAAATCCTCGCCAGCGTGAAGAACGGGCTCTATGCCGTCAGCTTCGGCGGCGGCCAGGTCGACATCACCTCAGGCAAGTACGTGTTCGAGTGCACGGAGGCCTACCGGATCGAGAACGGCCGGGTGGGGGCGCCGGTGAAGGGCGCCATGCTGATCGGCTCCGGCCCCTCGGACATGAAGCGGGTCACCATGGTCGGCAACGACATGAGCCTCGACACCGGCATCGGCACCTGCGGCAAGGGCGGCCAGTGGGTGCCGGTGGGCGTCGGCCAGCCGACCCTCAAGATGGAAAAGATCACGGTCGGCGGCACGGGCTGAGGCGAGCAGCGCCTGCAGCATCCTCCTCGCCGGCGGATCGCTGTCGCCCCATGCGTGAAAACACATGGGTGCGATCCATCGGTCTTGGCCCTAGAGTGGGGCAATTGCCCGACACCCCCGCGAGTTCATGGCCGACGCCCATTCCCCCACCGCCTTCGTGATTCCGGCCGTCACCCTGCTGGCGGCGGCCTGCGTGGCGGTGCCGCTGTTCCGCAAGGCGCGGCTCGGCTCGATCCTCGGCTATCTCGCCGCAGGCCTAGCCATCGGGCCCTTCGGTCTGAGGCTGATCTCCGACCCGGCGGCCATCCTCCATATCGCCGAACTCGGCGTGGTGATGTTCCTCTTCATCATCGGGCTGGAAATGCGGCCGGCGCGGCTGTGGAGCCTGCGCAAGCAGATCTTCGGGCTCGGCCTGCTGCAGGTCGGCGTCTGTACCGGTCTTCTCACGCTGATGGGCCTCGCCGGCGGCTTCCCGCCGGCCGTGGCCTTTGTGGCGGCAGCGGGCTTCGTGCTCACCTCCACCGCCATCGTCATGCAGACGCTGGAGGAGCGCGGCGAGCTCAATACGCCGCACGGGCAGAAGATGGTGTCCATCCTGCTGCTCGAGGACCTCGCCATCGTGCCGCTGCTGGCTCTCGTCGCCTTCCTCGCCCCGGCGGTGACGGGGGCGCAGGACGGCAATCTCGTCTCGCGCCTCACGGCCGTGGCGATCGGCATCGGTTCGGTCGCGGCGCTCATCGTCGGCGGCCGCTTCCTCCTCAACCCGCTGTTCCGCTTCCTCGCCGCCTATGGCGCGCGCGAGGTGATGACGGCGGCGGCGCTGCTCGTGGTGCTGGGATCGGCCCTCGCGCTGCAGCTCGGCGGACTCTCCATGGCCATGGGCGCCTTCCTTGCCGGCGTCCTGCTGTCCGAATCGACGTTCCGCCACCAGCTCGAGGCCGACGTGGAGCCGTTCCGCGGCATCCTGCTCGGCCTGTTCTTCATGGCGGTGGGCATGTCGCTCGACCTCTCGGTCGTCGTCGCCAACTGGCGGCTCGTCACGATCTATGTGGCCGCCTACATGGTCGCCAAGGGCATCGGCATCTATGCCGTCGCCCGGCTGACCCGCTCCAGGCATGGGGAGGCCATGGAGCGCACGCTGATGATGGCGCAGGGCGGCGAATTCGCCTTCGTCCTCTATGCCGCCGCCACCAGCACCGGCCTCAGCGACGGCCAGGCCAATGCGACGCTCACTGCCATTGTCATCATCTCCATGGTGCTCACCCCGCTCGCCCTGATGGGCCTGCGCTTCCTCGTCGCCGCGCCGGCCGCCCAGTCCCTCGACGGCGTCGAGGTCGCGGACGGTCTCACCGGCGAAGTGCTGATGATCGGTTTCGGCCGCTTCGGCCAGGTCGCCTCGCAGGCCCTGCTGGCCGAACGGGCGGAGGTGACGATCATCGACAACGATGTGGAGATGATCCAGGCGGCCGGCACCTTCGGCTTCCGCATCTATTACGGCGACGGAACCCGGCTCGACGTGCTGCGCGCGGCGGGGGCGGGGACTGCCCGCCTCATCTGCGTCTGCGTCGACAAGCGGGATGCCGCCGACAAGATCGTCGAGCTGGTCAAGGCCGAATTTCCCCTGGCCAAGCTCTTCGTGCGCTCCTTCGACCGCGAGCACACGATCAAGCTCCGCGAAGAGGGCGTCGACTACGAGGTCCGCGAGGTGCTGGAGAGCGCCCTCGTCTTCGGCCGCGAGGCGCTGGTGGCGCTCGGGGTCGAGCGCGAGATCGCCCGCCAGACGGTGAGTGACCTGCGCAAGCGCGACGCCGCGCGCCTCGAACTGCAGATGCACGAGGGCATCCAGGCCGGCCGGCACCTGATGCACCAGCAGCGCGTCACGCCCGCGCCGCTGACGGAACCTGCCCGCAAGGCACAGGCCCTCAATCCGGAGGCCGAGGACGTCCTGACGGACGAGACGAGGTTTTCGGGATGACAGCCGCCGCCCCGGCCCGCGCGCCGGGCAAGTTCACGCAGGGCTCCACGATGCGCCACGTGATCGTCATGACCCTCACCGGGTCGGTCGGTCTCATGGCGGTGTTCATGGTCGACCTCCTCAACCTGTTCTACATCGCGCAGCTCGGGGAGCAGGAGCTCGCCGCCGCCATCGGCTATGCCGGCACGGTGCTGTTCTTCCTGACCTCCTTTGCCATCGGCCTGTCGATCGCCGGCACCGCTTTGGTGTCGCGGGCGCTCGGGGCGGGCGACCGCGACAAGGCGCGGCGGCTCGCCACGTCCAGCCTCATCGGCATGGCGGTGGCGATGGCGGTGCTCTCGGCCGCCATGCTGCCGGCCTCGACCTTCTTCCTCGCCTCGCTGGGGGCCAGCGGCCGCACCCTCGCCATCGCCGACCGCTTCCTCTGGATGGTGGTGCCGGCGAGCGCCTTTCTCGGCCTCGGCATGATGTATTCGGCCATCCTGCGGGCGGTCGGCGACGCCAAGCGCGCCATGTGGGTGACGCTCACCGGCGGCGTGGTGACGGCGATCCTCGACCCGTTGTTCATCTTCGGCTTCGGCCTCGGAGTGGACGGCGCCGCCGTCACCTCCATCATCTCCCGCTGCGCCATGGCCTATGTCGGGCTGCGCGGCGTGACCTTCGTGCACCGGCTGACCGCCCGCCCGGTCCTCGCCGCGGTCCTCGGCGACATCCGGCCGATCGCCGCCATCGCCGTTCCCGCCGTGCTGACCAACATTGCAACGCCGGTGGGCAACGGCATCGTCACCGCCATGATCGCCCGCTACGGCGACGGGGCGGTCGCCGGCTGGGCTGTGCTTGGCCGCCTGGTGCCGGTGGCCTTCGGCGCCTTCTTCGCCCTGTCGGGCTCGGTCGGGCCGATCATGGGGCAGAATGTCGGGGCCCGGCAGTTCGCCCGCGTCCGGCAAACCCTGATCGACGCGCTCATCTTCCTCAGCCTCTACGGCGTCGCCGTGTGGCTGGTGCTGCTGATGCTGTCGCCCCAGGTGGTGAAGCTCTTCGACGCCACCGGGACGGCGGCGGCGGTCATCGCCTTCTTCTGCATCTACGCCTCGCTCGGCTGGGCCTTCAACGGCGCGGTCTTCGTCGGCAATGCCGCCTTCAACAATCTGGGTTTTCCGACCTATTCGACCGCGCTCAACTGGGGACGCGCGACGGTGGGCACGGTGCCCTTCGCCATGGCGGGGGCCTGGATCGCCGGGCCGGACCACGGCGCCCAGGGGATCATCGCCGGACAGGCGGCCGGCGGCATCCTCTTCGGCATCCTGTCCATGGTTATCTGCTTCCGCGTCATCGACCGGATGGCGACCCGCCCGCCGGCCGATCCGCCCGTCCCACCTGGGCCGGCGAGCCGGCTGTCGCCCTTCACCTCCGGCAAGGGTGCGACGGCGGGAACGTGACGATGGCGGGGTGGCGTGGTTAGATGATCCTGCGGGGCGGGATTCGCCCCCGGAGGAGCCGTCTCATGTTCAACCTCGCCGACATTCTCGCCCAGGCGCAGGCGAAACAGGGCTTCGACCAGTTCGCCGGGCAGTTCGGCATGGCGCCGCAGCAGGTGAAGGCGGCGATGGACGCGCTGCTGCCGGCCTTCTCGCTCGGCCTCAACAAGGCGACCCAGTCTCCCGCCGACATGGCCAATCTCTTCGGCCTGTTCACCACGGGCACGAACTACGCGCAGATGTTCGAGCAGCCGCTGCAGGCCGGACAGGCGATGATGGCGGCGGGACAGCAGGCGCTGACCCGCATCTTCGGCTCGCCGGAACTGACGCAGGCCATCGCCCAGCAGACGGCCATGGCGACGGGCATGCAGCAGGAGGCGATGCGGCAGGTCATGCCGATGATGGCCTCGCTGCTGATGGGCGGGCTGATGAAGGGCGCGATGAGCGGGCAGAACCCGCTCGGCGACATGTTCACCGCCATGATCGCGCGCATGATGCCGCCGCAGGCGACGGCCGCGGCCGATCCGATGGCCGGCATGATGGGCATGTTCGGGAATTTCTTCGGCCAGGCCGCGGCGCAGAAGCCGGGCCAGATGCCGTCCATGCCGGGGCTCGAGCAGATGATGGAGATTGCCCGGCAGATGCAGGCGGCGAACCCGCTGCTCGCGGCCGCGATGAAGCCGCAGGCGGCAGGGGCGGAGACGGAGACCAGCGGCCCGCGCACGCTCGGCCAGCAGGCGGCCGATACCTGGACGGCGACGATGGGCCGGATGTTCGAGGCCGGACGCGAGGTGCAGGACCAGCAGCTCGCCCAGCTCGAGACGCTCTTCGCCCAGTTCGGCAGGGCCGCCCCGCCGAAGCCGCCGGCCACATGAACGAAGTTTAACTCGGTCCACCGCCCGCGGTGGCGTAGATTCTCCTCATCGGTCAGGGGCGAACCCAAGAGGAGACTCTCCCATGAAGACAATGATCATCGCAGCCGGCGTCGCGGCCACGGTGGCGCTCGGCGCCGTCGCCATGGCCCAGCCCGGCCCGGGTGGCCCCGGTGGCCCGCGCGGCCCCAATGCCGAAGCCGGCCCGCGTGGTCCAGGTGGCGAAGGCCGCGGTCCCGGCTGGATGCGGATGAGCCCGGAGGATCGCGCCGCCATGACGGATGCGCGCATCGCCGGCCTGAAGGCCATGCTGCGCCTCACCCCCGAGCAGGAGCGGCACTGGCCGGCAGTGGAGACGGCGCTGCGCGAGGCCGCGACCCAGCGCAACCAGCGCATGACCGAGCGCATGCAGCGCTGGCGCGAAATGCGCGAGAACCGTGACGCCGCGCGTCCCGACCCGGTGCAGCGCCTGCGCACCATGGCCGACCGGATGGCCGAGAACGCCGCCACCATGAAGAAGCTCGCCGATGCCGCGGGGCCCCTCTACGCCTCCCTCGACGAGGCCCAGAAGCGCCGCGTCGACCGCATGATGCAGCGCGGCGGCCGCATGATGATGGGCGGCGGCGAATGGGGCGGCCATGGCCGCATGGGCGGCGGCTGGGGCGGCCATTGGGAAGGCCATCGCGGCGGCCCCGGCCGTGGCGGACCCGGCGGCGAGGGCGGCCGTCTCTGACGGCGCGCCGACAGCCTTTCCGCAGCGTTTCCCCGGGCCCGCTCATGCGGGCCCGTTCCGTTTCGGGACGGTGTCCGGCCGATTTGGCAAGGGAGTGGAAACGCGCCGTTTACCCTGATCGTGGAGAGTGAGGCCGTTGCAGTTCGGTCCGCGTGAGGGGTCGCCCGGCCATGATGCCTTTCGAGGGCCCAGAAGAGCCCGTGTCCCGGCGTGTCCGGCGTCTCGTCCTGATCATCGATGCCGATCCGGCCTTCCGGCGCCTCGCCGTGCAGGCCCTGTCGTCGGAGATGGACTGCCGCGAGGCCGCCTCCATCGATGACGGGCTCGAGATTCTCGACAGGCGTGACCCCGACCTCGTCGTCGCCTGCCTCGACGGCGGGACGGCCGCGGGAGCCGAGACCATCGAATCCCTGCGCTTCGCCGGCTACGAGGGACCCATCCTCGCCACCAGCGCCCGCGTCTCGCTCGGCTCGGCCGTGGAGGCCATGCGGGCCGGGGCGAGCGACGTCGCCGGCAAGCCGCTGTCGGCCGCCGACCTCCTGCGCCGCGTGGCCAAGCTGATGGCGGCCGAGCGCCCGGCCGCCCGCCCCGCCGCTCCCGGCCGACGGGGCAGCGCCGATTTCGAGGGCTTCATCGGCACCTCCCCGGCGATGACCGAGATTTACGAGCAGATCCGCCGCATCGGCCCGTCCCGCGCCCCGGTCTTCGTCACCGGCGAGAGCGGCACCGGCAAGGAGGTGACGGCGCAGGCCATCCACACCCTGTCAGGGCGCCCGGCGACGCGCTTCGTCGCGCTCAATTGCGGCGCCATCCCGAAGGACCTGATGGAGAGCGAGATCTTCGGCCACGTGAAGGGCGCCTTCACCGGGGCGACCGAGGACCGGGCCGGCGCCGCCGAGCTCGCCGACGGCGGCACGCTCTTCCTCGACGAGATCTGCGAGATGGACCTCGCGCTGCAGACGAAGCTCCTGCGCTTCATCCAGACCGGCGAGATGCGGCGGGTGGGCGACACGCGCACGCGCGCGGTGGACGTGCGCTTCGTCTGCGCCACCAACCGCGATCCGCTCGCGGACGTGGCGGCGGGGCGGTTCCGCGAGGACCTCTATTACCGGCTCTGCGTGCTGCCGATCCACCTGCCGCCGCTGCGCCGGCGCGGCGACGACGTGCTGGCCCTGGCGGAGGCCTTCCTCGCCCGCTTCTCCGCCGAGGAGGGCCGGCACTTCCGCGGCTTCGACGCGGCGGCCGCCGCCATCGTCTCCCGCTATTCCTGGCCGGGCAACGTCCGGCAGCTGCAGAACGTCATCCGCCGGCTCGTGGTCATGCACGACGGCGAGCACGTCACGGCTCCCATGCTGCCGCTGGCCCTCGCCCACGGCTCGCAGCCGGCGCCGGCTCCCCTCTCCGACCCGGGGCCGTCCCCCGGCCCCGCGCCGGGGGTCGCGCCCGTCTGGGTGCCGGGGCGGCGGGTCA
>JAEZGJ010000294.1 GCA_023416965.1 Pseudomonadota bacterium | reverse complement strand
GGGGGGCGGCGGCCGCCCCCCCCCCGCCATTTCCCGCGACCCTCAGTTGGAACGCGCGCGCATGCGGATCATGAAGGTGTCGAACGTGTATTCGGCCACCTGGAACCACAGGTACTGCTCGTTGCGGAAGGCGACCGTGTGGTCGAGCACCCGCTTGAACCAGGGGTTCTGGGCCGCGACCTCCGCATAGAGCTCGTTGGCGGCCTTGTGGCAGGCCTCCATCACCTCGAAGGGGAAGGGTCGCAGCTGCGTCCCCTGGGCGACCAGCCGGCGCAGCGCCGAGGGATTGGCGGCGTCGTAGCGCGCCTGCATCCAGGTGCCGGCCTGGTAGGCGGCGGCGTCGAAGGCAGCCTTGTAGTGTTTCGGCAGTTGCTCCCACTTGGCCGTGTTGGCCATGGTCTGGAGCTGGGCGCCGCCTTCCCACCAGCCGGGGTAGTAGTAGAACGGCGCGACCTTGGCGAAGCCGAGCTTCTCGTCGTCGTGGGGGCCGACCCACTCTGCCGCGTCGATCGTCCCCTTCTCGAGCGCCGGGTAGATGTCGCCTCCGGCGATCTGCTGCGGCACGACGCCGAGCTTGGTGAGGACCCGCCCGGCGACGCCGCCGACGCGGAACTTGAGGCCGTTGAGATCGCCGACCGTCTTGATCTCCTTGCGGAACCAGCCGCCCATCTGGGTGCCGGTATTGCCGCATGACACGGCCCGCACGTTGTAGGACTTGTAGAATTCGTTGAGCAGATCGGTGCCTCCGCCCTCGATGAACCAGGCGTTCTGCTGGCGCGGGTTCATGCCGAAGGGCAGCGCCGTGCCGAAGGTGAAGGTCGGGTCCTTGCCGACATAGTAGTAGGAGGCGGTGTGGCAGGCCTCCACCGTGCCGTTGGACACCGCGTCGAAGGCCTGCAGGCCGGGGACGATCTCGCCCGCCGCGAAGGGCTGGATGATGAAGCGGTTGTCGGTGATCTCGGCGAGGCGCTTCACGAAGACCTCGGAGACGCCATAGAGCGTGTCGAGCGATTTCGGGAAGCTGGAGGTCAGCCGCCAGCGGACCTCGGGCATGGACTGGGCGACGGCGGGTGACGCCACCGCCGCGGCGGCGAGGCCTGCGCCCGCCGCCTTCACGAAGTTTCGGCGCTGCATGGAATGTTCCCTTCTTCCGGTTTCCTCTGCCGGGGCCGCGCTGGTCGTTGTCGCGCCAGGCGCTCGTCCCGGTCCGCCGATCAGACAGCCGGGCGAGGCCCGTCCGCATCAGGAGAACCCCGGGGGTCGGCGGCAAAAGGCCGGAAAAAGTAGTCGCAATGGCACAGGGCGACAAAAAAGCCCCGGCGGAGGGATCCGCCGGGGCTCGCGTTCGCCGGATAGGGTCGCGTCAGCCGCGGGCGCGGGCGCGAATCATGAAGGTGTCGAAGGTGTATTCGGCAACCTGCCACCACAGATACTGCTCGCCGCGGAAGGCCATGGTGGAGTCCAGCACCTTCTTGAAGTCTGCGTTCTGGGCGGCCGTCTCGGCATTCACCTCGTTGGCCGCCTTCAGGCAGGCTTCCAGCACCTCGAGCGAGAAGGGCCGGAGCTGGGTGCCGGCAGCCACCAGCTGGCGCAGGGCCGCCGGGTTCTGGGCGTCGTAGCGCGCCTGCATCCACGTATTGGCGTGGTGCGAGGCGTTGAGCAGGATCGCCTTGTAGCTCGCCGGCAGGGCGTTGTACCTGGCCACGTTGAACATGTTGTGGAGCATGGCCCCACCTTCCCACCAGCCGGGATAGTAGTAGAACGGCGCCACCTTGTTGAAGCCGAGCTTCTGGTCGTCGTAGGGCCCGACCCACTCCGCCGCGTCGATCGTGCCCTTCTCAAGCGAGGGATAGATGTCGCCGCCAGCGACCTGCTGCGGCACGACGCCGAGCTTCTGGAGGGCGCGGCCGGCAAAGCCGCCGATACGCATCTTCAGGCCGTTGAGATCGGCGACGGTCTTGATCTCCTTGCGGAACCAGCCGCCCATCTGGCAGCCGGTATTGCCGGCCGGGACCGCGTAGATGTTGTGCTTTGCATAGAAAGCGTTCATCAGCTCCATGCCGCCGCCCTGGAACTGCCAGGCGTCCTGCATGCGCGAGTTCAGGCCGAAGGGCACCGCGGTGCCGAAAGCGAAGGTCGGGTCGATGCCGACATAGTAGTAGGAGGCGGTGTGGCAGGCTTCCACGGTGCCGTCACGCACCGCCTGCATGGCCTGCAGGCCGGGCACGATCTCGCCCGCGGCGAAGACCTGGATCTGGAACCGGTTGTCGGTCATCTCGGCGACGGCCTTCGAGAAGACCTCGGCAGCGCCGTAGATGGTGTCGAGGGACTTCGGGAAGGATGACGTCAGGCGCCATTTCACTTCCGGCGCTGTCTGGGCGATCGCCGGGGCGGCGACGGCGGATGCGGCGGCGGCAACCGACGCGGTCTTGATGAATGTGCGGCGCTCCATGAGCTTGTTCTCCCTAAAGGTCCCGCTGTGAAAAATGCGGCCCGTTGGCCGGGCTCGTGGGGCGGACACAACCACAATTCACAGATGCATGCCAGCATTGCGGATTGGCAGTTTTACGCTTTTCGCATGGCTACGTATTTGAACTTACCCACCTACCGCTCGCGTTCGGGAGCAGGCGGGGAGGCTTGACCTCGCGCCCGCCACGGGGATGGTAAGCGTCCCTCAAGCCATCCCAGCGGAGCTCATGTCATGGCGAAAGTCGCGTTCCTCGGTCTCGGCGTCATGGGCTATCCCATGGCCGGCCACCTCAAGGCCAAGGGCGGCCATGACCTGACCGTCTACAATCGCACCTTCGCCAAGGCGGAGGCCTGGGTCGCCCAGCACGGCGGCACGGCCGCCAGGACGCCGAAGGAGGCCGCCGCCGGCCAGGACTTCGTCTTCGCCTGCGTCGGCAACGACGACGACCTGCGCTCCGTCACCATCGGGCCGGACGGCGCCTTCCAGGCCATGGCCAAGGGTTCGGTCTTCGTCGACAACACCACCGCCTCCGCCGACGTGGCGCGGGAGCTGCAGGCCAAGGCCAAGGCGCTCGGCATCGGCTTTGTCGACGCGCCCGTGTCGGGCGGCCAGGCCGGCGCCGAGAATGGCGTGCTCACTGTCATGTGCGGCGGCGAGGAGGCCGACTTCGCCCGCGCCGAGCCGGTGATCATGGCCTTTGCACGCGCCTGCCGCCGTCTCGGCGGCCCCGGGGCCGGCCAGCTCGCCAAGATGGTGAACCAGATCTGCATTGCCGGTCTCGTCCAGGGCCTGTCGGAGGGCCTGCACTTCGCCCGCAAGGCCGGCCTCGACATCGAGCAGCTGGTCGATGTCATTTCCAAGGGCGCCGCCGGCTCCTGGCAGATGGAGAACCGCCACAAGACGATGAACCAGGACAAGTTCGACTTCGGTTTCGCCGTCGACTGGATGCGCAAGGACCTGTCGATCTGCCTGGCGGAAGCCCGCCGCAACGGCGCCACCCTCCCCGTCACCGCCCTCGTCGACCAGTTCTACGGCGAGGTGCAGAAGATGGGCGGCGGCCGCTGGGACACGTCGAGCCTCTTCGCCCGTCTCGAGCGCAAGTGAGCGGGCGCGGCCTCAGAGCCGCGCCGCCACCTCACCGCGCAGGACCGGCAGCAGGTCCGCCTCGAACCAGGGATGGCGCTTCAGCCATCCCGAATTGCGCCATGACGGGTGGGGCAGCACGAAGACGGCCGGCCCCGCGCCGGCGCTCCTGATGGCGCGCCAGGCCGCCACCGTCTCCGTCAGGGTCGGGCGTCGCAAATCGGCGAGGCCGAGACGTCCGAGATGATAGGCCTGGGCCGTCGCGCCGATGGCGAGGACGAGATCCACCTGCGGCATCGCCGCCATCAGACGGTCGTGCCAGGCTGCTCGGCATTCGCGGCGCGGCGGCAGGTCGCCTCCCTTGGCGTCGAGGCCCGGAAAGCAGAAGCCCATCGGCACGATGGCGATGCGCGAGCGATCGTAGAAGGTCGCCACATCGACGCCCATCCAGGCCCGCAGCCTGTCACCCGACGGGTCGGTGAAGGGGCGGCCGGAGGCATGGACGCGCGTGCCCGGCGCCTGTCCCGCGACGAGGATGCGGGCCGTGGCCGAGGGCCAGGCCACGGGCCGCGGTTCGTGCGGCAAGGGCGCGCCCTGCGGGCGCTCCACGCAGATGCGGCAGGCGGCGATGGCGTGTTCGAGAGCGTCGAGACTGTCCACGCCCTCGCAGATATCACGCTTTGGCGCTGGGGCGCGCCGACACGGCGGCATGCCAGCGCTTCAGGTCGACGAGTTCGTCCGGCACGGCGACGCGGGTCGGCTTGAGGAAATCGACGCCGATCAGCGCGGTGATGTCGGCATTGGTGAAGCGGTCGCAGCAGACGAAGTCGCGTCCCTTCAGCTGGCGGTCGAGGAAGGTGAGTTCGTCGACGATGCGGCCCCTGTTGACCTCGCCCCATTCCTTGACCTGCGGCACCTCCATGGCGGCCATGGCAGGGTGTAGATGGCGGAAAGCTGAGGCGATGGTCGAGAGCAGGTTCAGTTCCGCCCGGCGCGACCACATCTCGATCTCGCCGATCTCCTTCGGCGTGCGGCCGAACAGGTTCGGCTCGGGATGCAGCGCCTCGATATAGCGGCAGATGGCGACGGATTCGCACAGGACCGAACCGTCGTCGAGTTCGAGGGCCGGGGTGCGCTGGCGCGGATTAACCGCGGCATAGCTCTCCGACTTCTGCTCCATCTTGCCAAGGTCGATGGTCACTTTGGGAATGTCGATGCCCTTCTCCGCCAGGAAAACGCGAACGCGTCGGGGATTGGGGGCGAGCGGGGTGTCGTACAGCTTCATGGCAGGCGTCCCTCGGCAGTCAGGCTTGGTATCGTGTAACTGCACATCAGCCGCCGGCGAGGGTCAAGCCGGCAGGACGGGGGATGGCGTCAGCGGCCAGGGCCGAACAGGGCGCGGCGCAGGGCCCCGACATTCTGCACCTGGGCGGCGGGGGCCGGCTCCTCGGCCATGGGAATTTCGACGGGGGCAGCGACCGGCGGGCTGGCGATCGCCGGCAGCGCCTCCATGACGCGCTCGGCGGGGAAGGTCACGGTAACTTCCGTTCCGATGCGGACGGTCGATTTCAGCGTGAAAGTGCCGCCATGCATTGACACCAGCCCCTGCACGATGGGCAGGCCGAGGCCGGTGCCCTGCTCCGCGTTCTTGATGGCGTTGGAGCCCTGGCCGAAATTCGACAGGACGATCGGGATCTCGTCCTCGGGGATGCCGGCGCCGGTGTCCTTGACCGAGACGTATTGCCCGCCCGACGCCGTCCAGCCGACCTTCAGGGTGATCTCGCCACCGGTGGGCGTGAACTTGATGGCGTTCGACATGAGATTGAGGACGATCTGCCGGATGGCGCGCTCGTCGGCCCACAGCTTCGGCATGTCCGGCTCGAACCGCTCGACGATGGTGACGCCCTTATTCTTGGCGCGCACCTTCAGCAGGTGGTGGCAGTCCTCGACCACATAGGCGAGGGTCAGCGCCTCCTCGTTGAGGTCGTAGCGGCCGGCCTCGATGCGCGAGAGATCCAGGATCTCGTTGATCAGCGAGAGGAGATGCTGGCCGGAGGAATGGATGTCGCCGGCATATTCGGCGTATTGCGGCGAGGAATGGGGACCGAACATCTCGCCCTTCATCACCTCGGAGAAGCCGAGGATGGCGTTGAGCGGCGTGCGCAGTTCATGGCTCATCTGGGCGAGGAACTGCGACTTGGCGATATTGGCCATCTCGGCGTTGCGGCGCGCCTCGTCGGAATTGGTCTTCGCCGTCTCCAACTCGCCGATCAGCGCGTCCTTCTCGGCGCGTGCCTCGATGGTGGCGAGATTGGTCTGGTAGAGCCGGGCGGAGATGATGGCGAAGAAGACGAGCGTGCCCAGCGCCATGGCGGCGAGAACCGCCCCCTGCATGCCGTGAAGCAGCAGGAAATAGGCAATCACCGTGGCGGCCACGGGCAGCGATGAGGCGAAGACGGCCACCGGCAGCGTCGAGCCGATCATCGCGGAGACGGCGACGACGATCAGCATGCCGACGAGCAGGAAATTGCTCGCCTCGGCGACCTGGGTGCGCATGACGACGATGAAGGCCAGGACCCATGCGAGGCCCAGCATGGTCTCGGCGATGACGAAGCGCAGACGCCAGGAGGCAAGGTCCGCCTTGTCGGGAGCGACCTTGAGGAAGGACCGCGCCATCAGGATGCAGAAGCCGTGGGCGACGAGAATGATCAGGCCGGCCGCGGCGCCGAGGCCGGGATTGGTCGCCCAGCCGGCGACCCAGCCGGTGGCCAGCGCGATGAGCGCGACGGCGACGCCTGCCGACTGCTTGTTCTGCGCGAAGACGCGCATCAGCTCGTATTCGAACGAGCGCTTCGTACCTGTCGTCGAGGTCAGACGGTCGCGGGCGTCGCGCACCTGACGGACGACGCGCTTGCGGCTCTGGGCTTGCTCGCGCGCCCTCTCGGCCTGCCGGTCGTCCGGCCGTCCGTCTGCCGCACTCACGCCCATTCCGGGGCACCTCTCCAACGCAACGCCACTTCCGGTCCGAAATGTGGCAGAGCTTGATTAACGGCCGGTCGAAATCCATGGTAAACGAACCATGAACATCCTGTTCCATTCCTGATTCCGCCCCCGTCATCCGGCCAGTTCATGCTGCGCTTCTCCCGGTTCCGCAGCCTGCGGGCCAATACAGGTTTCCTGTGGCTGCTCATCGCCGTGGCGGCGGTGACGGCCCTGGCGATTCGCCATGCTCTGCAGGGCCAGCAGGCGCGCCGCAGCTTCGGCGGTTATGCCCGCATCGTCGACGGCGACAGCCTGATCGTGGCGGGCATCGAGGTGCGCCTCCATGGCATCGACGCACCCGAACTGTTCCAGCGCTGCACCCGGGACGGGCGCGAGATCCGGTGCGGGCGGGAATCGGCCCGCGCTCTCATTGCCATGGTGGCCGGCCAGCAGGTGAGCTGCGAACAGCGCGATATCGACCGCTACGGCAGGACGGTGGCGATCTGCCGCGTGGAGGAGGTGGATCTCGGACGGGCTCAGGTCCTCGCCGGCCACGCGCTCGCCTATGGCGCCTATTACCAGGACGAGACGCTGGCTCGCACGGCCAGGCGCGGTCTGTGGGCGGGAGAATTCATGCGGCCGCGCGAATGGCGCGACCGCCATCGCGGCGGAGGCGCGCCGCAGAGCTGACGCCCCGGCCAAGTGGTTCTGATCGTATCGGTTTCCGGCACAAGTAACCTTGCGTTAACCATGTTGGTCAAGAGTGTTGCGGCGAGCGATGCGTCTCGTGACCGGTTTGCTGATGCCTCCGACGCCGCCCGACCTCCTGCCACCCGTCATCATCGCGCTCTGCGTGTTCCTGGTCCTTGCCGGCCATGTCACACTGGAGAGCGGCCTGGTGCGCGCCAAGCACAGCGTCAATGCTGCCGCCAAGCTGCTCGTGCTGGCGGGGATCACCATCCTCATCGTCTGGCTGGCGGGCTACGGGATCATGAATGCCGGTGGGCCGATCGCCGGCCGGGGGCCCTTCATGCCGGCCGACGGCGGGGCGGATCTCGTCTTCGCCATGGCCATCGCCTGCGCGTCCGCCACGCTGCTGTCGGGCCCCATGGCCGAGCGCACGACGCTGCGCGCCTATGCGGTGCTGGTCGCGGTGTTCGGCCTCGCCGTCCTTCCCCTCGTCATGCACTGGGCCTGGGCCGACGGAGAGACGGCCGGCTGGCTCAGGGCGCTCGGCTTCGTCGACCTTGCCGGCGGCGGCGTGATCCATGTGGCCGGTGCCACGGCCGCCCTCGTCGCCTCCTCCGTGGTGGGGCCGCGCACCGGCCGGTTCAACGGCACGCGCCGCAGCCTCGTGGTGCAGAGCCAGAGCTTCCCCTTCGCCGCCCTCGGGGTGATGCTGCTGTGGCTCGGCTGGTTCGGCATCGCCATCGGCCAGGCGCTGTCCGCCGGGCTCGCAGTGGCGCCCGTGGTCATCAACCTCATCCTGGCCGGAGCCGCGGCGATCACCGCGACCTTCCTCGCCAACCAGGTCCGCCCGTCGCGCATCACGGTCGTCCACATCATCCACGCCACGATCGCCGGTGTCGTCGCTGCGTCGGCGGGGGCGCATCTCCTCCATCCCCTGGGCGCGGTGGCGCTCGGGGGCGCCGGCGCGGGCGTGGCGCTCGCGGGCGCGCGCGCGCTGGAGACGGCGGAGATCGACGACGCCCTCGGCATCGCCTCCGCCCACCTCTTTCCCGGGATCCTCGGGGTCCTCGCGGTGGCCTTCTGCC
>JAEZGJ010000240.1 GCA_023416965.1 Pseudomonadota bacterium | reverse complement strand
CGCCGCTCGCGTCGCGCGGCTGGAGGCCGAGGCCGGCGGAGCGGCGGGCATGGCGAGGGACGCCTCGACCCCTCCGGAATTCGCCCATTACTTCGCGGCGGAGGAAGGGCTGTTCAGAGCACGCCAGTTGAAGCTCAACCAGGATATCGAGGTCCTCAGCCAGCAGGAGGAGCAGAAGCGACGCGAGCTCGAGGAGCTCAAGGCCCAGGAGCGCCGATTGTCCGCATCCCTGGCCTTGCTGGAACGTGAGGTGACCCTCACCCGCAGGCTCTTCAGGGAGCGCGTGGTGCCGGAAGTGGAAATGCTGCGCCTGGAGCGCCAGTTCGCCGAGACGACCGGACAGCTCGACGTCGTCCGGGTCTCGTTTGTCAGGGCCGAGGGGGCCATCCGCGAGGCCCAGGGGCGCAGCGCCAACGTCGTCTCGACCTTCCGCGCCTTCGCCTGGGAGGAACTCGTCAAGTCGCGCGGCGATCATCGAGATCGTGCCCCTCGACGATTCGCTGCTCGTCGAGCCCCAGGTCCGGCCCTCCGACATCGCCTTCATCCGCCCCGGCCAGCCGGCGGTGGTGAAGATCACCGCCTATGACGTCGCGGTCTTCGGATCGCTGCCGGGCCGGGTGGAGCGCATCAGCGCCGACACCACCACCACCCAGCAGGGCGACACCTACTACCGGGTCATCGTCAGGACCGACAAGAACCACCTCGGCCCCGACGCGGCGCCCCTGCCGATCCTCCCGGCATGATCGGAACCGCCGAAATCCTGACCGGTCGCAAGTCCGTGCTGAGCTATCTGCTGAAGCCCATCACCCGCGTCGCCAACGAGGCCCTACGCGAGCGTTGAGACAGCGGGGGGACGCTGCCGCTCGACGACATCAGAAGACCAGCCGCGCGGGCGGCGCGCTTTCCCCGGAGGCAGGCGTCCCTTAAGAAGGAGCCATGACCGCCCGCATCACCGCCCCTCCCCGCCTCCCATGACAGACTGGTCCATCGATGCCGTGGTGATCGGCGCCGGCGTCGTCGGCCTCGCCGCAGCCCGCCGCCTGGCTGTCGCAGGGCTCGACACCCTCGTCATCGAGGCGGCCGACGCCATTGGCACGGGCACCTCCTCGCGCAACAGCGAGGTGATCCACGCCGCGCTCTACTATCCGACCGGATCGATCAAGGCCGCCGCCTGCCTGCGCGGCAAGCACCTGCTCTACCGCTACTGCGCCGACCGCGGCGTCAAGGCGAAGGCCTGCGGCAAGCTCATGGTCGCGACGTCGGAGGACCAGTTGCCGAAGCTCCAGGCGATCTGGGACCAGGCTCATGCCAACGGCGTCGAGGGCCTCACCTGGAAGACCCCGGACGAGGTGCGGGCGATGGAGCCGGAAGTCGCCTGCATCAGGGCCTTCTTCTCCGCCTCGACCGGCATCGTCGACACCCACGGCTTCATGCTGTCGCTCCAGGGCGACCTCGAGAATGCCGGCGGCATGGTCGCCTTCGAGACACCGATCCTCGGTGCGCGCGTGACAGCGGACGGCATCGTGGTGCGCACCGGTGGCGCGGAAGGCGCCGAGATCGCCGCGCGCATCGTCGTCAACGCGGCCGGCCACTACGCCCCGAAATTCCTCGCCGCGCTGGAGGGTTTTCCGCCACAGCACGCGCCGCGGCAATGGTATGCCAAGGGCAACTACTTCTCCCTGGTCGGGCGCCAGCCCTTCTCCCGCCTCGTCTATCCCATGCCGGACGCGGCCGGTCTCGGCGTCCACGCCACCGTGGACCTCCAGGGTCGCTGCCGCTTCGGGCCGGATGTCGAATGGGTGGAGAGCGAGAACGATCTCGTGGTGGATCCCCGCCGCTCCGACGGCTTCTACGCGGCGATCCGCGCCTATTGGCCGGGACTTCCGGACGGCGCCCTGCAGCCCGACTATTCCGGCATCCGCCCGAAGCTGCACGGGCCAGGGATGCCCATGCCCGATTTCCGCATCGACGGGCCCGAAGTCCACGGCATCGCCAACCTCGTCAACCTGCTTGGCATCGAGAGCCCTGGCCTGACCGCCTCCCTCGCCCTCGCCGACGTCGTGGCGGCCCGCCTCGGCCTGCCCGCCCTGGAGACCGTCCCATGACCGATGCAGCCACCGTCCTCGCCGCCGGCGCCGTTGCCACGGCGGAAGCCATCGCCGAGGGGAGCACCAGCGCCCGGGCCGTGGTCGAGACGACGCTGGCGCGCATCGCCGCCACGAATGCGCGTCTCCATGCCTTCATCGCCGTCATGGCGGACGAGGCCCGCGCCGAGGCGGACATGCTCGACGCCGTCCAGGCCTTCGGCCAGCGCCGCGGCCCGCTGCACGGCGTTCCCGTGGCGGTGAAGGACATCATCGACGTCTCCGGCCAGCGCACCCGGGCCGGCTCGCTCACCCGCGACCACCTGCCGGTCGCCGGTGCCGACGCCTGGTGCGTGGCGCGGCTGAGGGCCGCCGGCGCCATCGTCGTCGGCAAGACCCATACGGTGGAATATGCCTTCGGCGGCTGGGGCACCAATCCGATCGCCGGCACGCCGATGAACCCCCACGACGCCGCGACTCACCGCGTTCCCGGCGGCTCGTCTTCCGGCACGGGCGTGGCGGTCGGCGCCGGCCTCGTGCCCGTCGGCTTCGGCACCGATACCGGCGGCTCTGTCCGCCTGCCCGCCGCCTGGTGCGGCACGGTCGGCCACAAGACCTCCATGGGTCTCGTCAGCCGCGCCGGCGTCGTGCCGCTGGCCCTCCACTTCGACACGATCGGCCCGCTGGCGCGCACCGTTCGCGACGCGGCGGTGATGAGCCAGGTCCTGCTCGGCTCCGACCCCGCCGATCCCTCGACTGAAGGCGCGCCCGGCCTCGACCTCGTGTCCGGGCTGGAGGCGGGGGTGCGCGGCCTCACCCTCGGCGTCCTCGCCATCGACCCGGACATCGCCGTGGACGACGGCGTTGCCGCGAGCTTCAGCGCCGCCGCCGCCGCCTTGGAGAAGGCGGGCGCGCGGCTCGTCCCGGTCTCCCTCCCCGAGAGCCTCTCCACCTACACCCAGTCCTGCGGCGAGCTGATGATGGTGGAAGGCACCCACCACCACGGCGTCCTGGCGCGTGAAACCCCCTGCCGGCTCGGCGGCTGGGCGGCGCGGCGCATCGGCGGCGGCTTCGACATTCCGGCGACGCGCTATTTCGCCGGCGTCGAGGCGCGCCGGCAGCGCATGGCCGAGGCCAACGCCTTCCTCGCCGGAAACGGCATCGACGCCCTCATCCTGCCGACCACGCCGGTTCCCGCCGTTCCCCTGACGCAGGTGGACGAGGCGGGCGCTCCGGGCATCTTCACCCGCTTCGTCAATTATCTCGAATGGTGCGGCGTCTCCGTCCCTGTCGCACCGACCGGGACGGGCCTGCCGGTCGGCTTCCAGGTCGTCACGCCGCGGTTCCGCGACGCGCTGGCCCTGCGCATCGCCCGCAGCGTCGAGCAGGCTGTCGGCGGTCCCCTGCCCCTGCCCGCCTGAGGCGCGGAACTCTCTCGGGTCCAGGCGGGGCTGGAGAATGATGATTTACCGGGCGCGCGGCATCCGCGCGTCTTGATCTCCCTGGAACGACCTGCTCAATTCTTGGGCAACCTGCCCCGCGTCCCGGCATTCCACCGCCGTTGACGGAAGGACAGGCGCCGAGAAGCCGGATCAACCGGCTCTCTGGAATGGCTGGCATGTGGCTTGCCAGTCCGGCCGAGGAAGTATCAGGGAGACTTCGTATGCGAACCATGTTTCGTCCGGCGCTGATTGCCGGCGCCTTCGCCCTTGCGGGTGCGCTGCTGACCTCGGCCTCCGCCTTGGCCCAGGAAAAGGTCCTGCGCATCGGCATGACGGCCGCCGACATTCCGCGCACCCACGGCCAGCCCGACCAGGGCTTCGAGGGCAACCGCTTCACCGGCATCCCCATGTATGACGCGCTGGTTCACTGGGACCTGTCGAAGGCGGATGCGGCATCGGTGATCGTGCCGGGCCTCGCCCTGTCCTGGCAGGTCGACGCCGCCGACAAGAACAAGTGGGTCTTTCGCCTGCGCCCGGGCGTGAAATTCCACGACGGCTCGCCCTTCAACGCCGCCGCGGTGGTCTGGAACGTCCAGAAGGTGCTCGACCAGAACGCCCCGCATTTCGACCAGAGCCAGGTCGGCGTCACCGTCTCGCGCATGCCGAACCTCGCCTCCGCCCGCGCCATAGACGAGCTGACGGTGGAACTCACCACCAAGGCGCCGGACTCCTTCCTGCCCATCAACCTGACCAACCTGTTCATGGCTTCGCCGACGCACTGGCAGAAGCTCCTCGGTGAGGTGCCGGCCTCCGTCGCCGATCCGAAGGCACGCGCCGCGGCGGCCTGGACCGCCTTCGCCGCCAATCCCTCGGGAACCGGCCCGTTCCGCGGCGTGCGCCTCGTGCCGCGCGAGCGCTTCGAGATGGTCGCCAACAAGGACTACTGGGACGCCGCCCGCCGCCCGAAGATCGACCGCGTGGTGCTGCTGCCGCTGCCGGAGCCGAATGCCCGCACCGCCGCGCTCCTGTCGGGCCAGGTGGACTGGATCGAGGCCCCGGCGCCGGATTCCGTGCCGCAGATCAAGCAGCGCGGATTCACGCTCTACACCAATGCCCAGCCGCATGTCTGGCCCTGGCAGTTCTCGTTCCGTGAGGGCTCGCCCTGGCTCGACCGCCGGGTGCGCCACGCCGCCAATCTCTGCATCAACCGCGCCGAGCTGAAGGAGCTTCTGGGCGGCCTGATGGAGGTTCCGGTCGGCACCGTTCCGGCGGGCCATCCCTGGTGGGGCGACCCCTCCTTCCAGATCAAGTACGACCTGCCCACCGCGCAGAAGCTGATGCAGGAGGCCGGTTTCTCGGCGTCCAAGCCGCTGACGGTGAAGGTCCTCACCTCGGCCTCGGGCTCCGGCCAGATGCAGCCCATCGTCATGAACGAGTGGCTGCAGCAGGCGCTGAAGGAGTGCTACTTCAACGTCGAGCTGGAAGTCGCCGAGTGGAACGCGGTCTTCACCAACTGGCGTGAGGGCGCCGGCCACGCCAATGCCCGCGGTGCCAACGCCACCAACGTCACCTTCGCGGCCATGGACCCCTTCTTCGCCATGATCCGCTTCGTGACGCGGCAGACCAACCCGCCGGCCTCCAACAACTGGGGCTTCTTCAACTCCGACGAGTTCGACCAGCTCGCCGCGACGGCGCGCTCGACCTTCGACGATGCCGGCCGCGACCGCGCCCTCGCCGCCCTGCACAAGCGGATCGTCGAGGAGGCGCCCTTCCTGTGGGTCGCCCATGACGTCGGCCCGCGCGCCATGTCGGCCCGCGTCACCGGCGTCGTCCAGCCGCGGTCCTGGTTCATCGACATCGCGCCGATGGACATCCGCCCGGGTTCCTGATCCCCCGGACAGATCCGGGCCGGCACGCCGGCCCGGATCCATCGACCGGTTGCGCGGGCACCACCCGCGCGGCAGCCGCCCCGCGAGGTGGCAGCTCCCCCGACGGTTGCACCCGCGAGACCCGCATTCATGCTGACCTATCTCGGCAAACGCCTCGTCTACACGATCCCGATCGTCATCGGCGTGTCGATCGTCTGCTTCGCGCTCGTCCACATCGCGCCGGGTGACCCGCTCGTCTCGGTGCTGCCGCCCGACGCCTCCGAGCAGCTCAAGCAGCAGATGATGCGGGCCTATGGCTTCGACCGGCCCTATTACGAGCAGTTCCTGCTCTGGTGCTGGCGCGCCCTGCACGGCGATCTCGGCACCTCCATCGCCACCGGGCGTGCCGTGTCGAGCGAGGTGCTGCGGGCGGTCAAGAACACGCTGCTGCTGTCGGTCGTCGCCACCTTCATCGGCTTCTTCTTCGGGCTGCTCTTCGGCTTCGTCGCCGGCTATTTCCGCAACAGCCCCGTCGACAAGATCGCCTCCATTCTCTCCGTCATCGGCGTCTCCGTGCCGCATTACTGGCTCGGCATGGTGCTTGTCATCGTCTTCTCGGTGCAGCTCAACTGGCTGCCGCCCACGGGTGCCGGCCCCGGCGGCTCCTCCGACTGGCAGCCGGACTGGGCCCATTTCCGCCATCTGATCCTGCCCGCGGTCACGATGAGCGTCATTCCCATGGGCATCGTCGCGCGCACCATCCGCGCCCTCGTGGCCGACATCCTCTCCCAGGACTTCGTGCCGGCGCTGCGCGCCAAGGGCCTGTCCGAACTCGGCATCTTCGGCCATGTGGTGAAGAACGCCGCCCCCACCACCCTCGCCGTCATGGGCCTGCAGCTCGGCTACCTCCTCGGCGGCTCGATCCTGATCGAGACGGTCTTTTCCTGGCCCGGCACCGGCTTCCTGCTCAACGCCGCCATCTTCCAGCGGGACCTGCCGCTGCTGCAGGGAACGATCCTCGTCCTCGCCCTCTTCTTCGTCCTCCTCAACCTCATCGTGGACGTCATCCAGACGGCCATCGATCCGCGCATCCAGAGGAGCTGACCCGATGACCTCCGTCGCCTCGCTCCTGCCGCAGGACCCCGCCAAGACTGTCGCGCCCATAGAGCGCTCGCCCGGCTACTGGTCGGGCGTCGTCAAGCGCTTCGGCAGGGACAAGCTCGCCATCGCCGCGGGCGTCCTCATCCTCCTCCTGATCCTGATGGCGGTCTTCGCGCCGCTCATCGCGCCGATGGACCCCTATGCCGGCCGCACCATCCGCCGCCTCAGGCCCGTAGGCACGACCGGCTTCCCGCTCGGCACCGACGAGCTCGGCCGCGACATGCTCTCGCGCCTCATCTACGGCGCCCGTTATTCCCTCATGATGGGCGTCACGCCCGTGCTCATGGCCTTCGGCGTCGGCAGCCTCATCGGCATCGTCGCCGGCTATGTGGGCGGCAAGACCAACACGGTGATGATGCGCACCATCGACGTGTTCTACGCCTTCCCCTCGGTGCTGCTGGCGGTGGCCCTGTCGGGAGCGCTCGGCGCCGGCATCCAGAACGCTCTGGTCTCGCTCACCGTCGTCTTCATCCCGCCGATCGCGCGCGTCGCCGAGGCGGTGACGACCCAGGTGCGCAACCGCGACTATGTGGAGGCGGCCCGTGCCTCCGGCGCCAATGCGCTGACCATCATCCGCGTCCACGTGCTCGGCAACGTGCTCGGCCCCATCTTCGTCTATGCGACCGGCCTCATCTCGGTGTCGATGATCCTCGCCTCCGGCCTCTCCTTCCTCGGCCTCGGCGTTCGGCCGCCCGAGCCCGAATGGGGCCTGATGCTCAACACGCTGCGCACGGCGATCTACAACCAGCCCCTCGTCGCCGCCCTTCCCGGCGTGATGATCTTCATCACCTCGATCTCCTTCAACGTGCTGGCCGACGGCCTGCGCAACGCCATGGACGTCAAGGTATGAGCCAGCCCCTCCTCACGGTCCGCGGCCTCGTCAAGCACTTTCCCGTCTCCGGCGGCCTGTTCGGCCCGAAGAAGGTGGTGCGCGCCGTCGACGGCATCGACTTCGACGTCATCGACGGCGAGACCCTCGGCATCGTCGGCGAATCCGGCTGCGGCAAGTCGCCCACCGCCCGGCTCCTCATGCACCTGATGGATCCGACGAGCGGCGAAATCCTCTTCGACGGCGCCAAGGTCGGCTCGCCCGACCTGTCGCTGACGGAATATCGCCGCCAGGTGCAGATGGTCTTCCAGGACAGCTATGCCTCGCTCAATCCGCGCCTGACCATCGAGAGCTCCATCGCCTTCGGGCCGCAGGTCCACGGCGTTCCGCAGCGCGAGGCCATCGAACGCGCCCGCGACCTCCTCGCCAAGGTGGGCCTCGAGCCGCAGCGCTTCGCCGGCCGCTATCCGCACGAGCTCTCCGGCGGTCAGCGCCAGCGCATCAACATCGCCCGCGCGCTCGCCCTCCAGCCGAAGGTCGTGATCCTCGACGAGGCGGTCTCCGCCCTCGACAAGTCGGTGGAGGCCCAGGTGCTCAACCTCCTCCTCGACCTCAAGGAGGAGTTCAAGCTCACCTACATCTTCATCTCCCACGACCTCCACGTGGTCCGCTACATGTCGGATCGCGTCATGGTCATGTATCTCGGCAAGGTCGCGGAGATCGGCCCCTCCGAAGCGATCTTCGACGATCCCTTCCATCCCTATTCCGCGGCGCTGACCCGCTCCATGCCGACCATGGACCCGGACAGGCGCACCGAACAGGCGCCGCTCTTCGGCGATCCGCCCAACCCCATCGATCCGCCGCCCGGCTGCCGCTTCCACACCCGCTGCACCTTTGCCGAGGGCGTCTGCTCCCAGCGCGAGCCGGTTCTGACCCGCGCCGCGACGCTGCACGACGTCGCCTGCCTGCGTTCAGAGCCGGGCTCCGGCCACACCATGGCGCCGCCGGCGGCAGCGGCCGCGTGAGGGCATGACATGCTGACCACCCCGCCCCTCGTCGACATCCGCAATCTCAAGGTCACCTTCACCGGCGGCCCGAAGCCGATCCGCGCCATCAACGGCGTCGATCTCGCCCTCGACCGCGGCGAGACCCTCGCCATCCTCGGCGAGTCCGGCTCCGGCAAGTCGGTGACGCTGCGCGCCATGCTTCGCCTCAACCCCGAGAAGCGGACGAAGGTGGAGGGCTCCATCACCGTCGCGGGCAAGGATGTCCTCGCTCTCGGCCCGAAGGACCTGCAGGCGTTCCGCGGCCGCGACGTCTCCATGATCTTCCAGGAGCCGGCCCTCGCCCTCGACCCCGTCTATACGCTCGGCCACCAGATCGCCGAGACCATCGTGAAACATGACGGCGGGTCCTGGGCCGATGCCAGGAAGCGCGCCCTCGACCTCTTCGAGCGGGTGCGCATCCCCTCCCCCGAGCGGCGCCTCGACAACTATCCCCACGAAATGTCCGGCGGCATGCGCCAGCGCGCGATGATCGCCCTGGCGCTGGCCTGCAATCCGAAGGTGCTCCTCGCCGACGAGCCGACGACGGCCCTCGACGCCACGGTGCAGATCCAGATCCTGCTGCTGATCCGCGAATTGCAGCGCGAATTCGGCATCGCCGTCATCTTCGTCACTCACGACATCGGCGTCGCCGTCGAGGTCGCCGACCGCGTGGCCGTCATGTATGGCGGCCGCATCGTCGAGACCGGGCCGATCCGCGACATCCTGCGCAACCCCCGCCACCCGTATACGATCGGGCTCCTGAAGAGCCGCGCCCACGACGCCATGACCAAGGGCACGCGGCTCGACGCCATTCCCGGCTCGCCGCCGGACCTCGCCAATCTGCCGCCCGGCTGCTCCTTCGCACCGCGCTGCAAGCTCGCCCTGCCGGCCTGTTCGGAGGCGACGCCGGAGCCGATCGCAGTCGGCGCCGGGCACGAGGCGCGCTGCTTCAGGACGGATGCGACGGCGCCCGTTGCGGCGTAAGGTGCCACGAGGCGCCGCCCCGCACGAGCAACGATCCGCCATGCACCTCACCATCGTCAATCCGAACACCACCGCCTCCATGACCCGCACGATCGGCGAGGCGGCCCGCGCCGTCGCCGCAGCGGCAACCGTGATCGAGCCGGTCAATCCCGAGGGGGGTCCTGCCTCCATCGAGGGCTACTACGACGAGGTCTATTCCATCCCCGGCATGCTCGAGGAAATGCGGGCGCGGCCCGCTTCGGACGCCTTCGTCATCGCCTGTTTCGACGATACCGGCCTCGACGCCGCCCGCTCGCTCATGGCGGTGCCGGTGGTCGGCATCGGCGAGGCGGCCATGCACATGGCGACGCTGCTGGCGACGAAGTTTACCGTCGTCACCACGCTGGCCGTGTCGGTGCCGGCGCTGGAGCACAACGTCCACAAATACGGCTTCGCCCATCGCTGCGCGCGCGTGCGCGCCTGCGAGGTGCCGGTCCTGGAACTGGAGAACCCCGCCTCCGATGCCCGCGCCCGCATATCCGCGGAGATCGCGCGCGCGAAGGGTGAGGACCGCGCCGAGGCCATCGTGCTGGGCTGCGCCGGCATGGCGGAACTGGCGGCGGCGCTCTCGGCCGAGCACGGGCTGCCGGTGATCGACGGCGTGGCGGCTGCCGTCAAGCTCGCGGAAAGCCTCCATGCCCTCGGCCTGAAGACCTCGAAGGTCGGCGGCTATGCCCCGCCGCGGCCTAAGGCCTATCGCGGCCGGTTTTCGTCCGCAGCGGTGTCAACGGAGAGTTAAGAGCTCGCGGCTAGGCTGGCGCGGTCGCATCCCCGGATCGGATTGCTCAGCAGTGTCCACAGTCGAAGCCACAGAACGCCGGGCTGTCCAGCGCTCCCGCACCTTCTGGAAGGGAACGATCCTGTTCCCGGGTGGGCTTCGCTCGACCGAGTGCACCGTGCGCAATTTCACGCCCAAGGGCGCACGCCTGGACTGCGGCGGCGTCAACGACCTGCCGGATCACTTCCAGTTGAAAATTCCCCAGAAGGGCGAGACCTTCGAATGCGTCGTCGTCTGGCGACGGCTTCCGGAGATTGGCGTCACCTTCCTCGAAGCCGGCGCCTCCGGGCCGGAATTGCTGGCCGACAAGCTCAAGACCCTGGAACAGCAGAATCGCCGGCTCATGCGCCGCCTGAACGAGCAATCCTCGGACTGAGGCGGCCCCGCGCTTGCATCGCGGCGCCGCAGGCGGCACTGATCCGCCAGAATTCCGGAGCCGTCCATGCCGCCCAAAGCCGCCATCATCCAGCCCATCCTCATGGCCGCCGTCATGGCCTTCCTCATGACGGCACTGATCACCTGGCTCAATCTCGGCTTTCCGCCGGACTATTTCCGCCGCTGGATGACCGCCTTCGCCATCGCCTGGCCGGCGGCGGCGGTGGCTGCCTATATCGCCATCCCCATCGCCCGCACCCTGACTGGCCGCATTCATCGTCTGGATGGAGGCGAAGGGCCTGTGACCCCGCTGGGCGCCGCCGCAGCCATTGCCCGGCACGCCTCTCCGGCGCGCCTCGCCCTCGCCCTCGCTGCGGTTCTGGGCCTCTGGCTCGCCGGCGCCCTCGCCCACGCGCCCATCGAGGCGGCCCTGCGCGCCGGGCCCTGCGAGGGGCTCGCCTGCCTGAGGCCGCTGCGGCCGGACACCCGCCACGGCGGCTACAGC
>JAEZGJ010000252.1 GCA_023416965.1 Pseudomonadota bacterium | reverse complement strand
GCCGCACGCTGCGCGCCCGCTACCCGGCGCCGGCGGCCCTCCCCGACGATTCACCCCAGGCCGCCTGGCAGGACGCCGCAGAGCGGTGGGCCGCCCGGCGGGACGCCGCGCTGGAATCCCACCGCCGGCTGCAGGAGGCGGAAACGCGGCTCGCAGCGGCGCGCGCCGAGGCAGACACGGCGCAGCGCAGCCTTTCGCAGGCCCTGTCCGCCATCGGCCTCGATCCGGGCAGGCTTTCCCTCGGCGCTCTCGCCCAGGCCGCCGAGACGGCGCTGCAGGCGAATGCCGAGCGGACGCGCCAGGCCGAGGCTGCCGCCGCCGCCATGCGGGACCGGCAGCGGGACCTCGATTCACGCATCCGCCGCGCGGGGGTGGCGCGCGCCGCCATGCAGGCCTGGACCGACGCTTGGGAGTCCGCCCTCGCCGGGACATGGTTCGCCGGTCGCGGCGGCAGCACGGGCGCGGTCCGCGCCATCCTCGACCTCGCCGGCGGATTGCCCGCCGCCCTGAAAGCGCGCGACGACATCGCCCACCGCATCGCCGCCATGGAGGAGGACTGCCGCAGCTTCGTCGCCGAGCTGGCGCAGATCCACGAGGTCCTGGGCGAGCCCTTCGAGGAGCCGGCGGCGCTCGGCGCGGCGGAGGCGCTGATGCGGCGCCACGAGCAGGCGCGCCTCGAACAGACAATGCAGCACGAGATGCGCGGCAAGCTGGCCGGTCTCCGGGAGGAGCGCCAGGCACTCCAGGCGGAGATCTGGGCGCACGAAGCCGAGCGGGACGCCCGCCTCGCCTTCTTCGGCGTCGACGATCTCGTGGCGGTCGGCGCCTGCCTGCAGGCCTGCGCGCGCCGGGACGACCTCGCCGGCAAGGCCGCGGATCTCTCGGCCCGCATCACCGGGGAGATGCGGGCCTCCGGGATCGGGGAGGCACTGGACGCGCTCGACCGGCTGGACGCCGACGCGCTCGCGGCGGAAGCGGCGGAGATCGAGGCTACCCTCGCGCGGGCCGAGGCCCAGGCGCGCGAACTTTATGCCGCGAGGAGCCTCGCGGCCGAGCGGCTCCAGGCCATCGGCGGCGACGACGCCGTCGCCCGCATCGAGGCGGAGCGGCGGGTGGTGATCCTGGAGATCGAGGACCTCGCGCTGCGCTTCCTGCGCCTGCGCGCCGGCCGCATGCTGGCCGACCAGGCGCTCGGCGCCTATCGCGACCGGCACCGCAGCTCGATGATGCAGCGCGCCTCGGAGGCCTTCCGGCTCATCACCCGCGACGCCTATCTCGGCCTGACGACCCGGGCCGACAAGGAGCGCGAGGTGCTCATCGCCCTCTCCCGCGACGGCGGCTCAAAGGCCGCGCAGGACCTTTCCAAGGGCACGCGCTTCCAGCTCTATCTCGCCCTCCGGCTCGCCGGCTACGAGGAGTTCGCGGCGGTCCGCCCGGCGGTGCCCTTCATCGCCGACGACATCATGGAGCCCTTCGACGAGATGCGGTCGGAGGAGACCTTCCGGCTGTTCGCGCGGATGGGCGCCATCGGCCAGGTGATCTACTTCACCCACCACCGCCATCTCTGCGACATCGCCGCCCGCGTCGTGCCGGGCGTGCGCGTCCACGACCTCGCGCCCTGAGGGCTCACGGCTCAGCGCGGCCCGAGCGTCGTCACCCAGATGACGCGGGCCACCTGCTGGGAGGGATTGTCGAACATGTGGGGCACGGTGGAGGGGAAGCGGAAGCTGTCGCCGGGCTCCAGCACATGGGCCTCGTGGTCGAGCCAGAGGCGCAGCTTGCCCGCCAGCACATAGCCCGCCTTCTCGCCGGTGTGGCGCACGAAGTCGGTGCCGGACGAGCCGCCGGGATTGAGGGTCAGCTCGTAGAACTCGATCTCGCCGCTCTCGGCCGGGGTCAGCGCCTCCTTGACCACGCCGCTGGCGGTGAGCCTGAGCAGCCGGCGGTCGTTCTTGCGCACGATGTAGCGGGCCGGCGCGACAGGCTCGTGCTCCTCGAAGAAATAGGAGATCGGCACGCCGAGGGCGATGCTGAGGAGGCGCAGCGTGCGGACCGAGGGCGTCGCCAGCGCCCGCTCCACCTGGCTGATCATGCCGGTCGACAGGCCCGTCCGCTTCGCCACCTCCTGGATCGACAGGCCGGCGCGCTGGCGCATCAGGCGGATGGTCTCGCCGAGGCGCTGGTCCCCGTCGTCGGCGAGCGCCGTACCGTGCGCGACAGCCATGTCCTCAGGGGCCGCCCCCGCCCGCCCTGCGCTGCTGCGACCGCTCATGCGACATCCTTCTCCCGTTTGCCCCCGCGGCAGGGTCGGCATCCTGCCACGCGCAAATGCAGGGGTGATCCTCTTCCATGACAGGCGTGAGGCCCGCCCCGTGCCATTGACAGCCCTGTTTAGCAGTGTTGAAGTTTGGTCGCGACAATTCAAGACCACTGAACGCCGCGGACGGGGATCCGCCGGGCGCCGGATGACCTCCGGCGAACGGGCGAGCCATGCCGGGCGACAGTCACGGGGGCGATGATGAGCGACGAGACCAACCGCGTCAAAGCAGTGCTTCCGGCCACCGGTCCCAGCCGCCGGGTCCTGATGGTGCTCGGCGCCGGCGCGGCGGCGGGCCTCGCCGCCCCAGGCACGCTTTTCGCCCAGGGCTCCCGTCCCTCGGCGCCGCCCGACCGGCCGCGCGGGCAGATCGTCGCCGCGCTCTCCCAGGAGCCCACCGTCTTCAATCCCCTTATGCCCGGCATCGAGGTCGACCAGGCGGTCTGGTGGCAGCTCTTCTCGACCCTCTGGTACATCGATGCCGACGGCAATTTCGTCCCCGACCTCGCCCGCGAGGTGCCGACGGTGGCCAATGGCGGCCTCTCCGCCGACGGCCTTACCTGGAAGATCAAGCTGCGGACCGGCGTCAAATGGCACGACGGTACGGCCTTCACCGCCGAGGACGTCAAATACTCGCTGGAGCTCATCAACAATCCGAACTTCCGCGTCCGAAACCGCGTCGGCCACAGCCTGGTCAAGGACATCACGGTGGTCTCGCCCGACGAGATCCACTGGCGGATGGAGAGCCCCTATTCGCCCTATCTGTCGATCCTGTCGCTGACCTTCCTGGTCCCGAAGCACATCCTGGAGAAGGCGGCCGATCCCAACGCCTCGCCGATGAACAACGCCCCTGTCGGCACCGGCCCGTTCCGCTGGGGCTCGCGCACGCCCGGCGACAACATCCTGCTCACCGCCAATCCCGCCTATCACGGCAAGGGTCCCTATGTTGAGCGTCTGATCTTCAAGTACATTTCCGACCTGACGGTGCTCTACACCCAGTTCCGCACCGGCCAGGTCGATTACACCGGCATCCAGGGCATCCTGCCGAACTTCGTCCGCGAGGCGAAGACGCTGCGCGACCGCACCGTGGTCGTCTCCTCCACCTCCTCGGTGGAGCACATCGCGCCGAACCTCGAATTCGGCCCGCTGGCCGACCGGACGGTGCGCGAGGCGCTCTACATGGCCGTCAACAAGAAGGCGATCATCGACGCGCTCAACTACGGCCTGCCCACGCCCACCGAAACCTTCGTGCCGCAGCAGGGCTGGTCCTTCCAGCAGGGCCTGCCCGCCCATGTCCACGATCCCGCCAAGGCCAATGCCCTGCTCGATGCGGCGGGCTGGGCACGTGGCTCGGACGGCGTGCGCGCCAAGGGCGGCGTGCGCCTCGAATTCACCAACTCGACCACCTCCGGCAATGCCGTGCGCGAACAGACCCAGCAGCTCCTGATGCAGGACTGGCGCGGCATCGGTGCCGCCATGCGCATCCAGAACATGCCGCCCGCCGTCATGTGGGGCGAGTTCTGGCAGCAGTCGAAGTTCAACTCGGCCCTGGTCTCCGTGAACTTCATGCTCGGGGCCGATCCCGACGTCACGCCGCGCTTCGGCTCGGGCGCGATCCCCGCCAAGGGCGGGCGCGGCTTCAACACCTACCAGTACCAGAACCCCGAGGCCGACCGCCTCCTCGCCCTCGGCGCCCGGCAGTTCGACCTCGCCGAGCGCAAGGCGAGCTACGGTCAGTTGCAGACCATCATCCGCAACGACCTCGCCATCCTCCCCCTGTTCCAGGGCATCATCGCCGAGGGCATGAAGGCCAATCTCCGCGGCTTCCGGCCCAACGCCAACACCTCCACCAATTGCTGGAACATCCGCGAATGGTACTGGGCCTGATGCGGCCGCCGGCCGGGCCCGCCTGACATGGCACGCTACGTCGTCAACCGGTTGGGTCAGGCGGTTCTGCTGCTCTTCATCGTCTCGATGCTGGGCTTCGCCATCCTGCACCTCGCCCCCGGCGGGCCGCTGTCGCAGTTCGCCCTGTCCTCGCAGATGACGCAGGAAGACCTCGACCGCATCACCCGCCAGCTCGGCCTCGACCGGCCCCTGCCGGTCCAGTACGCCGACTGGCTGTGGCGCATGCTGCGCGGCGACTGGGGCGTCTCCTACCGCGACGGCGAGCCGGTGCTGAAGATCATCGGCGGCCATCTCGGCGCCACCTTCGAGCTGATGGCGACCGCGACGCTCATCGCCGTGGTCCTCGGCTGCTGGATCGGCATTCTCGGCGCCATCCGCCGCTATTCCATCTTCGACCAGCTCGCCACAGTCGGCGCCATGGTGGCCCTGTCGATCCCGACCTTCTGGTTCGGACTGATCGCCATCTACGTCTTCTCGGTCAGTCTCGGCTGGCTGCCCTCCGGCAACCGCCACACGGTGGGCGAGGAGGGCTCGCTCCTCGACATGCTGCACCACCTGATCGCGCCGGCCCTCGTCCTGGCGCTGGTGGAGACCGCCATGTGGGGCCGCTTCATGCGTTCCTCCATGCTCGACGTCATCAATCAGGACTACATCCGCACCGCCCGCGCCAAGGGCCTGCCCGAATGGCGCATCCTCTCCCAGCACGCCCTGCGCAACGCGCTCTTGCCGATGATCACCGTCGCCGGCCTGCAATTCCCGACGCTCCTCGGCGGCGCGCTGGTGACGGAGACGGTGTTCACCTGGCCCGGCATGGGCCGGCTCTTCCTCGATTCCATCGGCTACCGCGACTATCCCGTGGTGATGGGCATCCTCATGTTCTCGGCCACCATGGTGCTGATCGGCTCGCTGATCGCCGACATGCTCTACGCGGTGGTCGATCCGCGCATCAGGGTGGGCTGAGCCATGACCGCCATTCCCGCCACCGAGACCGTCTATGTGACGCCGGCCCGGGCCGCCTGGCAGCGCTTCCGCCGCCATCGGCTCGCCATGGCGGGTGCCGTCATCATCGCGCTGCTGGTCTTCGGCTCCGTCTTCGGGCCCTTCCTGCTGCCCTTCGACGACACCTTCATCGACATCATGCACCGCTTCGCCCCGCCGCTGACCGGCGCCCATCTGCTCGGCACCGACGAGCTCGGCCGCGACGTGCTGGCGCGGCTGATGATGGGCGGGCGGGTGTCTCTGACCATCGGCGTCGTCGCCATGGTCATCGCCATGGCGGTCGGCATCGTCATCGGCACCTTCGCCGGCTTCTACGGCGGCGTGCTCGGCGCCGCGCTGATGCGCTTCGTCGATGCCGTTCTGTGCTTTCCGACCATCTTCCTGCTGCTGGCGCTGGCAGCCCTCATCGAGCCCGGCATCGCCGCCACCACGATCCTGATCTCGGTCACCGCCTGGATGAGCGTCGCCCGCATCGTCGAGGCGCAGATCCGCGCGCTGCGAGAGCGCGACTTCACCGCCGCGGCCATCGCCTTCGGCTCCTCCAACCTGCGCATCATGTTCAAGGAACTGGTGCCCAACGCCATGGCGGCGATCGTCGTGGCGGCGACCCTCAACGTCGCCAAGGCGATCCTGCTGGAATCCTATGTCAGCTATCTCGGCTATGGCATCCAGCCGCCGGCCGCGAGCTGGGGCAACATGCTGAACAATGCCCAGATCTACATGACGAGCGCCCCCTGGCTCGCCATCGCCCCCGGCGTGGCCATCACCCTCGCCGTGACCAGCTTCAACTTTCTCGGCGACGGGCTGCGCGACGCGCTCGATCCCCGCCTCGACATCCACTGACGACTGCAGGAGCCTCGCATGTCACCGCCGCTTGACCGCATCCAGGGCGACGACCGCCTTCCCGACAGCGCCGACGTCGTGGTCATCGGCGGCGGCGTCATCGGAGTCTCGGCCGCCTATCACCTGGCGAAGAAGGGCCATTCCGTCGCCCTCGTCGAGAAGGGCCATGTCGGCTGCGAGCAGTCGAGCCGCAACTGGGGCTGGTGCCGCCAGCAGGGCCGCGCCCGCGCCGAGATCCCGCTCGCGCGCGAGGCCCTGCGCCTGTGGGAGGAGATGCAGGTCGACGCCGGCCGCGACGCCGGCTTCCGCCGCACCGGCGTGCTCTTCCTCACCAAGAACCCGGCCGAGCTCGCCGCTTGGGAGAAATGGGCGGAGATCGCCCGCGAGATGCAGGTCCATTCCACCGTCCTCACCCCGGCCGAGGTGCAGGAGCGCCTGCCCGGCAATGCGGACACCTGGGTCGGCGGCCTGCACACGCCGAGCGACGGCCGCGCCGAGCCCTCCATGGCCGTGCCGGCGCTCGCCACAGCCGCCCGCAAGCACGGCGTCACCATCCACCAGGGCTGCGCCGCGCGCGGCCTCGAGACGGCAGGCGGCGGGGTGGGCGGCGTTGTCACCGAGAAGGGCACGATCCGCACCTCCTCGGTGCTGCTCGCCGGCGGCGCCTGGTCCTCGCTCTTCTGCCGCCGCCACGGCATCGACCTTCCCGTCGGCCTCGTCAACGCCACCGCCTGCCGCACCACGCCGGCGCCGGAGATCACCGACGGGGCGCTCGGCACCGACTTCTTCTGCATCCGCCGCCGGCTCGACGGCGGGTTGACGCTGGCGCTCCGCGGCCGCGGCACGGTGGAACTGACCCCCGACCTTCTCCGCTATGCGCGCACCTTCCTGCCGACCTACCGCCAGCGGCGGAAGGGCCTGAAGATCTCCTTCGGCAAGCCCTTCCTCGACCAGCTCCTGCGCGGCACCAACTGGCCGCTCGACCGGCCCTCGCCCTTCGAGGCGGAGCGGGTGCGCGACCCCGCCCCCGACATGTCGCTGGTGGAGGAGGCCCTCGCCGCCCTCATCACCGCCAACCCCGACCTCAGGGGCATCGGGATCGCCGAGGCCTGGGGCGGTACCATCGACACCACGCCGGACACGATCCCGGTCATCTCTGCCGTCGACAAGCTGCCGGGATTCTTCCTCGCCACCGGCTTCTCGGGCCATGGCTTCGGCATCGGGCCGGGCGCCGGCCGGCTCGCCGCCGACGTGGTGACCGGCGACGCGCCGCTCATCGATCCCGCCGCCTATTCCTACGAGCGCCTTGTCGACGGCCGCCCTCTCGCCCCCGTCGGCCTGTTCTGAGGCCGCCGTGAGCTTCCTCTACAAGGCCAATCCCGTTCGCGGCGCGGAATGGGCGCGCCATTTCGCGGCCCTCGCCCCGGACGTGCGCTTCCACGTCTGGCCCGATATGCCCGACCCCGGCGCCGTGCGGCACCTCGCGACCTGGGTGCCGCCCGACGACATCGCCGGCACCTTTCCGAACCTCGAACTTGTCTTCTCCGTGGGCGCCGGCGTCGACCAGTTCGACTTCACCAAGGTTCCCGCCCATGTGCCGCTGGTGCGGATGCTGGAGCCGCACATCGCCGAGAGCATGGTCGAGTACGTCTCGCTCGCCGTGCTGGCGCTGCACCGCGACCTCCCGCGCTTCCTCGGCCAGCAGCGGCGCGAGATCTGGAAGGAGATCCAGATCACCGCCGCCGCCCGCCGGCACGTCGGCGTCATGGGCCTCGGCCAGCTGGGACAGGCCGTGCTGGAGCGCCTGAAGGTCTTCGGCTTTCCGCTCGCCGGCTGGAACCGCTCGCCCCGCGCGATCGACGGCGTCGACTGCTTCACCGGCGCCGACAGCCTTATCGACTTCCTCGCCCGCACCGACATTCTCGTCTGCCTGCTGCCGCTGACGCCCGAGACCCGCGGCATCCTGAACGCCCGCCTCTTCGCCGCCCTCCCCCCGGGTGCCATGCTGGTCAATGTCGGCCGCGGCGGCCACCTCGTCCAGGACGACCTCATCGCCGCCCTCGACGGCGGGCACATCGCCGCCGCCATGCTCGACGTCGCCGATCCCGAGCCGCTGCCGGAGGGCCACCCGTTCTGGCGGCACGAGAAGGTCATCCTCACCCCTCACATCGCCAGCATGACCCATCCGGAGACGGCGGTGCGCTTCGTGCTCGACACCATCGCCCGCCACCGGCGGGGCGAGCCCCTGCCCGGCCTCGTCGACCGCAGCCGCGGTTACTGATCGCGCTCCACATCCGCCTCGGGCCGCCGGCCCGCAACCCTCGTCCGCGGCCTCAGAAGTCACTCACTGGTTACATACTTGATTGACGCTTCGCGGCGCGCTGGCTATCGTCCCGTCCCAAGAGATGCGACGACGCATCCTGCATTCGGGAGGACGACCGTGATCACCAGGAGGCTGGCGCTCGCCGCCCTTATCGCAACCGTGGCCGTGGCCCCCGCGGCCGCCCAGACCTTCCCCTCGCGCCCCATCACCATGGTGGTGCCCTTCGCCCCCGGTGGCCCCACCGACATCGTCGCCCGTCTCGTGGCGGAGCGCATGTCGTCGAGCCTCGGCCAGCAGGTGGTGGTGGAGAACGTGGCGGGAGCCGCCGGCACCACCGGCGCGGCCCGCGTCGCCCGGGCCGAGGCGGACGGGCACACGATCCTGATGGGCCCGATGAGCACGATGAGCTTCTCGCCGGCGCTCTATCCCAACCTCGCCTTCAATCCGCTGACCGATTTCGAACCGGTGGGCATCGCCGCCTCGGCGCCAATCATGCTGGTCTCCGCCAAGAAACTGCCGGCGACGACGCTGGCCGAGTTCTCCGCCCACCTGAAGGCCAATGCGGCGACGGTGAACAACGGCAATGCCGGCGTCGGCTCGACCTCCCACCTCGCCTGCACCCTGCTCAACCAGAAGCTCGGCGTCTCGCCGACGCTGGTGCCCTATCGCGGCACCGGCCCGGCCATCCAGGACCTCGTCGCCGGCAATGTCGGCTATATCTGCGACCAGGTGACGAGCCTGATGAGCCAGGTCCAGGGCGGCACCATCACGCCGCTCGCCGTCCTTGCCCCCACCCGCTCGCCCGTCCTGCCCAACGTGCCCACCGCCACGGAGGCCGGCATGGAGGGGGTCGACATGGTGGTCTGGAATGCCGTCTTCGCCCCGAAGGGCACGCCCGCCCCCGTCGTCGCGGCGCTCAATGCCGCGCTGCGTAAGGCCATCGACGACCCGGCCGCCCGCGAGCGCTTCCTCCAGCTCGGCGCCGAGGCGCCGCCGGAGGCCCAGCGCACGCCCGAGGCGCTGCGCGCCGTCCATGCCGCGGACGTCAAGAAATGGGGCGACGTCATCCGCGAGGCGAACATCCGCATCCAGTAACGCGGGTGGTCTCTTCCATCGCACCCGCGCCGCGCCTCATGCGCCTGTCCCTCTGCAACGAAGTTCTCCAGCCCTTCGACCTCGCCCGGCAATGCGCCTTCGCGAAGACTGTCGGCTATGACGGGCTGGAGATCGCCCCGTTCACGCTGGGCGAAGAGCCGCATCGCCTCGCCGCCGCCGAGATCGGGGCGATGCGTCGGACCGTGGAGGACCACGGCCTCGCCGTCACCGGCCTGCACTGGTTGCTGGTGACGCCGCAAGGCCTCTCCATCACCAGCCCCGACGATGCGGTGCGCAGCCGCACCCGCGACGTCATCCTCGGCCTCCTCGACCTCGCCGCCGGGCTCGGCGCCCGCGTCATGGTGCACGGCTCGCCGGCGCAGCGGCGGCCGGTGGACGGCCAGACGCCCGGAGACGCCGGGGCACGGGCGCGTGACCTCTTCGCCGGCCTCGCCCCGGAAGCTGCGGCGCGCGGTCTCACCTATTGCCTCGAACCGCTCGCCCCGCCCGACAATGTCTTCGTCCAGACCGTCGCCGAGGCCGCCCGCATGGTCGAGGAGGTCGCCCACCCCGCCTTTCGCACCATGATCGACACCTCCGCCGCCGCCGCCCACCAGACGGCGGCGGTCGCCGATCTCGTCCGTCGCTGGGTGCCGACCGGCCTCATCGGCCATGTCCAGCTCAACGACGCCAACCGTCGCGGCCCCGGCGAGGGCATGGACCGCTTCGCCGGCGTCCTCGCGGCTCTGCGCGAGACGGGCTATGGCGGCGATCTTGCCGTCGAGCCCTTCATCTACGAGCCCGACGGGCCGGCCTGCGCCGCCCGCGCCGCGGGCTATGTGCGCGGCCTCCTGGAGGCGCTGGACGACGCGCCGTGACCGGGCCCTTGCATGGCGCCAGTGTCGGGCGACGTTCGAATCGGGCAAGGACTGTGGGATGCCCGACGGCAAGAGCGTGACGGACGAGACCAGGGACGCGGCGAAGCCCGTGCGCAGGCGCGACAGCGCCGGCACGCGCGCGCGCATCCTCAACGTCGCCACCCGCGAATTCGCCAACAAGGGCTACGAGGGGGCCAAGACCGACGACATCGCCGACCGTGCGCGCATCAACAAGCGCATGATCTATCACTACTTCTCCTCGAAGGAGCTGCTCTACCTCGCCGTCCTCGAGGCGGCCTACGAGCGCGCCCGCTCCGCCGAGCAGAAGCTGGAGCTGGACCAGCTCACGCCCGTCGAGGCGCTCACCCGCTTCACCGAATTCACCTTCGACAGCTTCGTACGCGACCGCACCTTCATCAACCTGCTGGCCACCGAGAATCGCCAGCGCGCCAAGGTGCTGAAGAAATCGGCCCAGGTGAACCGCATGAACTCGCCGGTCATCGACGCCATCGGCCGCATCATCGCCCGCGGCCATGCCGACGGAACGATCCGCGCCGGGCTCGACGCCCGCCAGCTTTGGATCACCATCATCGGCATCTGCTACTTCTTCTTCTCCAACATCTACACCCTGTCGGTGATCTTCGACGCCGACATGGAGGACCCCGCCTCCATCGCCGCGCGGCGCGCCCATGTGGTGGAGTTCGTCCTGAGGGGCGTGAGGGCCTGAGGCTGTCAGACGACGCTCCGGTGCCTCTCGATGCAGGTCGCCAGCACCTCGTCCATCGGCCGCTGCCACCAGTCGAGTTCGGAGAAGATCTCCACCTCCGAGAATCCTGCAAACCCCTCCGCCTCCACCGCCGCGCGGATCTTCTTCAGCTCGATCACCCCGTCGCCCATCATGCCGCGGTCGGTGAGGAGGTCGCGGGTCGGCACCAGCCAGTCGCAGACGTGATAGGCGAGCAGTCGCTCGCGCCCTGCCCTCCTGATGTCCCGGAAGAGGTTCGGGTCCCACCAGATGTGATAGACGTCTGCCGCGACCCCCAGCGCCCCGCTCTTGTCGGGGTCCAGCCGGTCGCAGATGTCGAGGGCCTGTTCCAGCGTGTTCACGCAGGCCCGATCGGCGGCATACATCGGGTGCAGCGGCTCGATGGCGAGCGGCATCCGCGCCGCGCGGGCATAGTCCAGCAACTCGGCGATGCCGTCCTCGACCTGCGCCCGCGCCGCCGCGATGTCGTGCGAGACCGCGGAGCCGGGGCGCGAATAATGCGGCAGGCCGCCGACCACCAGAACCAGGCAGGCCGCGCCGAGCGCCGCGGCCTCGTCCACGGCGCGGCGGTTATCGTCGCGCGCCTCCTGCCGCCTCGCCTGATCGGCAGGGAACATGCCGCCCCGGCAATAGCCGGAGAGCTTCATGCCGTGGGTCCTCACTGCCTTGACCGCGGCGTCGAGCCCGACCGTCGCCACCTGGTCGCGCCAGGGCGAGATGGCCCGGATGCCGTGGCGGGCGCAGGCCTCGATGATGGCGAGGAGATCGCCCTGTTTCCTCACCGTCGCGGTGTTGATGGATAGGAGCGAATGGTCGGTGGAGAAATCGCGCATCGGAGCGTCCGCGGGTCAGGCCGCGTCCCTCATCGCGTCATGCCCGGGCTCGTTCCGGGCATCCACGACTTGAACACGGCAGCACAGGAATTCGTGGATGCCCGGAACGAGCCCGGGCATGACGAGGAGGTCGGAGCCTGCCGGCCCCTCACGCAACCCCGCGCGTCGCCATGACCGCTGCCATCCGCGCCGCGGCCATGTCAGGATCGCGGAAGATTCCGGCCCGGTCGGCGAGGCGGAAGAGTTCGGCCAGATGCTGCGTCGATCGCGTGCTCTCCTGGCCGCCGACCATGGTGAAATGGTCTTGGTGGCCGTTGAGATAGGCGACGAAGACGACGCCGGTCTTGTAGAAGCGGGTCGGCGCCTTGAAGATGTGCCGGGACAGCGGCACCGTCGGCGCGAAGATGTTGTGGAAGGTGGCGGTGTCCCCGTCCGCCAGCGCCGACAGGGCCGCCGCTGCGGCCGGCGCGATGGCGTCGAAAATGCCGAGCAGGGCATGGGAAAAGCCCTTCTCGTCGCCCGCGATCAGCTCGGCGTAGTTGAAGTCGTCGCCGGTATACATCTTGATGCCGGGCGCCAGGCGCCGCCGCATGGCGATCTCCTTGTCCTTGTCGAGGAGGGAGATCTTCACGCCGTCGACCTTGGCGGCGTTGCGGTTGATGACGTCGACGGCCGTGTCCATGGCGGCGTCCAGATCGGCCGTGCCCCAGTAGCCGGCGAGCGCCGGGTCGAACATGTCGCCGAGCCAGTGGATGATCACCGGCTGTGCGGACTGCGACAGGATGCGGTCGTAGACGCGGCCGTAATCGTCGGGGCTTCTGGCCACGCGCGCCAGCGCCCGCGACGCCATCAGGATGATGCGCCCGCCCAGCGCCTCGATGGCCTCGAACTGCGTCTCGTAGGCGCGGATGACGTCGTCGATGGACTTCGCCTCGGAGGGGTCGAGATGGTCGGTGCCGGCGCCGGAAAAGACCACCGCGCCGGGAGTTGCCCTGGCCTGCCGGACGGAGCGGCCGATGAGATCGAGCGCGCCGGCCCAGTCGAGGCCCATGCCGCGCTGTGCCGTGTCCATGGCTTCCGCGACCCCGAGGCCGAGGCCCCAGAGATAGTCGCGGTAGGCCATGGTGCGGTCCCAGTCGATGGCGTTGCTCAGCCAGGGATCGTTGTCCGCGAGGGGGTCGGCGACCATGTGCGTCGCCGCCAGCGCCACCCGGTTCAGCGGCCGGGTGGTCTTCTCCGGGAAGGCCCGCGGCACCGAGAGCCGGTAGGTCTCGATCGCGCCGCCGGCGGTCGGCAGCCGCACGCTGGCGGCGGTCTTCGGCTTGTCGAGCATGGTCGCGTCCTTCTCAGACCGTCAGCTTCGGAACGTCGATCCAGCGGCGCTCCTTCCAGCTCTGCAGCGCGCATTCGACGAGTTGCACGCCCTTGGCGCCTTCCATCAGCGTGTAGGAATAGGGCGCGTCCTCCACCACGTGGCGGATGAACATCTCCCACTGCGTCTTGAAGCCGTTGTCGTAGGCCTGGTTGTCCGGCATTTTCTGCCAGGTCGAGCGGAAGTCGATGGTCTGTTTCTGGTCGGGGTTCCAGACCGGCCGCGGCGTCGCGTTGCGCGGCTGGATCATGCAGTCGTGCAGCCCCGCCACCGCCGAGCCCAGCGTGCCGTCGACGTTGAAGGTGACGAGGTCGTCGCGATAGACGCGCGTCACCCAGCTCATGTTCATGTGGGCGATGACGCCGCCCTCGAGCTGGAAGGTCGCATAGGCGGCGTCGTCCGCAGTCGCCTTGTAGGGCCTGCCGTTCTCGTCCCAGCGCTCGGGAATGTGGGTGGCTCCGAGGCAGGAGACCGACTTCACCTCGCCGAAGAGGTTGTCGAGCACGTAGCGCCAGTGGCAGACCATATCGAGGATCATGCCGCCGCCATCCTCGGAGCGGTAGTTCCACGAGGGACGCTGCGCCGCCTGCCAGTCGCCCTCGAAGACCCAGTAGCCGAACTCGCCGCGCACCGAGAGCATCTTGCCGAAGAAGCCCGAGTCGCGCAGCGACTTCAGCTTCATGAGCCCCGGCAGGAACAGCTTGTCCTGCACCGTACCGTTCTTCACGCCCCTGTCGCGGGCGAGCTTCACGATGCGCAGCGCCTCCGGCAGGTTGGTCGAGATCGGCTTCTCGCAATAGATGTGCTTGCCTGCATCGATGGCCTTTTCCAGGAGGGTCGGGCGCATCTGCGTCGTCGCCGCGTCGAAGAAGATCTGGTTCTTCGGATCGGCAATGGCGGCGTCGAGGTCGGTCGACCAGCGCTCCACGCCGTTGGCCTTGGCGAGAGCGGCGACCTTGTCGGCGTTGCGGCCGATGAGGATGGGGTCGAGCTGTACGCGCGAGCCGTCCGAGAGCAGCACGCCGCCCTGGGCGCGGATGGCGGCGACGGAGCGCACCAGATGCTGGTTCGTGCCCATGCGGCCGGTGACGCCGTGCATCACGACGCCGAGAGTCCTGGTCATGCGGGTTGTCCTTGTAAGGTGACGCTATCGAGAGGTTCGAGGGAGGCGGGGTCCGGCGAGGCGCCGGAGGCAAAGCCGGGGCCTGCCAGCGAAGAGAGGTCGAGCCGGCCGGAGGCGACCGCGAGCCTGACGCGGTCGGTGCGCTCGTAGAGCCCGGGATGAGCGGCGCGGAAGGCTTCCGCCTCTTCCTCGGGCGCCAGGCCGAAGCCGTCGACATAGTGGTGGCCGTTGCGCTCGACATGGGCGAGGCCGAGGGCGGCGACGAAGGCGGTGTCCTGCTGCACGGCGAGGCCCGGCTGGCAGGTCAGGTCCTCGGCCGAGACCAGGAATCGCTCCAACCCGGCCTCTCCGTTCCACACCGCCGCGCGGGCGGCGTTGAGCAGTGCCTTGTAGAAGCCCTTGCAGCATTTGGAGGAGACGCCGCTGTAGCCGAGCGCCCTCGCCCGCGGAAAGGAATCGTAGGCGTCGTCCGCCTCGTCGATGATGACGCCGCGCGCCGCCACGCCTGCGTCCAGCGGCTGCCCGAAGGTGACGCCCCGGTCGAAGGGCTGCTCGATGAAGAGGAGGCGCGACATGAGGCCGGCGAGGCGCGGCTCCGCCTGTGCGCGGGCGAGCAGGTCTGCGAGCGCATCGGGGGCATATTGCTCGTTGGCATCCAGCGTGACGCGGTAGTCGGTGCCGCGGCGGTCGAGCAGCGCGGCGATCTCCACCAGCCTCCGGCAATCCGCCTCCGGGTCACCGCCGAGCTTGATCTTGAAGAAGCGCAGGTCGGCCGCCGCGCATTCCGCCGCAAGGCTGTCCGGCCCCTCGATCCGGTCCATGAGGCCGACGGTATGGCGAATGGCGATGCTGCGGCCGGGCGCCAGGGCGGCGAGCCGCGCGTCGATCGTGGGCTGGGCGAGGTCAGGCGTGAGGCGCGTGTCGATCCCCGCGGCATTCCCCGCCAGCACAGTCACGAAGGACTTACCCAGCGCCCTGGACAGCCCGTCCAGCACCGCCTTGTCCACCTGCGCCACGCCGAAGGAGGCCGAGAGCGGGGTGACATCTCCCTCGCGCGCCCAGGCGGCCTGCCTCTCGTGCAGCGCCGCGTGATGGCCGAAGGCCGTGTCGGATGTCCTGATGGCATTCGCCTGTGCGACGGCCCCGGAGAGACTCGCCACGAGGTCCCGCACCGTCTCGTCCGGGGTGCGCCCCGGCCGCTTGTCGAACCATTTCGGCGGCATCAGCTCGGCGGTCATGCCGGTTGCCCGGCCATGACCCTCGACCTCCAGCTCGACCCTGACGAAGGCCTGCCAGGCGCCCTCCACAGTCACGGCGCCGAAGCGGAACGGCCGCGTGAACGGCGTCCAGCGCGCGAAGGCCTGGACATCGTGCAGGCGAGTGCGCGGCGCGATCATCGGCACCGTCCTGCCGTCGTCACCCGAACCATGAGCGTCTCTCCCGGCGGCTCTCACCGGAGCCTTAATTCACTCACTGGTTACTTACAAAGGGCGACGCGTCCAAGTCAAGCCTGCACTCGCCGCCGACGAAGCCCCCGCGCCGCGCCTGTGGCCCAACGATGGAGGCAATCAAATTTATACATATGATCCGAGTTATTTGTGTATACCGACCATCGCAACAAACAACAACCGCTCGGACACCACCAGAAGCGACTCGATGACTTCCATTAATGAAATATAGGTATTCTTCGATACTATAGGACAGCGATATCGTCTTGCGACGTCGCAACGCCTCTGTTTGTTTCATTGTCCATAAGTCGATGGTATTTTTGTTCGCTCCATGAACATCATGCGTTTCCTGACATTGTCCGGACCGGCCATCGATCCCCGGCCGGTCGCGTCACAGGCGATCGGCCTCCTGGCCATTGGCAGTTTCGCGATTCTGCTGATCCACGGCCATCAGCTGCTCGCCGATCCGGACAGCCACTGGCATGGCTATTTCGGCCGGCAGATTCTCGCCACGGGCGAATTCCCGACGACCGACCGGCACTCCTATTCCTTCAACGGCGCGCGCTGGATCGCCAAGGAATGGCTGGCTCAGGTCATCCTGGGCATCGCCCACCAGGTGGGCGGCTGGTACGGCGTCGTGGTTCTCGGGGCCGCCACCGGGGCCGCCGCCTTCACGCTGACGGGTCATGCGCTGTTGCGCCGGCTCGATCCGGTGGTTGCCGTCGTTCCACTCGGTCTCGCCTTCCTGCTCATGCTGCCTCACGCGGTGGCGCGCCCTCATCTCGTCGCCGCGCCGGTGATGGTGGCCTGGTTCGTCATCCTGCTGGGGGCAGCCGAGAACGGACGCGCGCCGCCCCTCGCCGCGTCGCTCCTCATGACCCTGTGGGCCAATCTCCACGGCAGCTTCCTGTTCGGGCTGGCCTTCGGCGCGCTCTTCGTCGTCGAGGCCGTTCTCCGCGCCACCGACAGGCGGCGCATCCTGGTCGGCTGGACCGTCTTTCTGGCCGCTGCCGGCCTCGCCGCACTGATCCACCCCTACGGCGTCGAGCACGTCGCCGCCGCCCGCAGGGTCCTGGATCTCGGCCCCGCCAAGGCCGTCATCATGGAGTGGAGGCCGGCCGACTTCTCACGGTTCAACTTCATCGAGCTGTTCCTGGTCGCGGCCCTCGGCGCCGGCCTGCTGCTCGGCCTCAGGATCCCCTTCCCTCGCTTCCTGATGATCGTGGCGCTCCTCCACATGGCGCTGTCCCACCACAGGCACGTGCTGCTGCTCGGGCTGTTCGGCAGCCTCCTGATCGCGCCCGCCCTGGCAGGCCTGAACCGCGCCGGTCCCACC
>JAEZGJ010000229.1 GCA_023416965.1 Pseudomonadota bacterium | reverse complement strand
GGATCAGGGCGTGCGAGGCCCTCTGCTGCCGCGGCGAGTTCGCCTGCCGCCGTGCCGGCGACGAGGTCGGCGAGGCTGGCGGCGGCAACGAGGCCCTGGCCGATCGCGGCGAGGTCGCGCGGGCCGCCGCGATCCATGGCGATGCGGGTGAGCGCACGGGCCATGTCCGGCGCGTTCTGCAGGCGCGAGCGGATCTCGGCACGCAGTGCACCCGCTTCCACGAGGGCCTCGACGGCGTCCAGCCGGGCGGCGATGGCGGCGGGCTCGGTGAGCGGGCTGGCTATGCGCGCGGCGAGCAGGCGGGCGCCGGCGGCGGTCACCGTGCGATCGACGGCGGCGAGGAGCGAGCCCTGCCGCTCGCCGCCGAGGGTGCGGACCAGTTCGAGATTGGCGCGGGTCGCCGCGTCGATGAGCATGGCGGCTCCCGCCCGCACGCGCACCGGCGGGGAGAGCGGCGCCCGCGTGGCGATCAGCGTGCGCTCGACGTAGGTGGCGACGGCGGCGGCGGCGGACAGTTCGAGACGGGTGAAGGCGCCGAACCCGTCGAGCGTCCCGACGCCGAAATAGGCGGCGAGCCGGCGCTCGGCGCTCGCCCCGTCGAAAAGGTCGCGCTGGGTGGGCGACACCGCCTTGAAGCCGCGCCAGAACTCGGCGAGCGCCGCATCCGAATAGAGCACGTCCGAGACGACGATCTCGCGCGGGTCGATGCGGGCGATGTCGGCGCCGAGCCGGGCGCCGTCGGTCTCGGCGACGCGGAACTCGCCGGTCGAGATATCGACCCAGGCGAGGCCGTAGCCGTCGCCGGGTCCGACGGAGGCTGTGCGGGCGCGGGCGACGGCGAGGAGGAAGTTGCTGCGGCGCGGCTCCAGCAGCGAATCCTCGGTGAGCGTGCCGGGCGTGACGAGGCGTACCACGTCGCGCTTCACCACCGACTTGGAGCCGCGCTTCCTGGCTTCCGCCGGGTCCTCGACCTGTTCGCAGACGGCCACCTTGAAGCCGAGCTGGATGAGGCGCTGCAGATAGTCGTCGGCGGCGTGGATCGGCACGCCGGCCATGGGGATGTCCTCGCCGAGATGCTTGCCGCGCTTGGTCAGCGCGATGCCGAGAGCGCGCGAGGCGGCGACCGCGTCGTCGAAGAACAGCTCGTAGAAATCACCCATCCGGTAGAAGAGCAGCGAATCGGGGTTCGCGGCCTTGATCTCGATGTACTGCTCCATCAGCGGCGTGACGCGGCCCTCCGCCTCGGCGGGCGGGGGCGGGGCCGTCGGGTGTTCGGGAGCATCGGACATCGGCGGCGACGCTCGCAGGTGGCGGCCGCGAATTCAACCTGGAGCGGCGCTTAGCCCACAGGCTTCGGGGCGCGGAGGCGGCCGCCGCCTCACAGGATGCGTGCGAGATCCTGCTGAACCGCCTGCAGCCTGGGCAGGAATTCCCGCACCAGGGCGTCGGGCGGAAAACGGGCGGCCTGGGTGCCGATATTGACGGCGGCGAGCACCCGCCCGGCGCGGTCCACGACCGGTACCGCGATGGAGGTGAGGCCGAGTTCCAGCTCCTGGTCGATGACCACGAAGCCGTCGGCGCGGGCGCGCGCCAGCAGCGCCATGACCTCATCGACGCCGGTGACGGTGCGGGCGGTCAGAGCCCGCCGGTGGGAGGCTCCCACCAGGGCCCGCGCCTCCGCCTCGGGGAGAGCCGCCAGCAAGACCCGACCCATGGAGGTGCAGTAGGCCGGCAGCCGCGCACCGACCGCGAGGCCCACGGACATGATCCGCCTGGTGGCGGCGCGGGCGACATAGACGATCTCGCCGCCGTCGAGGATGGAGGCGGAGGAGCTCTCGCCGATCGCCTCGCTCAGCCGTTCCAGGGCGTTCTGCAGCACGGCGGTGAGCGGGGTCGAGGCGAGATAGGCGTAGCCGAGCTTGAGCACGCGGGGGGTGAGGGCGAAGAAGCGCCCGTCGGTCTCGGCATAGCCGATGCGGGCGAGGGTGATCAGGCAGCGGCGGGCCGTGGCGCGGGTGAGGCCAGTCATGCGCGCCACGTCGGCGATGGTGAGGCGCGGATGGGCCGCGTCGAAACAGGCGATCACCGCCAGGCCCTTCTCGAGACCGAGCATGTGGTCGCGGTCGACCTGGAGGAAGCGGGAGGCCGGCTGGTCCACGGGAGCTCGCAAGGGGTGTGCGGTCACCGCACGTTGTCGCGCGTCCGCGGCGCCGCGGCAATGGCGCGCCCCCATTTTCCTGACGCGCGCGATGTGCCATCTGGAGCCCATCCGCGATCCCACCCGCAGGCCCCCATGACCCTCCGCATCCTCGTCGTCGAAGGCAACACGGCCGCCGACCGCGCCCGCCATGCCGCGAACCGGGGCGCCACGCCCTCCGAAGCCTATGCCGAGGTGCTGCGCGAGCTCGCATCCGATGCGGTGGTGGACCTCGCCTTCCCGGCCGATCCCGGCGCCAACCTGCCGGACGCCGGCGGGCTCGAGGGCTATGACGGCGTGGCGCTGACCGGCTCCTCGCTCAACCTCTACGACATGACGCCGGAGATCCGCGCGCAGATCGACCTCGCCCGCGCCGTCTTCGCCTCGGGAACGCCGGTCTTCGGCTCGTGCTGGGGCTTGCAGGTGCTCACGACGGCGGCCGGCGGGGTCGTGCGGCGCAATCCGAAGGGGCGGGAAATGGGCTTTGCCCGCAAGATCACCCCGACCGAGGCGGGGCGCGCCCATCCGCTGCTGGCGGGACGGCCCGCCGCCTTCGACGCGCCGGCCGTGCACCAGGACGAGGTGGAGACCATGGCGCCGGGCACGGTGCTGCTCGCCTCCAACGGCATGAGTGAGGTGCAGGCGGTGGAAATCCAAGTCGGGGCCGCGACCGCCTGGGCGGTGCAGTACCACCCGGAATTCTCGCTCGGCGAGGTCGCGGCCATCGGCCGGGCCATCGCGCCGCGGCTGGTGGAGGAGGGCTTCTTCGAGGACGGCGAGGCAGCGGCACGCTGGAGCGCCGATCTCGACGCGCTGGAGGCCGATCCGGCAAACCGCACCATCGCCTGGCGCCACGGCTTCGACAGCGACGTGCTCGACCCGGGCCGCCGCCGCACCGAGCTCTCCAACTGGCTCGCTGCGCAGGTCAGGCCGACGAAGAGCCGGCGCGGGCGCGGCTGAGCCCGCCCCAGCCGCCTCAGGCGTCCATCTTCAGGGCGGCGATGAAGGCTTCCTGCGGGATGTCGACCTTGCCGAACTGGCGCATCTTCTTCTTGCCCTCCTTCTGCTTGTCGAGAAGCTTGCGCTTGCGGGAAATGTCGCCGCCGTAGCACTTGGCGGTGACGTCCTTGCGCAGGGCCGAGATGGTCTCGCGGGCGATGACCTTGGCGCCGATCGAGGCCTGGATCGGGATCTTGAAGAGGTGCTGCGGGATGAGGTCCTTCAGCTTCTCGCACATGGCGCGGCCGCGGCTCTCGGCGCGGTTGCGGTGGACGAGCATCGACAGGGCGTCGACCGGCTCGCCGTTGACGAGGATCGACATCTTCACGAGGTCGCCCTCGCGGTAGTCGGTGATCTGGTAGTCGAAGGAGGCGTAGCCCTTCGAGATCGACTTCAGCCGGTCGTAGAAGTCGAAGACCACCTCGTTGAGCGGCAGGTCATAGGTGACCATGGCGCGCGAGCCGACATAGGTGAGGTCGATCTGCACGCCGCGGCGGTCCTGGCAGAGCTTCAGCACCGAGCCGAGATAATCGTCCGGCGTCATGATCTTGGCGCGGATCCACGGCTCCGAGATCATCTCGATCTTCATCGGATCCGGCATGTCGGCCGGATTGTGCTGCTCGATGACCGAGCCGTCGCGCAGCAGGATCTGGTAGACGACGGAGGGGGCGGTGGCGATGAGATCGAGGTTGAACTCGCGCTCCAGCCGCTCCTGGATGATCTCCAGGTGGAGAAGGCCGAGGAAGCCGCAGCGGAAGCCGAAGCCGAGGGCGGCCGAGCTCTCCATCTCGAAGGAGAAGCTGGCGTCGTTGAGGCGCAGCTTGCCCATGGCGGCGCGAAGGTCCTCGAAATCGGCGGCATCCTGGGGGAAGAGGCCGCAGAAGACCACCGGCTGGGCCGGCTTGAAGCCGGGCAGCGCCTGGGCGGTGGGCTTCCTCTCGTCGGTGATGGTGTCGCCGACGCGGGTATCGGCCACCTCCTTGATCGAGGCGGTGATGAACCCGACCTCGCCGGGGCCGAGATCCGCCACATCCTTCATCTTCGGGGTGAAGACGCCGATCTTGTCGATATCGTAGACGGCGTCCGTGCCCATCATCTTGATACGCTGGCCCTTCTTCATCGTGCCGTCGATGATGCGGACGAGGACGACGACGCCGAGATAGGGGTCGTACCAGCTGTCGACCAGCATGGCCTTCAAGGGCGCCGCGCGGTCGCCCTTCGGCGGCGGCAGGCGGGTGACGATCGCCTCCAGCACGCCCTCGATGTTGATGCCGGTCTTGGCGGAGACCTCGACGGCATCGGAGGCGTCGAGGCCGATGACGTCCTCGATCTGCTGCTTGACACGCTCGGGCTCGGCGGCCGGCAGGTCGATCTTGTTGAGGACGGGAACGATCTCGTGGCCGGCATCGAGCGCCTGGTAGACGTTGGCGAGCGTCTGGGCCTCGACGCCCTGCGAGGCGTCCACGACCAGGATCGACCCCTCGCAGGCGGCGAGCGAGCGCGACACCTCGTAGGCGAAGTCGACGTGGCCGGGCGTGTCCATCAGGTTCAGGACGTAGGTCTCGCCGTCCTTGGCCTTGTAGTTCAGGCGCACGGTCTGCGCTTTGATGGTGATGCCGCGCTCCTTCTCGATGTCCATGTTATCAAGGACCTGTTCCGACATTTCGCGCGCGGTCAGGCCGCCCGTGAACTGGATCAGGCGGTCCGACAGGGT
>JAEZGJ010000219.1 GCA_023416965.1 Pseudomonadota bacterium | reverse complement strand
CGCCGGCGCCGACCAGCGTGGCGGCGAGCCAGCCGGCCGCCACGACCGGACCGAGGCCGGGAATGGCGAGGAGGCCCATGCCGGCCATCAGGCCGGCGGCGCCGCCTGCGACCGCGCCCATCGTGGCGCCGGTGCCGGCACCCGTGCCGGCGTCGGGGCTCTCGTCATAGCGGTAGTCGCCGTAGGAGGAGCGCTCCATCGTGGTGTCGTTCGACATGATGGATACGTCGCGATCGGCCACGCCCTCGCGGCGGACCCGCTCGACGGCCTGGGACGCGGCGGCATAGGTGTCGAAGATCGCCGTGACTGACTGTTCCATGGGAATGATCTTTCCTGTTATCGGGCCTGGATGTTGCCGCGGTAGTCGAGGCCGACCTCGACGGAGCGGCCCTGGTACTGGCCGCGGCCGCGCCAGATCCCGTTGTCGTCCTTGGCGAGGCCGGTCACGCCCGTGATCCCGGCTTCGCGGAAGCGCTCGCTGGCCTGGCCCTCGGTGAAGCTGTTGGCGCCGTTCTCCAGCGGCGCGGCATTGACGGCGCGCGCGGTGGTGTCGGTGGCCGGGGCGGAGGGCGTCGCTGCACCGGGGGCCGGAGCCTGAGCCGGAGCCGAAGGAGTGGTGGTCGGGGCGGCCGGCGGGGTGGTGCCCGGAGCGGTGGTCTGGGCGAGCGCCGCAGAGCCGGCGATTGCCAGAGCGGCAGCAGCCGAAAGGATCGTCTTCATTCTTGGAGAGCCTCCGTTGACAGTGTCGGGACAACGGATTCGTGCTCTTGCGGTTCCAATCCGGGAATATTCTTCCACCCCTTGGACCCGAAGGAGACGTTTCCGCACTGCGACACCATGGGCCACCGCCCGTGCGGAACAGCCCTTCGCAACCCCGCGTTACCGCCCTGTCGATGCAGGAGGTATGGGATGGCGAAAGGTGACTGGTCACGACGGCATCTGCTCGCCATTACGATCCCGGCGACCCTCGCGGCTGCCGCGAGCCCCGGGCTCGCGCGCACCATCCGCGGCCAGATGCCCTGGACTCCGGGACGGGTCGATGCGCCCTACCCGTTCGACGGCGCGAGGTTCCTGACCCCGCAGGAGCGGGGCTGCGTCGCAGCCATGGTGGAGCGTCTCATTCCCAGCGACGCCCGCGGCCCCGGTGCGCGCGAGGCCGGGGTCATCGACTTCATCGACAACCAGCTCGCCGGCTCCTACGGGCGCGGCGATTGGCTTTACATGCAGGGCCCCTTCGGACCGTCGACCCCGCAACAGGGCTATCAGTTCGAGGAGCCGCCGGCGGGCTTCTACCGGCGCGGCACAGCCGCGCTGGATGCCGCCTGCCGGGAGCGGCACGGCGGCCGCGTCTTCGCCGACCTCGACGCAGCGACACAGGATTCCGTCCTGGCGGCCATGGAAAAGGGCGAGTTCGAGCTGCCCGATGGCGTGCCGGTCAAGGCCTTCTTCGAGCTGGTCCACGAGAACGCCATCGAGGGCTTCTTCTGCGATCCGCTCTATGGCGGCAACCGCGACATGGTCGGCTGGCGCCTCGTGGGGTTCCCCGGCGCCCGCTACGACTACCGCCCCTATCTCGACCACAACGGCCAGCGCGTCACCCTTGAGCCGATCGGGCTCAAGGGTGGCCCGGCCTGGAACCCGCGCTGACGCGCCCGCTGACAAGGACGTTCCGGATGAGAAAGCTGCCACCCGTCGATGTGGTGCTCGTCGGCTTCGGCTGGACGGGGGCGATCATGGCCCAGGAGCTCACCGATGCGGGGCTGCAGGTGCTGGCCATCGAGCGTGGCGCCTGGCGCGACACGCCGACCCATTTCCCGCCCACCACCGCGCCGGACGAACTGCGCTGGTACTGGCGAAAGGAGATGTTCCAGAGCACTGCGCGGGACACGCTGACCTTCCGCAACAATCGGGACCAGGTCGCCCGACCGATGCGGCGGTGGGGATCGTTCCTGCCCGGGGAAGGGGTCGGCGGCGGCGGCGTGCACTGGAACGGCCAAACCTGGCGGTTCCTGCCCAGCGACTTCGTCGCGGCCTCCCACAACACCGAGCGCTACGGCCCCCTGCCCGAGGGCATGACGGTGCAGGATTACGGCGTCACCTATGACGAGCTGGAGCCGCATTTCGACCGGTTCGACAAGCTCTGCGGCATCGGCGGAAAGGCCGGCAACCTGCGCGGCCGGATCATCGAGGGCGGCAATCCCTTCGAAGGCCCGCGCAGCGCGGAATACCCCAATCCGCCCATGCACATGACCTTCTCGCAGAACCAGTTCATCCACGCCGCCCGGCAGCTCGGCCTGCATCCCTTCCCCGGCCCCTCGGCCAACCTGACGCGGCCTTATGTCAACCCGCTCGGCGCGCAGCTTGCGCCCTGCAGCTATTGCGGATTCTGCGAGAAATACGGCTGCGGCAACTATTCCAAGGCCAGCGCCCAGACAACGATCCTGCCGGTGCTGATGCGCAAGCCGAACTTCACCCTGAAGGTGCAGAACGAGGTCCTCTCCATCACCCGCGACAATACGGGGCGACGGGCGACCGGCGTCATCCACGTCGACATCGACGGCAATCGCTACGAGCAGCCGGCGGACCTCGTCATCCTCTGCGCTTACCCCCTGAGCAACGCGCGGCTGATGATGCTCTCGGGCATCGGCGAGATCTACAATCCCGCCACGGGCGAGGGGCTGGTCGGCAAGAACTACTGCTACCAGGTCATGGCGGCCGCGCAGGTGTTCTTCGACGGAAAGTACACCAACGGCTTCGCCGGCGCGGGGGCCTTGGGCGCCGCCGTGGACGACTATAACGGGGATAACTTCGACCACGGCGGCATGGGCTTCATCGGCGGCGGCTACATCGCCAACTGGACGACCAATGCCCGCCCCATCGAGACGCACCGGACGCCGGAGGGCACCCCCGCCTGGGGCTCGCAGTGGAAGGCGGCGGTGGCGGACAATTTCCTCTCCTCGACCACGGTGGGCGCCCATGGCGCGTCGATGGCCTATGCCCCCAACGCGCTGGACCTGGACCCCACCTACAAGGACGCCTACGGCCAGCCGCTGCTGCGCATGACCTACGACTTCACACCCAACGACCGGGCCATGGCGCGCTTCCTCTCGGCGCGGGCCGCCGACATCGCGCGGCACATGGGCGGGCGCGAGATCAAGGTGGTCCTGCGCGACGGCCCCTACGATTCCATGCCCTACCAGACGACCCACAATACGGGCGGCACGATCATGGGCACCACGCCGGCCAACAGCGTGGTGAACCGCTACCTGCAGAGCTGGGACGTGCCGAACCTCTTCATCATGGGCGCCGGCGTCTTCCCGCAGAACGCCGGCTACAACCCGACGGGCACGGTGGCCGCCCTGACCTACTGGGCGGCCGAGGCGATCCGGACCCGCTACCTGCGCAACCCCGGACCCCTGGTGCAGGCATGAGAGCGCTCCTCCTCGCGACAGCCGCGCTGGCGGCGCTGTCGACCTCTGCCACGAGCCAGGGAACGGACTATTCCCGGGTGGAGCGCGGCCGCTACGTCGCCGCCACGGGCAATTGCCAGGGCTGCCACACCATTCCCGGCGAGGCGCCCTATTCCGGCGGGCGTCCCATGCCCACCCCCTTCGGCACGATCCACGCGCCCAACATCACCTTCTCCGAACGCACCGGCATCGGCCGCTGGACCAAGGACGACTTCTGGCGCGCGGTGCACCAGGGCATCGGCCGTGACGGCTCACGGCTCTACCCGGCCTTCCCCTATCCGCACTTCACGAAGATGCCCCGGCAGGACGTGGACGCCGTCTACGACTACCTTGCCGCGCTGCCGCGGGTGGAAAAGGAATCGCCGCCCAATTCCCTGCCCTTCCCGCTGTCGTGGCGCCGGGTACTGGCCGGCTGGAACCTGCTGTTCTTCACGCCGGGCGTCTACCAGCCGGACCCCGCACGGTCGCCGGAGTGGAACCGCGGCGCTTATCTCGTGGAGGGTCCCGGCCATTGCGGCGCCTGCCACACGCCGAAGAACCTTGCAGGCGCCGACCGGGCGAGCCGACACCTGCAGGGCGGCGAACTCGACAACTGGGCGGCGCCCGACATTCGCGCCGGGCGGAACGGCGGCATCTCCCACTGGTCTGAGGCCGAGATCGTCGAGTACCTGAAGACCGGCCGCAACGCCCACACGGCCGCGGTGTCGATCATGGCCGAGGTGATCGAATATTCGACCCAGCTGATGACGGAGGCCGACCTCAAGGCCATGGCGGTCTATCTGCGCAGCCTCGACAGCCCCGCCCGCAGCGCGGCGACAAGGCCGGCGGAGGGCGTCATGGCGGCCGGGAGGGCCATCTACGCCGACAATTGCAGCGCCTGTCACACATCCGACGGATCGGGCGTGCCGCGGTTCTTCGGACCTCTAGCCGGGTCCAACAAGGTGAACGATCCGAATCCCACCACCGTCATCCGCATCCTGCTGGAAGGCGCTCGCTCGGTGCCGACCGACGCCCGTCCGACGCCGCTGAGCATGCCCTCCTATGCCTGGAAGCTGACGGACGCGCAGATCGCCGCCGTGGCGAGCTTCGTGCGCGCGAGCTGGGGCAACACGGCCCCTCCGGTGACCGAGGAGGCGGTGCGCAGCCTGCGCCAGACGCTGAAGGAGGCGGCGGCGCACTGAGCGGAGCGCCGCGCCTGTCTCCTCCCCTACAGGCAGTGGGCGGGCAGCAGCACCGGCGCGCCGGTGAAGAGAAGCCCGCCGAGCCCTGCCAGCGCCGAGATCAGCCCGACCGTCCGCAGGAACGCCGACTCGGCCGGGCCGCCGCTCCGCCAGAGGTACCAGGCCCAGGCGGCAGCCATCGCAAGAAGCGCCAGCCAGGTGCCGACCAGGACCGCCTGCAGGAGGGTCAGCGGGCCGATGGCAAGGTCGGTCCAGCCCAGGCCGCAGCCGAGGCCGTGCAGCGCGTAGAGGATGGAGAAGCCGGCGCCCCAGAGGACGAGGCCGGCGAGAACCTTCACCACCAGCGCCATGACGAACCTCCGGGTCCGGCAACGGCGACGACCACCACGACTACCGCGAAGGCGGCATAGGCACTCCACAGGCAGGCCACCCTGATCTCGAGGGTGCGCAGCGCGGAGCCCCAGCCGCCGGCGAGACGCCAGGCTGCGAAGGCCAGCATCAGCCCGGCGATCGCAAGGTGGACGGAGGCATAGGCGATGAGGACCCAGGTCACCGCGTCATAGGCATGGGATGCCGCCGAGAGGCCACCGCGCCAGCCAACGACGAGCAGGCCGGCAAAGGCGAGCGCGGTGAGGCCGGCCGCAAGGCCGGCGCTGCGCGCCGCGGCGGCGGTGCGGCCGGCCGTGGTGGCGCGAAGGGCGTGGCGCCCGAACACGAAGGCACCCGTCAGTGCGACGACGACGATGAGGATCGGAGCCAGTGACGGCGCGAAGAGCCGTGGCGGCGGCCAGCCGGGAGCCACCGTCGCGAGAAAGGCATAGCCGAATATGAGCGACATGAAGAAGCTGGCATCGGCGACGAGGGTGAAGACGCTGCCCCACCAGCCCGGCGCCTCCGCCGTCTCGTGGTGCGGCGGAACGACGGCGCCGCCGCCGGTGACCACCGGCCCGATGTCCTGGCGCGCCCCCACGCCGGCGGCCCAGAGCCAGACCAGCACCACGACGGCGAGGACGGACAGCGGCGTCAGCCAGTAGAGGCCGAAGAGCATGGCAAGGAAGAAGCTGCCGGTTGCCAGCGCGGTGATGATGGGCAGGGCCGAATTGCCCGGCAGGACGATGATCTCGGTGACCCGGCCGGTGAGGATGTCGACGCCCAGGGTCTCGCGCAGGCCGTCGCGCGGCGCCGGCAGATGCCCCTCCCCGGCCGCCAGGCGCGCGGCGAGCCCCGGCTCGTCCTCGAGAGGCCGGCGCCCGGTCACGGTGGGGAGGCTGGCGAAATTGTAGGAGGGCACGGGGCTCGGAATGGCCCATTCCAGCGTTTCCGCCTTCCATGGATTGCGCGGGCTGCGCCGCCCGAACAGGACGGCGAGGGCGATGTCGACCAGCACGACGGCGAAGCCGAAGGCCATGACGAAGCTGCCGAGGGAGGAGATGAAGTTGGGGATGTCCCAGCCAAGGCCGGAATCGTAGGTGAAGACCCGCCGCGGCATGCCGAGCAGCCCGGTCAGGTGCATGACGAGGAAGGTGACGTTGAAGCCCGCGAAGATGAGGCAGAAGGCGAGGACGCCCAGGGCGGGATTGGTCATCCGGCCGGTGATGCGCGGCAGCCAGTAGTAGATCCCGGCCATCATCGGGAAGACGAAGCCGCCGATGAGCACGTAGTGGAGGTGGGCGGTGACGAAGGCGGTGTCGTGCACCTGCCAGTTGAAGGGCACGATGGCGAGCATGACGCCGGTGAGGCCGCCGATCAGGAAGATGACGAAGAAGCCGGCGATGTAGAGCATGGGCAGCCGCAGCACCGGCCGTCCGGCCCAGAGCGTGGCGAGCCAGGCGAAGATCTGCACCACCGTCGGCACCGCGACGAGGGCGGAGGCCGCGGAGAAGAAGGCCAGCGCGAGGTGGGGGATGCCGGTGGCGAACATGTGGTGCACCCACAGCCCGAAGCTGAAGAAGCCGAGGACGAGGATGGAGCCGACGATCCAGCCGTAACCGATCAGGGGATGGCGGGCCATGACCGGCAGCACCATGGAGATGACCCCGGCCCCGGGCAGGAAGATGATGTAGACCTCGGGGTGGCCGAACAGCCAGAATAGGTGCTGCCAGAGCAGCGGATGGCCGCCCTTGGTCACGTCGAAGAAGGGCCAGCCGAAGGCCCGCTCCAGCTCGAGCAGGGTCGAGGCGAGGATGAGCGGGGGGAACCCGACCACCATCATCAGTGCCGTGACCAGAATGTACCAGGCGAAGATCGGCATCCGCGACAGGCGCATCCCGGCCGCCCTCACCTTGAGGATGCTGACCGTCAGCTCCACCGATGCGCAGACCGCGGAAATCTCGACGAAGGTGATGCCGAGCAGCCAGACATCGGCATTGATGCCGGGGGTGAAGGCGCGCGAGGCGAGCGGCGTGTACATGAACCAGCCGCCGTCGGGGGCGAGGCCGACAGCCATGGCCGCGAGCAGGATGAATCCGCCGAAGAGATAGCACCACCAGCCGAAGGCCGAGAGGCGGGGGAAGGCGAGATCCCGCGCGCCCAGCATCTTCGGCAGCACGTAGAGCGCCAGCCCCTCGAAGAAGGGAATGGCGAACAGGAACATCATCAGGCTGCCATGCATGGTGAACAGCTGATTGTAGATGTCGGCGCCGACGAAGGCCGAGCGCGGCGACGACAGCTGTGCGCGGATCATCATGGCCAGCACGCCGCCCACGGCGAAATAGCCGAAGGCGGCCATCATGAAGCGCTTGCCGAGGTCGCTGTGGTTGACGCTGACGAGCATGCCGCGAAAACCCGGCGGCGTTCTCCAGACGGCGTCGAGCGCCTGGTGGCGGTGCAGCGCGTTCATGGCGTCCGTCCGGCGGTGAGCGCGGCCCAGGCCGCGGGGTCATGGGCCTCGACGGCAAAACCCATGGCGGTGTGGCCGGTGCCGCAGAATTCGGCGCAGACGCCGCGATAGGTGCCGGGGTTGTCTGCACGCAGGACCATGCGGTTCCGCGAGCCGGGAACGGCGTCCATCTTGCCGCCGAGGCGCGGCACCCAGAAGCTGTGGATCACGTCGGCGCTGGATATGATCACTTCGACCGGCGCGCCGGCGGGAATGTCGAGGATGTCGGCGCGGGTGACGGGGCCCGTCGGCGTTTCACGGGTGAAGTGCCAGCGCCATTGCTGCGCCCGCGCCTCCACCCTCAGCGCCGGGGTCACGCCGGCGGCGGTGATCTTCTCGCCGAGGACCACGCCGTAGACGGTGACGAAGCTCAGCGCGGCGATCGGAAAGACGAGGCCGCCGCCGATCAGGAACAGGCGGACGGGAACCCGGCGGCCGCGAGCGTCTTTGAACGACAGGGCGAAAAGCCCGATGATGACGATGAACGACGGAACGGCGATGGCCATCAGTACGAGGAAGATCTGCAGGATGCCGCCGGCCGCAGGACCCGCCGGATCGAGGGCCGAGAGCGGGCCCGCGCAGCCGCCCAGAACCGCAGCGACACCGAAGAGGACAGCGTGACGAGCACCCACGACCAGCGAAGGCAGAGGGCGGCCGATCTCGACCCTCTCCACACCCGCCAGACGCTCGACGACAAGGAGACCCGCATCGCCATTGCGGGCCACCCGATCCACGCCATGCTGGTGGCCTTCCCCATCGCGCTGACGGTCTGCACGCTCGGCGCCGATGTGTTCTACTGGTGGACGGGCGACGCCTTCTGGGCGCGGGCGGGCCTCTGGGCCATCGGCATGGGATTCCTGATGGGCCTCGCCGCTGGCGTCTCGGGCACGGTTGAACTGCTGATGGTGCCGGGCATCCGCGCCCGCGCCGCGAGCTGGACCCATTTCACCATCGCGGTGGCGCTGCTCTCGATGATGGGCGCCAATTTCGGCCTGCGCCTCACCGGTTTCGAGCAGGCAATCCTGCCCTGGGGCATCCTGCTGTCTGCCCTGTGTCTGGCCTTTACCGGGCTGACGGGCTGGCATGGCGGCAAACTCGTTTTCGACTATCAACTCGGCACCGTCGGGAAGGGCAGCTGACGATCCAGCGGCGTGCGCAGCCAGTCCGGCATCAGGTCCGGTGAGATGACCGGCTTGGCGAGGACAAGGAGGAGGATGGCCGTCATCACCGCAGAGGCGGCGGCGAGGAGGAGATAGGGATGGACGAGGGGGCTGACGCGCCCCTTCTCTCCGAGCTCCACCACGCAATGGCCGAGATAGGTGTGGATCACCACCAGGGCGCCGACGAAGCCGAGCTTGGAGAAGAGCCAGGGCTGGAACAGGTCGCGGGCGAAGATGAGGCCGCCGCCGGCAATGGTGGCGACCACTGCGGCAGGGCTGACGCAGTAATTGTAGGCATTGTGGGCGAAGATGCGCATCCGCGCCGCCTTGGCCTCGGACGTCTTCCGGTGCGACCCGGTCAGCAGCAGCGGCAGGACCAGAAGGCCGGCGCACCAGACCGCCAGAGTCGCGATGTGCAGGAACTTGAGCAGCGCGATCATGCCTCCACCTCCCGCAGCGCACCGCGCGCGGGCGCCAGGGCGAGGAGGCCGTAGAGCAGGAAGGCCGGGACCCACATGAGGAGGCCGCCCAGCTGCTGGTCGGCCAGCGGGCTCAGGCCCCAGGCGACGGGGGCGACGGCATGGGCGGGATAGAGCGGCTCGGGCGCGAGCGTCAGCACCGCGGCGAGCAGCCCCATCTGACCGGCGCCGGCCCCGATGGCGAGCAGCGCACCCACCGGCCGCGTGCCGCGCAGCACCTCGTGCCAGAACCAGACGAAGGCGCCGAGGAGGGCGAGCTGCAGCAGCCAGTAGAGGCCGTCGCTCGCCAGTGCCGCCTGATAGACCGCCGGCACGTGCCACATCCACAGGATCGCGCTGGAGACGACCAGCGCCGCGCCGGTCCGCGCCGGGCCGCCCCGGGCCGGCAGCGCGATGGCGAGGAGCGGCGCCACCACCGCCACCAGCAGGACGTGATGGGCCGAGCGCGCGGAGAACAGCGCCGACGTCAGCGCGCAGAGCGGTGACACGAAGGCGACGACCAGCGCGCACCAGCCGGCGAGAAACATCCAGGACCCGCGCCCCCCTGCGCCGTGGCGCAGGCCGACGACGAGACAGGCGAGCAGGGCCACGAGCAGCAGGGGATCGAAGTTCCAGCGGGACCACAGGTCCGCGGGCACCGGGGCGATGCCGCAATAGGGGATGGCGGTGGACGCCGTCACGGGCCCGCCCCGCAGAGCCCTGTCCGCGCTGTCGCCATTCTGCACCCCGCCCTGCCGGAAACCTTCACCGGCTCAACGCGCGAGGCCGGGTTTCGGCAGGGGCGACAGAAGGTCGCGGTAAAAACGGTGCTGCAGCAGCGCCTGAAAGGAACGGCCGGAAGCTCCCGACGTTTCCCGCCAGTCCCCACCAATCCGGAGAATGGTGGTCATGTTCGAGAATCTCGGAGTCCTGCTTCCCGTCTGGCTTCTGGTGATGCCGCTCGTCGTCGCCCTCGTCGACTATTCGATGACGCCGAAGCCCGCGAAGCGGCCTGTGACCGGACGGCCCTACCAGGCCTGACGGTCTGCGATGGTGTTCAAAGCCCCCAGTTGAGCACCATCGCACCCCGCTCCCGCGCCAGTTCGATCAGTCCGGCCTGGGCTGCAGGATGCGGCAGTGCGAGGGGATGGCGCACGGCCGCCGAGGCGATGACACCGCCCTCCTTCATCAGGATCTTCGCCGCCGCCAGTCCGCATTGGCGGTTCTCGTAGTTGATCAGGGGGAGCCAGCGCTCATAGGCAGCCTTGGCCGCTTCGCGATTGCCGGCGAGATAGGGATCGATGATGGTGCGGATCCCGTCAGGATAGCCCCCGCCGGTCATCGAGCCCGTGGCGCCGGCATCGAGATCGGCCATGAGGGTGATGGCCTCCTCCCCGTCCCAGGGCCCTTCGATGGCGCTGCCGCCGAGCTCGAGGATGGTCCGGAGCTTCGCCGCGGCCTGCGCCACCTCGATCTTGAAATAGGCGACGTTCTCGATCTCGCGCGCCATCTTCGCCAGGAAGGCCGGCGACAGCGGCGTGCCCGCGACCGGCGCATCCTGGATCATGATCGGGATGGAGATCGCGTCGGACACCTTCCGGAAGAAGGCCTCGATGGCCGGCTCGCCGACGCGGAAGGTCGCGCCGTGATAGGGCGGCATGACCATCACCATGGCCGCGCCGAGGTCCTGTGCGCGGCGCGACCGCTCGGCGCAGATATGGCTGGCGAAATGGGTGGTGGTGACGATGACCGGCACGCGGCCCGCCACATGGGCGAGGACGGCCTGCATGACCGTCTCGCGCTCGTTGTCGGTGAGGACGAACTGCTCGGAGAAATTGGCGAGGATGCAGAGGCCCTGAGACCCCGCGTCGATCATGAAGTCGACGCAGCGGCGCTGGCCGTCGAGATCGAGGGTGCCGTCCTCGTGGAAGATGGTGGGCGCGACCGGAAAGACGCCGCGATAGGGGCGTTGAGAAGGCATGGACTTTCTCCCTGGCGGCCGCGCATCCGGCGGCTCTGTTCTGGTTGGTGCGGGCGCCGCCGGCGGACCGGCGGCACCCCTAGTCGTCATCGTCAGCGCGCCGTCGCCAGCGCGATGGCGAGCCGGCAGGCGTTCTGGAAGGCGGGAATGTCGACCCACTCGTCGACCGTGTGCGCCTCGTTCTGCCCGGCGCCGAAGGTCACGGTCTGGATGCCGTGGAGCGTCAGGTAGTTGGCGTCGAGGCCGCCGTTGACGAGGCGCGGGTTGGGCGTGAGGCCGATGGCCTCGAGGGCCTGGATGCCCCGCTGGACGACGGGCGCGTTCCGGTCGATGGCGAAGGAGTGATACTTGCGCTGGCGCTTGAACTCGACGCGACCGGTCTTGCCCTCGCTGCTGACGAGGGTGGCGGCAGCCTTCCTGAAGGCGGCCTCGAAGGCGTCGGTGATGGCATCGACGAAGGCCATGTCGTGGCTGCGGCTCTCGCCCTCCACGTAGCAATAGTCGGTGACGACGTTGGTGGCATCGCCCGCCCCGCGGCCGTCGCGGCCCGCCACGGTCCCGACATTGCTGGTGCCGGCCTTGTCGCCCTTCACCACCTTGCCGAACCAGCCGCCCGCCTGGGCGTCGGCCAGCGCCATGGCGGCGATCATGCTGGCGGAGATGCCGCGCTCCGGCGCGACACCGGCATGGGAGGCGCGGCCGAAGATCTCGGCTGACCAGCCGTCGCCGCCCACAGCGCCGGTGACGACGTCGGCGGGACGGGAGCCGTCGTAGTTGAAGCCCATGGCCACGGGCCCCACCATGTCGAGGTCGATGTAGCGGGCGCCCCAGAGGCCGCTCTCCTCGCGCACGCAGAAGACGAGCACCAGCGGCGGATGGTCGAGGTTCTGCTTCGCCAGCTCCGCGGCGAGGGAGACCAGCACGGCGCAGCCGGTGCGGTTGTCGCCGCCCAGCGCCGTGTCGCCGCCCGACACGATCTTGTCGCCGACAATGCGGGCCTTGGCGCCGGCGCAGAGCGGCACGGTGTCCAGATGAGTGGAGAAGAGCAGCGGTTCGCCGTTGCTGAGCGCGCCGCGCCCGGGGATCTTGACGATCAGGTTGCCGGTCTCGGTGGGCAGGGGAATGCGCGTATTGGCATCGTCATAGGCGATGGCCTCGGCCGGCACGCCGGCCTCCACCAGGGCCCTGGCGACATCCTCGGCGATGGCCTTTTCCTGGCCGGTGACGCCCTCGACGGCGAGGAAGCGCATCAGACGGTCGAGCGCGGCTTGGGTATCGTGGGTGATCATGGGAACGGGGCCTGCGGTGGAGGAAGGGGCATCATGCCGATCGGGACGCGGAGGAGGAGTGCGCCGCGGGCAAGGCGGCCCTGCCCGGGCGCGGGGCGTCAGCCGCGGAGCAGGACGCCGTAGCCGTCGACGCCGACACCGAGGCCGGCGGCCTGAAGGGCGCGCCAGAGGCTCGCCTGGTTGGCGGTAACGACCGGACGGCCGAGGGCTTTTTCAAGCGCCTCGATGATGGCGACGCAGCGCAGCCCGGTGCCCGCGAGGAGGATGGCATCGGCTTCCGCGGGGCATTCCCGCACCACCTGGCCGAAGAGCGAGGCCGTGTCCTGATCGGTCGCCATGCCCGCGGGATAGAGACCGTCGGGCGCGATGCCGCTCCACTTGGCGGGCGGCTCGTAGCGCCTGGCGGCCGACACGGCGAAGCCGTGGGCGCCGAGATAGGCGACGGCCGAGGCGACGAGGGCATCGCTCATCCAGGCCGGCATGACGAGGAACGGGCGTTTGGACCCCAGGGCCGCGAGCGCCAGGCGCATGTCGAGGCCGTTGGTGGTGGCGGTGGTGCCGGCGGGCAGTTCGGCAGCAAGAGCCTCGACTGCCGCCTCGTCCCAGCCGGGGCCGCCGACAAAGCTGCTGGAGGAATGGGCAAGGACGGCGACGTCGACGGCGATGGCGGTGAAGTCCCGGCAGCCGCGGGAGAGGTCTGCGGCGAGCATCGCTCCGCTGCGGTCTGCCTTCCAGGGCGCCCACGGCGAGGCGGCGGTGATGCGGGCGGCATGGACCGAGACGCCGGGCGGGCGCATCGCCCACCACTCGGCCTCGGGCACAACCTCGCGTCCGACGATGAAGAGGCCGAAGCGGGCGCGGTCGCCCCAGTTGTCCACAGCGTCCATGATGTTCTCCGGCTGTCTGCCACACCCCTTACACCGGCGCCGGACGCACGACACGCACTTGCACATATTCCACGATGGTGGAATCATCATCCACCACCTGAGAATGGATGATCCCATGCGGCTTCGCAGGCTCCCCCTGGCCACCCGAGACTGGGATTCCGTCGAGGCGGTCGCACCGCAGCCGGGTCCCGTGCCGCGCCACAATGGCGGGCCGCCGCTCGACGACTATGACGGCCCGCCCTGGGGCAAAGGCGACCCTCACGTCTTCCTGCACTGGAAGCGGGCGCACCGGGACGCGTGGAAGAGCGTCTCGGCCGATGTCATGCGGTTCCGCATGGAGAAGGCCGACCGGCTCGGCCTCACCTACGAGGAATACACGCTGGAGATCCTAGAAAGAGGCCGCTACCTGCAGGTGGAGGACGTCGAGCGGATCGCCGAGATCAAGGCGAGGCGGAGGAAGCGCCGGCGCTCCGCATGACACGTGGTCGCGACACCCCCTTACGCCGGGCCGTCCTGTCGTGGCAGCCTCGTCGCCGGGAGTGCCGTCATGCCGATCTATTCCACCGCCATATCCGAACTCGACGCCTTCGCGCTGGCCGACGCCTTCCGGCGCCGGACCCTGTCGCCGGTGGAAGCGGCCAGGGACGCCCTCGACCGGGCCGAGGCGAGCCAGGAGAGCATCAACGCCTTCGCGCTGATCGACCGGGAGCGGACGCTGGCCTGGGCCCGCGAATCGGAGGCGCGCTGGGCGAAGGGTGAACCGCTGAGCCCGGTGGACGGCGTCGGCGTCACGGTAAAGGACAACATGGCGGTGGCGGGCTGGCCCTCGCTGAAGGGCTCGAAGGTGGTACCGCGCGACCCCGTCGGCTTCGACGCGCCGGTCACCGCCCGCTGCAAGGATGCGGGCCTCGTCATCCTCGGCACCACGACCATGCCGGAATTCGGCTGGATCGGCCTCTCCTCCTCGCCGCTGACCGGTCATACGCGCAACCCGTGGAACCCCGGGCGCACGGCCGGCGGCTCGACCTCCGGCGGCGCCGCGGCTGCCGCCCTCGGCATCGGGCGCTTCCATCTCGGCTCCGACGGGCTCGGCTCCATCCGCATCCCCGCCGCCTATTGCGGCGTCGCCGGCATCAAGGCGACATACGGCCGGGTCCCGGCCTATCCGATCTCGGTCATGGGCGAGCTCGCCCATCTCGGCCCCATCGCCC